>SXIE01000020.1 GCA_005772945.1 Pseudomonadota bacterium
GCCGGCGCCGCCCTCGATCACGTTGTCGACGATCGTCGGCAGCGTGGTCGGCGGCGCCGTGAAGAGGACGAGGATCGCGAACGCCCCGCCGCCGCTGGTGCCACCGCGTCCCGGGGTTCCGGAGCACCCGCCCGCACCGCCGCCGCCGCCGGTGCCGCCGATATTGTCGTAGTTGAGTCCTTTGGCCGCGCACGAGTCGTGCGCGTAGGCGCCGGCCCCCGAGCCACCACCGCCGCCGCCCGCCGCGTGCGATCCTTCGCCGCCCCCCGACGCACCGGCGGCGATCCATTCGGTCCCGACGACAGACCCTTGCGCGTCCGTGCAACCGTCGCCCGCATGGCCATCGGTGCCCGAGCCGCCGTCGTTGCCGTCACGTCCTTCGACGATTCCGTAAGTGTCGTAGCCCTCGCACGAGAAGCGTTGGTGATAGACGTCCCAGCCCGGCGCGCCGCCCGCTGCGGCCGCCGCGGCGCCGCCGCGCTTGCCCGCGACGCCCGTCTCGCTGGCGACCGGGGGCTTGGTCTGGGTCGTGCCCGCACCTGCGTCCGGGTAGACCGGGCAGACGCGGTTGCCACCGGCGCCGCCACTCGTGTCGATCGCCCCGCATTGTTGGACACCAGGGGTGCCGCCGGCCGACACGGTTGCGCCGCATTGATGCCCCGGGAGCCCGAGCTTCTCGAAGACGTCGAAGGCGTCGATCCCAGCGCCGCCCGCCGTCGCGTCGGCGCCGTCGGTGCCATCGCCGCCGCGCCGCCCGCGGCCGCCGCTGCCGCCAAAGATGCGGTTCTGCGAGATGCGGACGCTCGCGTCGCAATCGACCAGGCGCACGGCAAAGGACGAGCCGCCAGCAGTCTTGACGGCGGCGCCGTAGACCGCGAAGCCGTCCAGGACGGTCGCCTCGGGTGTGCCGCCCGCGAGCCCGATCGCGCTGACGGCGGCCGGGCGCTCGGCGGTCGGCGCGGGCGCGAGCAGCGCCGTCTCGAAGAGCGTGCCGTTACGCAACGCGAAGTCGGATGCGTAGCCGCCGTAGACCCCGATGCCCAAGGCGAGATCGATCGCCTCGGCGTAGACGCCCGTCGCCACGTAGACGTCGCGTTTGCGCTCGGCGACCGCGGTCAGGATCCCCGCCTGGATCGTCCGCTTGGGCTCGCCCCAGGCGCCCGAGGCCGCGTCGCTGCCCCACTTCGCGACGAAGATGCCGTTGTCCTTTTCGCCGTCCAGCCCGTCGCAGTTGGCGTCGTAGCCGGCCGGATCGGGCACGTCGATCGGCGCCGGATCGCAGCACTCGCAGCCGTCGTTCGGGTTGACGTTGACGTCGAAGCAGCGCTCGCCGCAGCGCAACGAGCAGCGCGGCTCGAGGCCGCTGGTATTGCAGATGCCGCCGCCGCCCGGGAACGTGAGCAGCGTGCAGTCGTTGCCGCACTCGCCGCAGTTGTCGTCGGTCGCGAAGCGCCCATCGACCAGGAAATCCTCGTCGGTCTGGCCGTCGCAGTCGTCGTCGAGGAGGTTGCACTCCTCGCCCCCGAGCGCGCACGCGTCCCACCCCGCCGTCGTGCATCCTTGCGTCCCGAAGCAACTATACGCATCGCCCCCAGCGGGCGGCGTGTAGGGGACCGAGCAGCCGCGCAGCAAAGTCAGATCGGATCCGTCGCAGCGGCAGGACTGCGTGTCGGGAATGCAGAGCTTGCCGCCGCCCTGGGCGAGGCAGCTGTAGCCGGGCGTGCAGTTCGCGTCGCTGTCGCATGGGTTCAGGCAGAAGTCGCCGTCGCTCAGCGTGACGCACGCCCCGCCCGGGCACGCCGCGTCGGTCGCGCACGGGATGCACGCGTCGGCCGACGCCGGGATGCACGCGAGCGGGCCCTTCTGGAAGTAGCCGGCGTCACAGCGCGCGACCTCGCAGCGGGGCGTCCCCTGGGGCGAGAGGCCGCAGCGCGCGGTCGCGTTGGGCAAGGCGCCGACGCACGAGATGCCGCACGCGCCGCAGTGATCGAGCGCGAGGTATTTGCCCGTCGCCGCATCGACGAAACCATCGTCCGTTTGGCTGTTGCAGTCGTTGTCGAGGCCGTCGCAGCTCTCGGCGCTCGGCGTCCGCTCGTCGCAGTGCCAGCCGCCCGCTCCGAGGCACACGTAGGCCGCGCCGCACGTCCCGAATTCGTTGGTGACCGCGCACATCGGCGGGTCGTGCGGCGCGAGATCGTCGACCTGCTGGTCGCAGTCGTCGTCGAGTCCGTTGCACGTTTCTGCGGCGGGAACGGGCGCGGTGCAGCCGGACCAGCCGAGATCGGGGTCGCAGATCTGGTTGCCGAAGCAGATCCCCGCCGCGTTCGCCTCGCGGCAGGTGCGCTCGTTGCCGCGATTCGAGGCGAGGCAATCGCACGAGAGCGAGCGCGGCAGGCAGCGCCCGCCGTCGCAGGTGTAGCCTTCGCCGCAGTCCTCGGAGCCGGCGCAGCCGCGCGTGCAACGGTAGCCGCCGTCGAGGAGCTCGCAGCGCCCGTCGGTCAGGCCGCTGCAATTCGGATCGCCGAAGCACGACGAGCATTCGAAGCCGCCGCCCAGCGGTACGCAGGCTTGCTGCGTCTGGATCGGGATGAAGTAGCCGGCCGCGCAGGCGGTCGCGATGCACGCCGCGGCGTCGTCGACCACCGCGCAGGTCGTCGCGGTCGCGAACGCGATCTTGCCCGTGCAGGTGTTGCCGCAGACGCCGCAGTCTCCGTCACTGACGTACCGCCCCTCGGCGTCGCGAAAGGCTTCGTCGGTCGCGCCGTCGCAGTCGTCGTCGAGGTAGTTGCACGTCTCGAGCGCCGGCACGCGCGCGTCGCAGCGCCAGCCGGTCGGGCCCGTGCAGGTCCAGACTCCGCGGCACGTCCCCGCCTCGTTCGCGACCTCGCAGGGCTCGGCGGGCGGCGTCAGGCTCTCGTCGGCGACGCCGTTGCAGTTCTGATCGTTACCGTCGCACGCCTCGGGCCCAGGCACGGCGGCGTTGCACGCGGACCACCCGGCGGCGCCGTCGCAGAGCTCGACGCCCCAGCAGCGACCGAAGGCGTTCTCGACCGGGCAGGGCCGCTCTTCACCGGCATTGGCCGCCGTGCAGTCGCAGCGTCCCGTGATCGGGACGCATTGCTTGCTCAGGGTGGCGGCGTCGGCCTCCGAGGCGAGCGACTCGCACGCGAACCCGCTCGGGCAGCTGTCGTCGTCGCCGCACGGGCGCGAGCACGCGCGGTTGCCGCTCGCGTCGGCCACGCAGTATCCGCCGGCGCACTGCGAGTCGATCGTACACGGCTGGCAGAGGCGCGTTCCGAGCGGCGTACACACGAACGCGACGTCCGATCCGCCCGCCTGCACCCCGGCGCAGCGCCACCCGTCGGGGCAGTTCTCGCTGCAATTGCGCGTACACACGCTGCCCTCGTCGGTGTCGATGCAGAGGCCCGAGAAGCAGTCGCTGTTCTCGAGGCACGGCCAGCGAAAGCCGCCCTCGACCTCCTCTTCGACGATGTCCTGGGTATCGCCCCCAACGGTGTCGGTCGCGGAGGTGCCCGTTTCCCCGGCGTCGCGGGTGTCGCTCACCTCGCCTACGATGCCGTCGGCGGCTCCGTCGACGCCGTCCGCGACATCGCTGTGTCCGTTCGAGGTGCTCGTGTCCGAGCAGGCTCCGACCGCAATAGCAAGCAGCAAAGCGGGCCCTCTCATGACGGTGCCTCCGGGGGAGCGACTAGGGGGAGTCGTGACGACGAAGCTCCAGTTTTGGCACGATGCCACGGCTGGCCGACAAACACCAAGGGGCGGTCAGCCCCCGCCCGCTCGGACGGGTGCGCGCCTGGCGCATGTCGTGGCGAGCGAGGCATGGAAGAACTGGCAGAGCGGGGTCACGGAGGCCGCGCGGGCGCGATGACGGACGCGGGTACGGACGGGCGCCGTGCGGGTGGCACGGTCAGAGTGCGCAGGCGTTCTCGGCGCCAGGGGTCGGACCCGACAGCGTGAAATCGGAGTCGTTGTTCTGGCTATCGATGCCGTTGGGGCAGCGCGCGAGTGCGTCGTCCGAGCCTGCGTCGACTCCGTACGCCCCCACGCCTTCGACGGCGCCAGCGACCGAGCCCTCGTACGACATCGCGTCGACGGTCCCCGCCGCGTCTTCGAGGCGGACGGCGTCGGGCGCCCCGTTTTGGAGCTGGTCCGTGTCACCGGTGCCGAACGCGAGCCTCTTCAGCGTGGCACTCTCGGCGAGGGGCGTCACGAGCGTCGTCGAACCGACGACCAGGTAGGACCCGGCGGGCAAGGATCCGACGGCATCGAGGGACCAGGTCGCGTAGGGCGCGCCGGTCGAGCCATTGACGGCGACGAGCTTCCAACCGACCAGGGAGACCGCGGCGTCCGTGGGGTTGTGGATCTCGACGAACTCCATCGAATCGTTGGAACCCGGCATGTCGTAGTCGATTTCGTTGATGACGAGGTGATCGGGGGCCGACACGCCCTTGAACGTCGCGGTGTCGGCGTTGACGTCGACGCCGCTGCCGAGGAAGTCGCTCACGGATCCGGCGACCGTGACCGTGTAGCTGGCGCCGGCCTCTTGCACGCTGGTCGTGACGATGACGCGCCGGCCGCTCACCACGGCCGCGCTCGGCGTGAGGACAGTGGTTCCGCCGCTGAACAGGAATTGGGTCACGACATCGTCGATGGAACTCGGATCGATCGGACGATCGAAGTCGAGGATGAGGCTCGTGCTGCTGCTCGCGAAGGCGCGCGCGAGCTTCGGGGCGCCGCAGTTCGCGACGATCTCGGCGGCGTCGAAGAAGGAGACCTGGATGCGCGCGTCGTAGCGCCAGACGGGCACGCGCGCGAGCTCGAACGTGCAGCCGGGGGCGAGGGCGAGATCGGTATTGAGCGCCGCCGGGAAGCGCAGCTCGAGCGCCTGGACGCCGGCGCTGGCCACGGTGTCGAAGCGAAAACCGAGGAAGTCGGGGCCGCTGAATAGGCCTTGCGACGTGATGGTGCCGCTCACGCGGATGATCTCGTTTTGATAGAGTGTCAGCGCCATGGCCGCCCACAACTCGAGACCGCTCTCGTCCTGGACGAGCGTCGGAACGACGGCGTCGTCGTGGCCGTCCACGGAGAGGGACGTCACATTGTGGGCTGCCGGTGGCGTGTGCTGTGCGGTGACGGCGTCGAACCGCATGGTGACCCGATCACCCACGCGCACGGCGGGGTCGGCCTGATCCCACTTGACGAAGAGGGCCGGGCCCTCCTGAGCGGCTTGGACGAAGAAGCCCGGGAGATCCGTACCCGTCCCGAGCGCCGGCTTGAGGTAGGTCACCGTGGCGCCCGACACCTCGAAGGGGCCACCCGCGTACGTGCCGGTGCCGAGGGCGTGGAGCACCCCGGTGATTTGAAGGGACGCGTCGGGGGTCGTGTCGGGCTCGGTGTCGGGCTCGGTGTCGGGGGTCGTGTCGGGCTCGGTGTCGGGCTCGGTGTCGGGGGTCGTGTCGGGGGTCGTGTCGGGGGTCGTGTCGGGCTCGGTGTCGGGCTCGGTGTCGGGCTCGGTGTCGGCCACGGTCTCGGCCACGGTGTCGGCCACGGTCTCGGCCACGGTCTCGGCCACGGTCTCGGGCGCGGTCTCGGGCGCGGTCTCGGGTGCGGTCTCGGCCAAGGTCTCGGGCCCCACCTCGATGATCGTCGTGTCCTCGCCTCGGGTGTCGGCCCCGACGGCGTCGATGCCGCCCGAGGTCGTGTCCTCGGTGCACGCCGCGGCACATCCCAGACACGTCACGAACCCCAATGCCTTCAGATGGCCGCGCATGAGCACCTCGCCTTCGTCGAGTCCCTTCGCCGCGGACGGCCCTCGGCGAATCGTTCGGAGTTGCCTCTGGTTTCGCAGGCTCGACGGAGCGTGTCAAATGGGCGTCGGCGTCGGTCGTGCCCCGCGCGGGACGTCGCCAGCAACCCGGTGACCCGTGCATGCAAATGCATGCGATCGGGCTGGATGGCACGGCGCGTCAACCATGATACCGTTCGAGCTCGAGTCGCCCCCCATCTCGCCTCTTCGTCGCGCGGAGTCTCCCCATGGCACTTCGGACCCCTTCGTCGCCGCCATAGCCTCCTGCCTCGTGTCCGTCGTCGCCGCCTGTGGCGACGACAAGCAGCGCGCCGCTCCCGACGCCAGCGAGCCCGCCGGGATCCCCTGCGAGACGGCCGCGGAATGCGTCGGAAAAGTCGAGATCGCGCAGTGCCAAGAGGTCATCTGCAACGACGCCAAGCGCTGCGACGTCGGGCCCGTCCAGGACGGCACCCGCTGCGGCGACGGCCTCGCGTGCACCCACCCCGACTACTGCCTGAGCGGCGCCTGTTACGGCCCGCCGCTCGTCTGCGACGACGAGGACCCGTGCACGAAGAACAGCTGCGACAACAAGTCGGGCTGCTTTTTCACGGCCCAGCCCAACGGCCCCTGCGACGACCACAACGCCTGCACCGCGAACGACCAGTGCCACGACGGCGTGTGCGGCGGCGGCGACGCGATCCCGGGATGTTGCCGTTTCGACGGCGAATGCGGCGACGACGACCCCTGCACCGACGACCACTGCAGCGAGAACGCCTGCGTCCACACGTTCAACTACGCGCCGTGCAACGACAAGAACCCGTGCACGCTGGCGGACCACTGCGCCGGCGACGGGACCTGCGGCGGCGAGGAGCAGCCGTGCGACGACGGCAACCCCTGTACGATCGATCACTGCAACCCCGCGACCGGCCAGTGCGAGGCGGCCCCCGCCGCCAACGGCACCGCGTGCGAGGACGGCAACCCGTGCTCGATCGGCGACGTCTGCGAGAACAGCCGCTGCATCGCCGGACCGAACGCCTGCGAGTGCACGACCGATCTCGATTGCGTCCCGAGCGAGGACCTCGATCTCTGTAACGGCACGCTCGTCTGCGTGACGCTCCACTGCGTCGTCAACCCCCTCACCGTCATCGCGTGCAACCCGACCGGCGACACCGAATGCGTCAAGGCCACGTGCGATCCGCGCAGCGGCCAATGCGTGCCCCAGCCCGTTGCCGACGGCACCACGTGCAACGATCAGAACGCCTGCAGCGGCGGCGACGCGTGCAGCGACGGGCTCTGCCTCGGCGACCCGCCGAGCTGCGACGATGCCAACCCCTGCACCTTCGACCAGTGCAGCCCCGTCCATGGATGCGTCCATACGCCGAACGCGCTGCCGTGCGACGACCTCGACGCCTGCACCCAGAACGACACGTGCGCCGGCGGCCTCTGCGTCGGGCAGGCCGTTCCGTGCGACGACCAGAACCCGTGCACCAACGACAGCTGCAGCCCGCGCAGCGGATGCGCCTTCGCGCCGAACACCAACACCTGCGACGACAACAACGCCTGCACCAGCGAAGACCACTGCCAGGGCGGCGTGTGCGCGCCGGGGCTCGACACGTGCCAGTGCAACACCAACGCGGATTGCGCGGCGCAGGACCCAGGGAATAACTGCAACGGGCGCCTCGTGTGCGCCGCCGATCACGTCTGCAAGATCGACCCGACGACCGCGGTCGCGTGCCCGGCGCCGACCGACCCCTGCCTGCGCGCCGTGTGTGACGCGCTCTCGGGGCAGTGCGCCACGGTGCCGGTCGGCGACGGGGCGGCGTGCAACGACGGCGACGGTTGTACGCTTGCAGATGCATGCAAGAGTGGGGCGTGCGTCGGGACCGCCAAGACCTGCGACGACGCGAACCCGTGCACGCTCGACAGCTGCGCCGCGGGCGTCTGCAAGACCGCCCCGGCCTTCGACGGCCAGGCCTGTGCCGACGACGGCAACGCCTGCACCGAGGATGTCTGCGTGGCGGGGGCGTGCGGCCACCCGGCCGTTCCCAATGGCCTCGCGTGCGCGGCCGACGCCAACGTGTGTACCAAGGACGTGTGCGTGAACGGCGCCTGCGGGCACCCGGCGGTCGACGACGGCCTGCCGTGCACCGACGACGGCAACAGCTGCACCTACGACCAGTGCAAAGCGGGCACGTGCAGCCACGTCACCAACGACCCCGCGCCGGTCACGGCCGGGCAGTGCTTCCCGGTCAAGGAGCTGAAGGCGAACACCGGGCGCGTCGTCGGCGCGTGGACCGACTGCGGCGTCGCCGACCAATTCGACTACAGCTGCGCCGGACCGAATTGCTCGCACACGGGCGCCATCTCGAACTGGGCGTGCGCCGACCCGGCCTTCTATTATATGGGCGCCAACACGGGCTACGAGTACGCCTATGTGTTCGTCGCGCCCGCCGACGGGGTCTGCACCTTCCTCGAGTACGAGGAAGGCGTGAAGGTGCAGGGGAACCTCTTCGGCGTCATCGACTGGTTCATCCTCGCGGGCGGCGGGCAGTGCGACGCGAGCGAGTGCCTCGCCTACGTGTGGGAGAACAAGAAGGGCGACGCGATCTGCGGCGGTGGTCAAAAGACGTGCAGTTACAAGGACTTCCCGGTGACCGCCGGGCAGCTCTTCTACTTGGTCGCCGACATCTACGACGGCACCACGACCGGCGGGCACCAGAGCTACAAGTTCCCGGCGGGCTGGACGATCGAGGTCCAATGCAAGACCGGCTCGGCGCTCCTCTTGAACGAGGACTTCAGTGATGCCGTGTGCAGCGGCTGCACGGCCTCGACGACCGGCGCCGCGGCGTGCCAGAACTTCGGCTGGCACTATATCGGCGGCTTCGGACCGACCACCCAGAGCTACTACCTGGGCGACCTCAAGAACAATTCGCTCGCGGGGTACGACTGCGGAGCGCAGACCGCGAGCCTTCAGTTCCCGGCGGTCACGCTGCCGCCGACCGCGACCAGCTGTACGCTGAGCTTCGATCTCTTCTCGGATCTGGCGGCCGGCGACAACGGCAGCTGCACCAACGACACGCTGGCGGTGCGCGTCGCACCCAACGGCGGAGCGCCTGTGGCGGTGCCGGGCGCGACCTGCGCGGCCGACACGGCGTCCTCGAATCCGATCGGCTTCGAGACGGCGCCGGTCGTCACGAGCATGCGCTACGACATCACCACGTGGAAGGGCGCGAGCGTGAAGCTCGACCTCCTCTGGACCGCCAACGCGACGAACAACGCGGCCCTCGGCCTGGTGATCGACAATGTCGTCATTCGCTGCGATACGCCTTGAAGTTCGTGGTCTTGCGGCGATTTCTTTGCTGGGTGATTGCGCGCGCGTCGGCGCGGGCATAGAACGTAGTTGCCAGGAAAAAGCACGGCTCGCCCTCGATCACGAGAGTCGTGCTGGCATGCAACATCTCGAGGATGCGTCGAGCGCCAATTGCGGTGGCCGCCGCGCCTCTTTCTTTTTCGGGAGCCACGAGGAGTTCGCCATGACGGGTCGAAACGGACGGGCATAGCTTGTCGGAGCCGCAGTGCTCTTGTGCGGAACGGCGGCCATCAGCGGCTGCGCCGACGATGCGAAGTGCGGCAACGCCAAGGTCGAGGGCCGCGAGGCGTGCGACGACGGCAACGACCTCGACACCGATGCGTGTACGAGCCAATGCGCCGTCGCGATGTGCGGCGACGGATTCGTCGGGCCCGGCGAGGAGTGCGACGACGCGAACGCGGTCGACTTCGACGGCTGCACGAACGCGTGCCGCACGCCGACCTGCGGCGACGGGATCCGCCAGGTGGTCGGCGGCACGGTCGAGGCGTGCGACGACGGCAACGCCGATACGAGCGACGGCTGTGCCGAATGCCAGGCGGCGACCTGCGGCGACGGCTTCGTGCACCTCGGGGTCGAGGCGTGTGACGATGGCAACGCCGACGACACCGACCGCTGCACGAGCGCCTGCCAGGTGGCGCGCTGCGGGGACGGCTTCGCCCAGCCGGGTGAGGCGTGCGACGACGGCAACCTCGACAACACGGACGCGTGCACGACAGGCTGTCAGGCGGCCGCGTGTGGCGACGGCTGGGTTCAGGGCGTGGACGATGGCGGCGAGGGGTGCGACGACGGCAACGCGTCCGATCACGACGCGTGCAGGAACGATTGCAGCGTCAACACCTGCGGGGATGGCGCGGTGTTCGTCGGGGTCGAGGCCTGCGACGATGGCGACACGAACGACGCCAATGGGTGTCGCAACGACTGCGCGCTCGCGACCTGCGGCGATGGGGTCGAGCAAGCCGGCGAGGGGTGCGACGACGGCAACCTCGACGACCGCGACGGGTGCTTGACGACGTGCGTCGACGCGCGCTGCGGCGACGGGTTCGCGCAGCCGGGCGAGGCCTGCGACGACGGCAACGCCAATGACAACGACGCTTGCACGAACGGCTGCGACCTCGCGGCGTGCGGCGATGGGCTCGTCAATAAGGGTGTCGAGGCGTGCGACGATGACAACGAGGTCGACACCGACGGCTGCGCCAAGTGCCAATGGGCGAGCTGCGGCGATGGCTTCGTCGAAGCCGGCGTCGAGGAATGCGACGACGGGACGGCCAACGCGCTGGATGGCGCGTGCTTGCCGGGGTGCGTGAGCGCGTCGTGCGGCGACGGCCTCGTCGAGAGCGGGGTCGAAGGCTGCGACGACGGCAACCTGGCGGACGGCGACTGGTGCTCGGGGACGTGCGCCAAGGAGTGCATCGCGGGCGACAAGAACACGCTCGGCGCCGACGGGATCTGCTACAGCTACTTCAGCGATGCGCTCGCGTGGGCCGATGCCCGCAACGTGTGCGCGGTGCTCGGGAGCCACCTGGCGAGCATCTCGTCGTCGGACGAAAACGGGGTCGTCAAGGGGCTCGTGACAGCGGGTCGGGCGTGGATCGGGCTGACCGATACGCTGAGCGCGGGGACGTGGCTCTGGATCGAGGGGCCCGAGGCGGTGCGCGTCCCGACGTTCCTCAACTTCTCGGCCGGGGCGCCGACGACGGGGCATTGCGCGTCGCTCGGGACCGACGGCAAGTGGCTCGACAACGCCTGCACGACGGCGACGGCGTATGTGTGCGAACACGCGTGGGAGTGAGGGCGCCATGACGTGCCCAACCCTGCATCTTCGGGCCGGAGTCGGCCTCGTCGCCGCCGCCCTTCTGGGCGCCGCGGGACTCGCGGCGTGTGGTAGCGACCCCGCGTGCGGCAACGGGCGCGTCGAGGCGGGCGAGGCCTGCGACGACGGCGACGATGACGACACGAACTCGACGAGTTCTCGGCGCTGGTGCAGCTCAATCCGGCCGAGAACGTGCCGGGCGGCAAGCTCACGGCGACGTCGCTCGGGACCGCACGCCGTGCGCCCGTGGCGCTGGTCGGCTCGGTCACCAAGACCGCGCGTTTTCTCTATGCATTGGGTGGCGATAGCGGCGCGACCTCGGGCGCATTGGCGACCATCGAGATCGCGTCGCTGACGCCGTTCGGCGATCTGGGAACCTTCCGCGCGGCCGCCAAGCCGCTGCCCGCGGCGCGGACCTTCGCGGGCGGCGCGGCTATCGGGCGCTTCCTCTATCTGGTGGGTGGGGATACCGGCGGCGGCGCGACGACGTCGGTGGTGCGGGCCGAGGTCCTGCGAACCGAGGACACGCCCGAGATCGACGGTGACCTGCAGATCGCGCTCGATCCCGCCGGCTTGGCGCCGGGGCTCTGGTACTACCAGGTGAGCGCGGTGATGGCCGGGGACGACGCCGACAATCCGGGTGGCGAGACGCTGCCGAGCGAGCCTTTGCCCATCCAGGTTCCGCCCTGGGCGCCCGACCATTTCCGCGTGACGTTCCGCTGGACGCCGGTCGCCGGGGCCACGCAGTACCGCATCTACCGCAGCCCGGGCCCCGGTGGCGGGCTGGCGGGTGTCAGGCTCATCGGCAAGGTCGACGCGCCCGCGGTGGTCTTCAGCGACGCCTTCGCGCCCGCCGACGCGAACGAGCGTCCGCGCCAGCTCGGCGACCTCGGCGAATGGGATACGCGCATGCCGAGCCTGGGGACCGCGCGCGCCGAGTTCGGGCTCGCCGTCGCGACCGATCCGAAGGACCGCGCCATCCGGCACCTCTACGCCGTCGCGGGTCGCTCGGCCGGCGCGAACGTCGGCAGTTACGAGGTGCTCACGATCACGCTCGGGGCCGACGGCTCCCAGGCGGTCGGCGCGAGCTGGGCTTCGGGCGGCGCCAACACCCTCGCGCTCAAGCGCGGGCTGGCGGCCTATGCGGCGGATGCCACCGTGAACGCCGACACCTTCGATCTCGACGAGACCTGGATCTACGCGGGATCCGGCATCGGCACCGCGGCGGACGCCGCTCGTTTCCAGTCGGCGCGGGTCTTGGCCGGTGGGCTCCTGGGCAACTGGCAGACCGCCTTCACCGGCAACGTCGGCAAGTCCGGCTACGGGGGCGTCGCCGCGTCGAGCCAGCTGTTCGTGATGGGCGGCAGCTCGACCGGGGCGCCGTCCGACGACCGCGACTCGGGCTTGGTGCAGGCCGGCGGCTTCCTCAACAACGTCAACGCCACGAGCTTTGCGCTCGACCACGTACGCGCGCTGATGGGCGCGACGCTGGGCAGCGGCCGCATCTTCCTGGTCGGCGGGGTCGACGGTGCGGGGGCCCTCAAGAGCATCGAGTCGTCGGTCTGGTGAGCGACGGCTCGGGCGACCGAGCGCTCACGATCGACGCTACAGATCCACCTGGAACACCGGCGCGACGTCCTCGCCGAAGAAGACCGAGCCGACGCGCCCGAAGCGCTCGGCCGCATCCGTACAGAAGAAGCTCTTGCGGCCGTCGCGCGCGGGGGCGTGGAGTTCGCGCGTGGTGAGGAGCCCCTCGAGCTCGCTCGCGACCACCTCGGCGGAGTCGACGAGCGTGATCGGGGCCGCCTGCGAATACTTTGTACTCAAAACATCCGCGATGAGCGGCTTGAACACCGGGTAGTGCGTACATCCGAGCACGATCGTGTCGACGCCGGCAGCGACGAACGGCTCGAGGTACGTCTCGAGCGTCAGCCGCGCAACGGGATGCTCGACCCAGCCCTCTTCGGCCAGCGGCACCATGAGCGGCCAAGGGCGCGCCACGACGCGTGCCGCGAGCTCGCTCGGACTCCAGCCGAACTGCGCCGCGAGCGAGCGCTGATACGCGCCCGAGCGAATCGTCGCCTCGGTGCCGGCGATGCCGATGCGACCGCCGTGCGTCGCCTCCCGCGCGGCCCGCGCGCCGGGATCGATCACCCCGAGGACGGGTAAATCCGTGTGCGAGCGCAGGCTCTCGAGCGCATGCGCCGACGCCGTGTTGCACGCGACCACGACCGCCTTGATCGGGTAGCGCAAGAGCAGATCCACCGCGCGCTCCGAGTAGCGCACGACGGTCGCGGCCGACTTCGTGCCGTAGGGCAGCCGCGCGGTGTCACCGAGGTAGATGAGATCCTCGGCCGGCAGGCGCCGCGCGATGGCCCGCGCCACCGTCAGCCCGCCGATCCCCGAGTCGAAGATACCGATGGCGGCGCGGTGCATCGCGAGCTCCGAAGATCAGTTGCCGGCTTGGGTTTTCTTTTCGAGCAGGGCCTCGAAGAAGTCGCGATCGCGTGCGCCGCCGACGAGCTCGCCGTTGACGAAGACCGCCGGCGTGCCCTCGATCTTGGCCGCGATCCCGGCCTCGATGTCGGCCTTCACGTGCGCGAGCGTCGCCGGCGCGGCCGCGCACGCCGTGAGCGCGTCGGCGTCGACGCCGATTCCGGCGAGCTTGCCGAGAAGCTCCGGTTGGAGCGCCGTCGGGTGGTCGAACAGGATCTTGGCGGTCTCGGAGAATCGGCCCTGCTGGTGCGCGCAGGCGGCAAAGCGCGCCAGCTCGCAAGCGCGTTCATGAAACGGGCGATCGATCATGCGGTTGCACGCCTGGTCGAGCGGAAAGCTGAAGAACGTGAGGCGCACATCTTCCGGGTGCGCGGCGCGAAACCCTTCGAGCGTGTGGAAGAGCAGCTTGCAGTGCGGGCACTGGAAGTCCGCGAACTCGACGATCTGCAGCCGGGCCTTCTCGGGCCCGACCGTCGGGCGTGCGACGAGGTCGAAGGTCCGCGGTGCATCGGGCGTCGCATGCGCCTTGGCCGCGGCGACGACCGCGCGCTCGTCGTCGAGTGCCGTCTGATACGCGAAGAACCCGAGGCCCCCAACCCCGAGAAACACCGCGACCGTGACGGCCATCAGGCGCGACCAGGCCGCTCCGAACATGCCTCTCGCGTGCGCCGCCAAAGGCTCGCCGCGCGTCACGAGCGCACCGATGAGGAGCACCGCGTTGACGGCGTAAAGCACGGTACAGAGAAGGCACAGCCCGGAGACCTCGGTCCCACTCGGGTCCAGCTTGGGCACGAGCGAGTAGACCGCGAGCGCGATCGACACCAGCACCGACGGCAACGCCAACCCGAATTGGAGGCGTCGCACCGTGCGGTCCGTCGCGCTGCCGGCCGTCGCGCGATGCCGAACGACGGTCAAGACGAGGAACGTCAGATAGAACGACGCCGCCACCAGCGAGATCGGCACGCCGGCGCAGTGGCCCGGCGGCAGCTCCGAAAGCGGCGACCAAAACGACGCGCCGCACCCGCTTTGGGGGCCGCACACGGCGCCCTCGAACGCAGCCGGATCCGCGCAATACCCGAAGTGCTCCCAGGTCTGGATGACCGAAATCACCAGTCCCGCCAGGCAGGCGATCGCGAGCACGAGGGTCGTCGCCACGCGCGTACCCGGAGTCGAACGGCGTGCGGTCTCGGACATCGTCGACGCCCCTGCCATCAGTAGCCCTTGGGGGCCGCCGGCGCCGCCGGTGCGCGCACCAGCGACCGCAGGTGGGCCAAGAGATCGCGCAGCTCCTGGTCTTTCAGCGAGAACGACGGCATCTGCGCGCCGCGCCCCGTCCGCACGGTCTTGACGACGGTCGCGTCGCGCACCGAGGCCTGCCACGCCGCGCTCGTCATGTCGATGCCCGCCGACTCGCCGAGTCCATGCCCCTCGGCGCCATGGCAGCGCGCGCAGTTCGCGGCGAAGAGCGGCGCCCCACGCACCTTGTCGCCGAGCGACGCCTTGATGCCGGCCTGGAACATGGCCGGGTCGCAGGCGCCTTCGGGATAGCAGCGCTCGAGCGGCGTGTCACCGAGGTCACCGCGGTCGCAGGCGACCATCGCGGCAGCGGTCACGAGCGCTAAGAAGGCGGTAGCGAGCTTGGGGAGCGCGTTTCGCATCGGTTGAATGGGCTAGCACGCGGCAAGCGCGGGGGCAAGGATGGCGGGTTTCCGGTGGAGCAGGACGCCGCCGCCGGGCTATGGTGGGGGCGTGCAACGTCGGCTCGGCGAGGTAGATTTCGTGGCGCTCGACGTCGAGGCGACCGGCCCGGCGTTTGGGCACGACCGCATCATCGAGGTTGCGGCCGTGCGCTTCCGGCTCGGCGTCGGCGGTCACGTGGTGCCGGGGCCGACCTTCGAGCAGTTGGTGCATCCAGGGCGACGTCTGCCGGTGCTCGTCTCGCGGCTCACGGGCCTGACGGACGCGGATTTGGCCGACGCGCCGTCGCTCGACGAGGTCTGGCCGCGCCTGGCGGAGTTCCTGGGCGCGGGCGCGCTCGTCCTCGCGCACGGGGCGCGCGCGGATGTCGCGTGGCTCGCGGCCGAGTCGTATCGCATCGGCGTCGCGCCGCTCGGTGCGCCCTTTCATTGCACACTCGACCTGACGCGCCGCGCCGCGCCCAAGGCGCCGAGCCACACGCTCTTCGAGCTGGCCCGTCACTTCGGCGCCGCAGACGACGCCCCACGCCACCGCGCGCTCGCGGACGCGCTGCACACGCGCAACGTCTTTGCGCGCTGCGTTGCGCTGCTCGACGCCCGCACGCTCGGCGACGTGGCACTCGCAAAGCCGCTTTCCTGGCCGCTGCCGGCCGCTTTCGAGGTCGTCGTGCCGGAGCGCCTGCACCTGCTCACCGAGGCCATCGCCGATGGCCAGCGCTGCACCATCATCTACAAAGGCGGGAGCCTCGGCCGCCTCCCACGTCCCATCACGCCGCTCGGCTACTACGCCCAAGCGGGCATCGCGTACGTGCGCGCCTGGTGCCACGTCGAGGATGTCGGCAAGGCGTTCCGCCTCGATCGGATCGGGCGCGTCGAGGTGCCCGCGCCGGAGCCGGCGGAGCCCGTATGACACTCCGTTCGTGGCGACCCTGAACGCGCCACCCGATGATCACGGGCACTTGAACTTGAGTGGCCCAAACATGGCGTACTCGATTTCGGCCGCGACCCGCGGGTCCGGGTCGAACTCGTGTAGGCGCAGCACCTCGAAAATTGCCCCGACATCGGCACGCCAGTTCAAGAGCGCGTGGTTGGCTGCCCGTGCGGCGAGCAGGCGCGCGCCGGGCAGCGGGTGTGACAGCGCGACGTCCAATGCGTCGATGCCCGCCCCGCCACCCATATCGATGACGTCGGCCGCGAGGATCACGCGTTGCGTCGAGATCGGCGGGGCAAGGTAGCCGAGCTCGTTGAACGCGAGCGCCGTGCCCTCGTCCCGAACCAGCGGGCCCGTGCCCGTGTCGGGCTCGAGGATCCTCAGAAAGTCGCGAAGGTCCGCCTTGGCATCGATGAACATGGGTAGGAACGAGTACCACCCGACCACCCCGGCGTGGCGCCACGGCGTGTGCCGCGATCGGGATCGCGTGTGGGCCGCCATTCTCGGTCGAAATGGGAGGGTTCGACCGGGTCGAGTCCCCGGCGCGTCCGCGGCGGTCCGCGTGCGGCGGCGTGGCGACATGGCGCAGGTCCTTGTTTTATGCGCCTTCGCGCCGTGATCGCCCGACTCCCCACCGGCTCTCCGAAACGGACCTCCGTAACCTCACGCACCGAGCCTCGTTCCATTGGCCATCGAACGTCGTTGCGCGTGACGCCGCTCCGGCGCCTGCCTCGCTGCGCGGCTGCGGCGAAGAGAAATGATTGCCAAAACCCCGCGCTTCGCGTAGCGCGCGAGGCAGGCCTCATGCCGTCAGGAGAACCCGCGATGCGCCTTCCGAACCAACCCAAGAAGATCGTCCTCGCCTACTCCGGTGGGCTCGACACCTCGGTCATGCTCCACTGGCTGCGTGCCCAGTTCGACTGCGAGGTCATCGCCTACACCGCCGATATCGGTCAGAACGAGGAGCTCGACGGCCTCGACGAGAAGGCGCGTGCGACCGGTGCCTCCAAGGCGATCATCGAGGACCTGACGGACCGCTTCGTGTCCGAGTTCGTCTTCCCGGCGATCCAGGCGAACGCCGTCTACGAAGGCACGTACCTCATGGGCACGTCGCTCGCGCGCCCGCTCATCGGCAAGCGCCTCGCCGAGATCGCGCTTGCCGAGGGCGCCGACGCCGTCGCGCACGGTGCCACCGGCAAAGGCAACGATCAGATCCGCTTCGAGCTCGCCAGCTACGGCGTCAACCCCCACATCCGCGTCATCGCCCCGTGGCGCTTCTGGGAGTTCAAGGGCCGCAGCGACCTCATCGCGTACGCGAAGGCGCATGGGATCCCGGTGCTCTCGACCGTCGAGAAGCCATTCTCGATCGATCGCAACATCATGCACGTGTCGTTCGAAGGCGGGATCCTCGAGGACCCCTGGAACGAGCCGCCGGCCGACACCTACCTCCTCACGCGCCCGCTCGACCAGACCCCGAACGAGCCCGAGGAGGTCACCATCGGCTTCGAGCGCGGCATCCCCGTGTCGGTCAACGACCAGGTGCTCGGGCCGCGCGCGCTCGTGACGCTCCTCAATACGATCGGTGGTCGTCACGGCATCGGGCGCGTCGAGCTCGTCGAGA
>SXIE01000163.1 GCA_005772945.1 Pseudomonadota bacterium
ACTCGGACTCGGACTCGGACTCGGTCTCGGACTCGACCTCGACCTCGGTCTCGGACTCGATCTCGATCTCGGACTCGACCTCGACCTCGATCTCGGACTCGGTCTCGGACTCGGTCTCGGCCGCGCGGTCGGCCGCGTCGACCACCCCGTCCGCACCCGCACAACCAGCGGCCCAGAGCCCTATCACCGCAACCGCAACGCCCCTCGGAAAGTGTCGCTCCATCCCATCGGCCTAGCGTCCGCCTCCGTTCGATTCCACCCATCCGCCCAGCCTCGGGCGCTAACCGCGTTGTCCCCCTGCCCGCTTGCGTTCGACACCGGAATCAGCACGCGCGGCGCCCGATGACGAGCAGGTTCCGCGGCGACACGGCGCGTGGACAGAACGTCACGACCTCGACGTCGTACCCCGCCTCGACCAGGAACTGCGCGCGATCCAGGACCAGGTGCAGCTCGATCGTGCGTCGATAGAGACCACGCAAGAGGCCCAGCGCGCGGGCCCGCCGCGCGCGCTCCCAGCCTGCCGCCTCGGCGCGTGCGGGATCCCAGGCCGTCGGCAACGCGAGCCCCCGCACGGTCGCGAGGGCCGTCGCGAACTCGGCGAACGGACGCTCGAGCACCTCCGGCGGGAGCACCCCGAGGGGCGCATAGGCATCGACGCCCGTCGCCTCGCGGTGCAGGAGATCGAACCCGAGACGCCATGCATTCTCGCGCCGGCGACCGCGCCGCAGGCGGGCCCGCGCGACGACCTCGTCCGCCGTCGCGAGGCGCAGCGCCGAGTGGTCGAGCGTGAGTCCCGTCGCCTCCGCGATCTCCCGCCCCGCGCGCGAGAGCGGCGCCGGGATGCGCTCGGGATGCGCGCGATGATAGCAGCACGGCGCGAGCGCCACCGCCGACGCACCCTCGCTTGCAGCAAGCCGCAAGAGTCGCAGCCCGAGTCCGCCGCACGCGTGCAGCGCCACGGCCGTCACCCCCGCCCCGAGCGCGGCCCCGAGCCGCGGATCCTCTGCGAGCACATCGACCGCGACGAAGCCGAGCGTGACCCCAGCGCGCGCCGCCAGCGCTTCCGCCTCGTCGCGGTAGCCCGCCTCGCACTCGAGCGCCGTGACCGGTTGCCCCCACCGCGCCGCGAGCGTCCGCCCCAAGTGCGCCTTGCCGGCACACCAGTCGACGACCCGCTCGGCCCCGTCGGGCGCGGCACCGAGGGCCTCCGCGAACGCCGCGATCTGCGCGCGCTTGCGAGCCGGAATCCGCCAGCCACTCTCTCCGGCGACCGTCCCGCGCGGCGCCGACGCGGTCCGATCGACCGACCTCGCGGCGAGGTCCGCGAGCTCTCCCTCGAGCGCGAGGAGCTCGCTCGGCGCCTCCGGTGGCAGCCGATCCGCGGCCTCGATCGAGTCGACCGCCCCATCGCTCAACCCCGCGAGCCATGCGGCCCCCCGCGCCATCCGCGCGGCCCACGGCGGCGGGTCCACCGCGAACGGCCGCGGCCGCCACAGCTCGGCGTCGCGCGCCAGCACCGCGCCGGTCGCGGCGAGGCGCGCCGCATGGGTCACGAGCTGATCGGCGGCGCGAATCGATTTGTGAGCCACTGGGCAAGGCGCGGGAACTGGCGCGAGGTCTGGTAGAACTTCGGGTAGATGACTCGCCCGTCGCCCCCACGCACGGCCGCGCGGACCAGGGTTCCGAGCTCCTCGGGCGTGCCGCTGGGCAGGCTGCGCATGATGAGCCCCGGCTGCACCTTGGCCCGCGCGGCCGCTTCCATGGCGGTCTTGACGGGCCCCGGATACACCGTCACGACGTTCACGCCGCTTGGCGCGAGCTCGACCCGCAGCGTCTCGAAGAACGTCGCGACCGCCGCCTTGCACGCCGAATAATCCGCCAGCCCGGGCGCCGCCGTGAACGACGCCACGCTCGCGATGACGACCAGCGTCCCCTCGCCGCGCGCCGCCATCGCGCGCCCCACGCGCCGCGCCTGCCTGAGCGGCGTCAGGAAGTTGAGGTTGTGCATCGCCTCGGACTTCGCGTCCGATTGGTCGAGCGAGGGCCCGAGGATCTGCACGCCCGCGTTCGCCACGAAGACCTCGATCGGCCCATGCATGGCCTCGGCCTCGTCGATCCACGACGTCGCCTGCGCCAGATCCGCCAGATCCGCCTCGCAGACCAGCGCCGGCACGCCCGCGCCGACGGCCTCGCGCGCGAGCTCGTCCATCGGCGCGCGGCGCCGCGCCACGAGCGTCAGCTTATTGCCGGCCGTCATGAACGCCCGCGCGATCCCGTGCCCGATCCCCGACGATGCCCCGGTGACCACGACGTGTCCCAGATCCCTCTGACCGCGTTGCATGCGCTTCCGCCTCGGTGTTGGTGCGTTGCCTGGGTCGCGCGGCCAGGCCGGCGACCCCTTCGTGAACGAAGACGCGAAGGTGTGTCACCGGCGGCGTGCGATTGCAATCATCCGCACACCCGGTGACACCCAGTGGCCTCGTGCGTTCGCCGGGGACGACGCCGCAAAGGAGCCCCAACGCTGGACGGACCGCAGGTCCTCCGCGTGTCACGCGCTCGCGCGCTTCGACACCATGCCGTAGACCAGCAGCACCACGATCGCGCCGATGACGCTGCCGACGAACCCGGCGGTATTGAAGTCGAGCACGCGGTTCGACGTGATGAGTGAGACCAAGAAGCCGCCGACGAACGACCCGACGACGCCAAGGAGCATCGTGAGGAGGAGGCCCATGCTCTGCCTGCCCGGGATGAGCGCGCGCGCGATGAGACCGACGACAAGACCGATGGCGAGAAACAGGAGTAGGCCCATGACAGCCTCCAAGGTTGGGGGGGTGAGCGTAGCGCGTTGAAGAGGGAGGGTGCGGACACGCCGGCCAGGCCGGCGCGCCGCGTGTTGGACGTCAGCTCGTGGAGGGCTCGGTGCCGCTGCCAGGGCGGTACTTCTTCAGATGGGTATTCGTGGGCACGCCGTCCGGCTTGGTGACCTCGGGGCGGTGCTCGTCGTCGACCTTGGCCTCGCGAGTCGTGGCCGTCGCGATCGACTTCATGAGCTTCGCGCGAAGGTTCTTGCCGCCCTCGGTCCCGAGTAAGAGCGCCAGGCCGCCGCCGACCACGACGCCGATGCCGATGCCGACGAGCAGCGACATGCCCTTGCCGCTGCGGCGTTTCCCTGCATCCTTCATGTATGCCGCGAGGGCTCCCTGTACGGCCCCTGCCACCGCCGGGTGGCTGGCCACCGTCTTCACGCCTTTTAGAATGTTCTTCATTTCCATCGCCGGGCTCCTGGTTCGATCGTTTGGCCCCATGCGAGGTTGCGATTGGGGGCTGACGGGCGGTTGAGCAAGGGGTGTGCCGCGCAGAGCGGCCCCGCGCGCCGTTGATCCGTCGTCGTCGCGCCGTTCAGATCATCGCCCCGTCCATCAATGCGATGGGATCGTTCGTGCTCGCAGGCACCCTCGGCGATCCACATGCTCGGACCGCGTTGCATGCGCGTCCGCCTCGGTGTTAGTGCGTTGCCTGGGTCGCCTGGCCACGGCCGGCAGTCCCCTCATGAACGAAGAGCGCGAACGCGTGGCACCCACGGAGCGCGATTGCAGTCGTCCGCACACCCAGTGGCTCTCGTGACCGGCGCTCGCTCGGGCATCGGCCTCCACACGGCCGTCGCCCTGGCGCACGCCGGCTGGAAGGTCTACGCGGGCCTGCGCGATCCGAATTCGGGCGCCGAGCTCGCCGCGTGCGCCGCCGGATTGGCGGTGCTCCCGATCGGACTCGACGTCACGAACGCGGCCGAGCGCGAGCGCGCCATCGCCGACGTCCTCGCGGTCGACGGGCGCGTCGATCTCCTCGTCAACAACGCCGGGGTCAGCCTCGACGGGCCGCTCGAGCTGCTCGAGGAGTCCCAGATCCGTGGCCTCTTCGACGTCAACCTGCTCGGCGCCTGGGGCATGACCAAGGCCGTCTTGCCGGCCATGCGCGCGGCGCGGCGCGGGACCATCCTCATGGTGTCGTCGGTGTCGGGCCGCCTCGCGATGCCCGGCATGGGCGCCTATGCCGCGTCGAAGTTCGCGCTCGAAGGCATGAGCGAGGCGTGGCGCCACGAGCTCGCACCGCACGGCGTGCGCCTGGCGCTGATCGAGCCGGGCCCGTATCGGACGGACTTGTGGGGACGCTCGGCGTTGCCGAACGCGTGGGACCGAGGCCCGTATGGCCCGCTCGTCCGCCGTTTTCGGTCTCTCCAAGCGGCTGTCCTCGCGCGCGCCGGAGACCCACGCGAGGTCGCCGAGCTGGTCGTCCGACTCGCGGCGATGCCCGACCCGCCGCTGCGAACCGCCATCGGCCCGACCGCGCGCCTCCGGACGACGCTGCGACGCTTGCTCTCCGACGCAACGATCGAGCGCCTCGTCAGCGTCGCCACCCGGGGTCGCGGGCGCGCGTGAGCGGCGTGCGGACGTGGCTCAGCGTGCGGGCACGCAGGCGATGCGCGCCGCGCCCGCGCTGCTGCCGGCGTGGTAGTCGATCTGGTAGTAGGCGCGGAAATCGCGCCCGTCCGAGGTCATGCGTAGGTGCCTGATCGCGCCGTCGCGAATGCCGTCGCGAAACATCGCGTCCTCGTAGCGCAGAAGGTTGCTCGCCGGTGCAAGTGTCGCGGGATCGACGAGGACCCACCCGAGTGGGGCAACCCCCCCGCCGACGCCAATGGCATCGTCCGGCATCGCCCAGGCGAGGGCCGCGCGACCGCCCGCCGCGAGCCAGATCGGCTGGCCGACGAGGGGCTTGTCGGGCGCATCGGGCGCGGGTCCGAGGGCGACGCCCACACCCATGAATCCGCCGTCGGGGGTGAGACGCTGCACGTGGATCTGTGGCCCCTCGGCCCAGGCCAAGAGGAACCCCGCGCCATGACGGACGAGCGCCGGGGTGCGGAGCGACTGCGCGCCGCTCGCGACGACCTGCGGCCCCCCGAGCGCTGCACCGGCGGCATCGAACGACGCGACGCGTAGGGTCGACAGAGCGCTGTCCGTCCTGCGCGCCCACGCGACGACGACACCGCCGTCCGCGCGCATGGCGTGCGCCATGCCGGCGTCCTCGGCCTCGCCCACGTCGCCGGGAACGAGGGTGACGGCCTCGCCGATCGGCGCCCCCTCGGAGGTAAAGCGCGCCAACCGGAAAATCGCGCGCCAGTCGCCGTCGTAGGCCTGCCGCAGCACCGTCAGCCCGCCCTCGGCACCAGGCTCGATCGCGATTCTCTTGTAGTAGCCGGCGGTCCCGGCGAGCTCCAGGGGGCCGGCCACGAGCGCGCCGTCGGTGCCGACGCGCGCGAACGTAATCGGCGGATTGTTCGCGCCGGCGTGCCAGACGAGCGCGAAGGCGCTGCCGACGGCCGTGAACGCAAAGGAAGACAGGTAGTCCTCGCCGAACTCGTTCGAATAGAGCGCCGGCCCGACGACACCGCCCGCCTCGATGGGTGCCAGTTGGAGCGTGTAGATCGGCTCGAAGCCGCGCGCGGCGATCATGGCGTAGTGCGCGAACGGAGCGCCCGACGGACCCTCCGCGACCTCGAGCGACGGGAAATACCCCGCGAGGGCGAACTCCGAGATCCGCGCCGCCGTGCAGGTGACGGCTCCGGGCGCGAGCGGGCGCTGGAGGATCGGCGTGTCGCCGAAGGGATCGGGGCCGACGTCCGCGGTCGTTTCCGTCGCGGTGTCAGCGCCGGTCGTCTCGCCCGCATCGCTGACGGCTGTCGCGTAAGGCGCATCGGGCGCGTCAGGCGCCGTCGCAACCGAGTCGCCGCCGGGGGCGGTGTCCGCGCCCGCGTCGCTCGTCGCGTCTGCGGCCGTAACGTCGTTAGCGTCGGGCGCCGCGTCACCGCCACCGGACACGCACGCCGCAGCGGGAATGAGCACCCATGCCAAGAACAGCCATCGTTCGCACATCGGGACCCTCGCTCGGCCAGCGGCGCGCACCGTACTGGCGGCGCGCAGTGGACGCCAGCGCACGTGGCGGGGCGGCCTGGATGGTGAGCGTCAACGGCCGCCGCGTGCGCGACACTTGCAGCGCTATGCAAATGTCTCGGCGACGCCGTCGGCCGTCTCGCAGGCACCCGCCAAGAGGTGGAGTAGCATCAGCAGGCGGTTCAAGACGACCCCGCCGCCGACGAGCACGACCGCAAGGGACGCGGCCCAAGAGGCTCCGCCGACCGCGAGGCCGAGCGCCACCGCGGCGCCCAGGACCACGCCGACGATGCCGCCGGCGACGAAGACGCCGCGCGCGAGACGGGCGAGCTCGGGGACGCCGAGCTCGGTCGCGAAGCCACGCAGCATCATGACGAGCGCGGCGACGAACGCGAGTCCGGCGACGCCCGCGCCGGCGGCGAGGCCCAAGGCGGTCGGGTTGCCGAGCGCGCCGACGCTGGCCGTCGAGAGGTTGCTCGCGGCCGCCAGC
>SXIE01000164.1 GCA_005772945.1 Pseudomonadota bacterium
AGCGTCGAGATCGAACGCGAAGTCCGCGAGGGGGATCGCCATGCCCTGGCCGCGCGCCTTGATGTAGGCTTCCTTGAGGGTCCAGAGGCGAAAGAAGCGCTCGCGCTGCGCGGGCTCGGGCATGGCGACGAGGCCGGCGACTTCGGTCGGTGCGAAATAGCGGCGGGCGAGGGCGGCGATGCGTGCGTCGCGGGCGGCGGCCTCGACGTCGATGCCGACGGGGGTGCGCGCGAGGGTGACGGCGACGAGGGAGTGGGTGTGCGTGAGGTTGCAGTACCAGCCTGGATGCTCGGGGAGCTGGAGCGCGCCGCGTTCGGAGAGCGCGATTCGGAGGGTTGCGGGGTCCTGCCCGAGGTGGGTTGCGAGCGCGCCGCGGAGGAGCCAGCGGCCGGTCAGGAACTGGGCGAGCGCGCCTTCGTGGCGGAAGGCGTCACGGCGGGTGCGCTCGTCGGGGGAGAGCCAGGCTGCGACGGTCGCGGCGTGGGTGGGATCGGGAGCGGCGAACCAGACGCGGGCGACCGCTTCCGGAGCCGTGGACGAAAATGCGTCGATCTGGTCCGTCGCTGTGACCCAGCGTGCATCGAGCCACGCAGGTGTGCTCGAATCGTTGGTGTACAAAATATCCGACGCAAGCAACCGACTACGCCTTGGGCTTGGGTGCCGGCTTCTTCGGGTCCTCGGCGCGGATCTGCGCGAGCGTTTCGGCGATGCGATCGGCGGTGTAAACGAGCTGCGTTTCGGTGTGCAGGCTCGTCATGAAGAAGCGCAGCCGGGCCGCATCGTTGGCCACCGCGGGAAAGATGATCGGCTTGGCGTTGATGCCCTGGTCCAAGAGGCGCTCGGAGAGTTTCAGCGCCCACATCGAGTCGCTGGTGATGACGGGGATGACGGGCGAGTCGCCGGTGGCAGGTCCGGTGTCGAGGCCGCGCGCCGCGAGGAGCTCCCAGAAGCGCTTCGCGTTGCGCTGGAGATCGGCGACGCGCCACGGCTCGGCCAGCATGTAATTGAGCGACGAGAGCGCGGCTTGGCCGAGCGCGGGCGGGATGCCGGCGGCGAAGACGAAGCCCGGGGTCGTGTAGCGCAGATAGAGGATGAGCTCCTTGCGACCTGCGACCCAGCCGCCCATCGAGGCGAGCGACTTGGACATCGTGCCCATCCAGATGTCGACGTCTTGGCGTGTCAGTGGGCTTGCAGGCTCGTCGAGGCCCCAGAGCTCGCCGACGCCGCGGCCGGTCGTGCCGACGGTGCCGAAGCTGTGCGCCTCGTCGACCATGAGCATGCAGCCGTACTGCTTCTTGAGGCGGATGAGCGCCGGAAGATTCGTGACGTCGCCGTCCATCGAATAGACGCCTTCGACGAGCAGGAGGACTTTCTCGTAGTGGCGGCGGAGCTCCTTGAGCTGGGCTTCGAGGTGCGCCATGTCCTCGTGCTTGAAGCTGCGGCGGGCGGCGCCCGAGAGCTTGATGCCCTGCAGGCAGCTGTCGTGGATGAGCTCGTCGTGCAGGACCAGATCCTTCACGCCGAAGAGGTGGCCGATGGTGTTGACGTTCGTCGCGTGGCCGCCGGCCATGACGAGCGCGTCGTCGACCCCATGGGCCTTGGCGAGCGCGGCCTCGAGGGCGCGATGGAAGGGGCGCTCGCCCGAGGCGACGCGCGAGGCCGAGACGGACGTGCCGTACTTGCGGACGGCCACTTCGACCTCGTCGAGCACGCGCGGGTCGCCCGAGAGTCCGAGGTAATTGTACGAGCTGTAATTGATGATCTCGCGGCCCGCGATGTGCGTGACGTTCTTGGCGGTGCCGTCGTGGAGGTCGAAGAACGGGTTCTTGAGGCCCATCGCGTCGACGGCGTGTAGGCGCATCGCGAGGTCCTTGTAGCCGCGCCACTTGGACGGGTCGACCCACTCGGGCTTGACGACGAAGGCGGGCTCGTCTTGCGCGGGGGCCGGCGCGCCCGGTTGCGGGGCGGCCGCGGGGCTTGCCTCTGCCGCGGCAGGGGAGGGGGCGGACGCGCGCTCGACCTTCTTCATGTCGGCCGTGACGCCCCAGGCCGCCGCGATCGGCGTGCCGTCGAGCGTGCGGAAGACGAGGTCGGCCTCGAGCTTGTCGCTGTCGCCCGGCTTGAATGCCGCTTCGGCGAGGACCTCACCGGCCGGCCATGGGGCGAGCTGGACGAAGCGCGCGACGCCGACGGGCGTGCCCGCGCGGCCGTATCGAACATAGGCGACGTAGGCGGCGAGCTGCATCGCGGAGTCGAAGGCCAGGGGATCGATGGCCCACGCGGACTGTTCGGTGAGGCGCATCCAATCGCCGGGGCGCGAGGTCTTCACGTGGCCGACGACGAAGTCCTCGCCGATCCGATCGATGGACGTGATGCCCTGCAGCAGCGGTCCGTGGAACGTGATGCCACCATAGAACTGGGCGAGCGTGAGGGCCGTCGGAGGCGTGCCGCCGGCGCGTGCGGGGGCAATGGTTGGTGTACCAACGATTCCATCGAGCGTGGCGCCGAGCGGGGCAACGGTCGCGCGGTAGGAGAGCGTCCGCCTGTCGCCCTGGCGGAGCTCGGCCTTGTCGCCTTGGACCGAGGCCTCGAGCGCGACCGGCTCCGTGACCGCGACGCCCTGGAAGAGCGTGAGGTCGCGGAGCTCGAACGGTGCTGCGAGCGCGGCGATCTCGGCGAGCGTCGTGGCGGCGGCCGCCAGCGGGAAGACGGGCGTGCCCTGGACCGCGTGATCCTTGAGATAGGGGTGGCTCTCGGTCGCGAGCGTCGTCGTGCGCACGGCGCGGCGGGTCGTCTGCGGGACGCTCTGGCGACCGCGTACGATGACGCCGCGGGCAGAGAGGTCCTCGCGCAGTGCTCGGAGGCCGGCGACGTTCCCCACGAAGTCGACGCCCTCGGCGCGCATCGCCTGCTGCACGGCCGGCGGGATCGAGCGCACCATGTCCGACTCGGTCCAGGGGCCGAACTCGCTGGCGGCCGCATGGATCCGGGCCGGTAGGTGGTTCACCAGCTCGGCGGCCAGCGCGTTCGCCGCGGCGTAATACGCCTGGTGCCGGTTGCCGAAGCGCCCGGCCCACGAGCCGACGACGAGCACGCGCTCGAGGCCGCTGCCGAGTGCGTGAATGGCGTTCACAAATCCGTCGACCTTCACGGCGCGGGCGCGGGTGCCGACCGCGGGATCGACCTGCCCGAGTGGGCCGTCGGCGAGGACACCGGCGGCGTGAACGAGCGTCGTGACGCCACGTCCCTCGAGCGCGCGGCGCAGGGCGTCGCGATCGGTCACGTCGACGGCCACCGCCTCGACTCGCGCGGGCAGGGCGCCCGGCGCGTTGCGGCCGACGACGAGCACTTTGGCGCCTCGGGCCGCGAGCTCGGTCGCGAGTGCGAGCCCGATCCCGCGCGTGCCGCCCGTCACCGCCACCACGTCATTTGCACCGGACTGCCAGAGTTCGGCGTCGGCGATCGCCGGCAGTGCGGTGGTGCCGGCGACGCTGCGGACACCGTCCACCCAGCGGACGTCGGTCGTGCGATCGAAGGACCCGAGCTCGGCGAGGAGCTGTGCGCCCGTCAGCGTGTGCCCGCCGCGGATGGACTTCACGATCGGATCGGGCGCATTGGGGACGTGCGACCACTCGCGCGCGACCGCTCGCAGGAGGCCCGTCGCGGCCTCAGCCCAGGGGTCGTCGTCGCGCCGCAGGAGGACGACATGCGGTGTGGCGCCGGCCTTGGCGGCCGCATCGAGAAGGGCCATGAGCGGCACGGTGTGATCCGGTGCGGCCACCTCGCCCGCGAGTACCGCTGACACCGGCACCGGCGCGCCCGTCGGCGTCCCGAACGCCAAGAGCGTCGCACCCGCCCCGTCGGCGCCTGCCACGCGTGTCCAGCCCTTGCCGAGGAGCGCCTGGGCCAACGTCTCGACACCCTCGCCGATCGCCACGAACGTCCCCGCCGGCGGCAGCGACGCGCCCCAGGTCGGAAGCGGCGCCGGGATCCAGGTCGGCGCAAAGCGCCCGAGCGGGAGATCGTCCATCGACGCATCGGTGGCCGCGCTCCCGGCCGTCGCGGCGGGGCTGCGTGCGAACGCGAGGATGTCCGCGATGGTCGGACCCTGGATGAGCAGCTCCTGCGGGATCCCGACGAAGCCGGTGATGTTCTTCCGAAGCTCCTCGGCCAGATCGGCGACCATCATCGAATCGAAGCCGAGATCGTCGCCAAGCCGCATCGTCGGTTTGAGCGCCGCGCGCGGGTACGCCGAGGCCTTCGCGATCGCCGCGTACACCACGTCGTTGAGTGGGTCGCCCTCGGCGCGCGAACCGGCGTCGGCGCCGGGCGCAGACTTGGGTTGCTGCGCGGGCGTGACAGAGGCGGGAGCCGCCTTGGGAGCCATCCCCGGGCCACTCAGCGTCGCGAGCTGAATCGGCTCGGCTGGCTGGTCGCTGACGACCCAGTAGGTCTGTCGCTCATAGAGCGTCGGCGGCAGCGAGGCCTGCGCGCCGGGCGCGGTGACCGCCGAAGCATCGACCGGCACCCCGAGCGTCCACAGCGCTCCGAGCGCCTCGAGCAGCGACGCGCCCCCGTCGGCGTCTTCTTTGGACGCGAGCGACAGCGCCGACACCCCCGGCAAGGTCCCGCGCACGAACGAGAGCAGCGGCCCGCCGGCGGCGACCTGCAGGAATAGGGTGGCGCCCGCGGCCTGGCAGCGCTCGAGCGCGCCGGTCCACAGAACGGGCGAGCGCGCGTGGCGCTCGAAGACCTCGCGGGCGGTCGCGGCCTCGCGGTAGCTGCTCTCGGCGATGCACGAGGCGACCGGCACCGCGGCCTCCTGCATGGCGATCTGATCGACAGTCGCGCTGAGATCCAAACCCTCGAAGACGCCCGAATGGAAGCCGTGCGAGACGCGCAGCTCGGTGACCTCGATCCCCGCGGCCCGCGCGCGTTTCGCCACCGCGGCGACCACGTCGCGGAACCCGGAGACGACGACCTGGCGCGGGTGATTGACGTTCGCGATGTTTGCGCCCGGAAGCAAGTGTTGCTCGGCCGTCGCGCGGTCACAGACCAGCGCCGCCATCGCGCCCTTGTCGGGCGTGCCGTCGCTGCCTGCGCGGTACGTCAGCGACTGCATGCCCTGACCACGCTTTGCACACCAACGAATGCCCTCGGAGGCGCTCGTCAAGCCGGCGACCGCCGCGGCCGTGAACTCACCGACCGAGTGGCCCGCCGTCACGACCGGCGTGACGCCGACCTGCTTCAAGAGCTGCGCGAGGGCCCAGCCAACCGCAAAGAGTGCCGGCTGGCAGTTCTCGGTGTCGGTGAGTTCTGCGAGGGCCCGCTCGGCGTCGGCCATGCCGCGCCGCTCCGGATAAAGGTAGTCCGACACCGGGTGGCTCATCACGCCGCGCGTGGCCTCGTCCATGCTGAGAAGCGCGTCGCGCACGACCGGGAAGCGGTCGCGGATCCCCGCGAGCATGCCGACGCGCTGCGCGCCCTGCCCGGGGAAGAGGAACGCGACCTTGGGCGCCGTGTCGCCCGCCTTGCCCGTCACCACGCCCTTGGACAACTCGCCGCGCGCGAAGGCCTCCAGTTTCGTCGTCAGCTCCTCGCGGGTCGTCGCGACAAACGCCGCGCGCGTTGCTTCGTGCGGGCGCTTGCCGAGCGTCCGCGCGATGCCGCCGAGTGCCAACTGCGGATCGGCCTTGATCGCGTTCGCCAGGTCCGCGGCACTCGCGGCCAAGAGCGCCTCGTTCGAGGCGGATAGGCACACGAGCTCGGCCTGCGCCGCGGTCGCCACCGCCGCCGCCGCCGCGACGACCTTCGGGGCCGCGCCCACGATCACGTGCCCGTTCGTCCCGCCGAAGCCGAATGAGCTCACGCACGCGAGACTTGCATTTGGATGCCAGTCTTCCGCCGTCTTCGGGATGAAGAACGGCGATCCCGCCAGCGGCAGATCCGCTTTCGGCGACTCGAAGTTCGCCATCGGCGGCAGTTTCGCGTGGTAGATGGCCATCACCGCGCGCAGCAAACCCGCGATCCCGGCCGCCGACATCGTGTGCCCGAAGTTCGCCTTGCTCGACCCGAGCGCCGCGCGCCCGCCGGCCGCCGCGAGCTCCGCACCCAAGGCCGTGCTCAGCCCGTCGAACTCGATGTGGTCGCCGACCAGCGTGCCGGTGCCGTGGCATTCGACGTAGCCGAGGCCCGCCGGCGATAGCCCCGCGTCCGCCCAGGCCGCTTGGATGACCTCGACCTGGCCTTCCTTGACCGGCGCCATCGGCCCCGCGCCGCCGCCGTCGTTGTTCATCGCGATGCCGTGCAAAAGTGCGTAGATCCGGTCCCCGTCGCGCTCCGCGTCCGCGAGGCGCTTGAGCATCACGACGCCGCAGCCATCGCCCTGCACGAAGCCGTCGGCGCGCTTGTCGAACGGTAGGCACTTGCCGCCCTTGGAAATCGCGCCGATGCGCGAGAAGGCGATGTGGTGCTCGGGGGTCAGGCAGATGTACACGCCGCCCGCGAGGGCCGCGTCGATCTGATGGTTGCGAAGTGCCATCACCGCCGACGAGAGTGCCACCAGCGCGCTGGCACATGCCGCGTCCGTCGAGAACGCCGGCCCGTGCAGGCGCAGCTCCTGCGCGACGAATGCCGCGTTCATGTTCGAGAGCAGTCCGGGCGCCGTGTAGGGCCGCGTCGCGACGAGGCGCTCGACGGCGCCAGCCAGAATGGCCGCATCCGCCGGTGAGGCCGCGCGCCCGAGCGCCCCGGACGCCATCAGCTGCGCCATGACGCGTGCGCTCGACAGCGTGCGATATTCGACCGCCGTGACGCCCATGTAGACGCCCGTTCGGTAAGGCATCGCCTCCGCGGTCAGTCCGGCGTCCGTCACGGCCTGAATGGCACATTCGAGTGCTAAGCGCTGCTGCGGATCGGTCACATCCAGCCGGCGCGGTGGCACATTGAAGGCGGTCGGGAACGAGCGCACATCGTCGATCCAGGCACCCGTCGGGGCATAGGACTTGTCACGCGCCCGCGGATTCGCGTCGAAAAACGCCGCCGCGTCCCAGCGATCCGGCGGCACGGGCGCGAACTGATCCTGACCCTCCAACGTCACGCGCCAGAAGGCCTGCAGATTGTCCGCACCCGCGAAACGGCAGCCGATTCCGACGATGGCGATGGGCGAGCTGGCTTGGGACATGGTCGACTCTCGAGGCAACGGACAGGAAACAGTTCAAAACGCGACGAGGCGCGACCTGCGCCGCGCCTCATCAGGAGAGTGCACAGGCCATACGGCCGGGCCCGAAGATCAGGCCACGACCTTCTTGATCAGGTTCAACATGTCCCCGACCTTGTTGATCTGGGCGAGGTCTTCATCGGCGAATTGGCAGTGGCAGCGCTCCTCGATGATGCCGACCATTTCCATGATCTGCACCGAGTCGACCGCCATGTCGCGGAACTTCACGCCGGGTCCGAAGTCCTTGACTTCCTTGGACCATCCGGGGGCCACCTGGTCGAGGCTCGACTTCATCATGCTGAGGATATCGTTGTCGCTCATGACTTTCTCCAGAGGGGGGAACGCCGGCTCGGCGTCCGATACGAAAGTGACAAAATCGCGGGCGCGCAGAGTCGGCTCGCGGTGAATGTGACAGTTGGCGTCAGTCGATGCGGCGCAGCGCGTACTGCGCGAGCGACTGGTAGTGCATCTCGAAGCCACGCACGCACGTGCGCAGGTAACGATCATAGTCGTCGAAGACCTGGTCGCCCCACTGCGCGCGGATGAGCGTCTCGTGCCCACGCATACGGCGCAGCCACTCCGCGCACGTCTTGCCGTAGTGCTCGCGACGCGTCTGGACCTCCATGATCTCCCAGTAGGGATTGACGGCCTTGACGATGTCTTCGAGGCGCAGCGAGAGCCCGCCCGGGAAGATCGCGTAGGTCAGCCAATTGATGTCGACGAGGTCCTCTTTGATGCGCGGGACGCGATTGCGGAGGATCGTCTGCAGGCCGAACCAGGCACCCTTGTTCGTCCACTCGTGGGCGCGACGGAAGTAGTCGCGGTACATGTCGATGTGTTTGCCCTCGCGGACTTCCTCGGGGGTCGCGATGTGCTCCATCATGCAGAGCGAGATGACCGCATCGAACTTCTGCTTGGGCGCGAAGTCGCGGTAGTCGGTCAGGATGAACTCGGCATTCGGGAGATCGCGGCGCTTGCACTCTTCGATCTGTGCGGTCGAGAGCGAGATCCCGACACCTTCCTTCGCACCGGCGATCTTGAGCTGGTATTCGACGTTGGCGCCCCAGCCGCAGCCGATGTCGAGTACACGCGTCGTGGGCCCGATCTTGGCGGCCTTGGCGTGCCACGCGTGCTTCTTGAGCTGGGCCTCTTCGAGGCTCTCCGTGCCCTCATAGAGGCCGCACGTGTAGCTCATGCGCTCGTCGAGCCACAGGCGGAAAAAGTCGTTGGAGACGTCGTACGAGACTTGGACTTCGTTCTGATTGGACACAGGCGCTCCATCTAATGAATGTGCCGGCGGAGATGCGCGCGGCAATTACCGCAGAAACAGAAACCGAACAACGGCTAGTTGCGTGCGCGGTTGAAGAACGAGAACCGCTGGAAGAGCCCGGTCGCGCGCTTGACGACCGCATGGCGGACGCGCGAGACGGCCGAGCGCGCGACGTGCCGCGCGAGCGTCAGGGTCTGGCCGCGGTCACCCATCGTGCGCACGCCTTCGACGCCGAGCGTGCCTTCGAGGTACTGCGCGCGCGCCTTCTGCCGCTGCAATTTACCCGAGGTCGTCTTGGGCAGCGCGCCGGGTCCGAGCAGGACCACGTCTGCCACATTCATCTGAAAGTTCTCGCGGATGCGGGTGCGGACGTCCGTCGCGAGGGCCGCCAAATCGGTCTTGTCCTTGGTCTCGGCGACGACGACCAGCTCCTCGGTGTCATTGCCGGGCCGCGAGAAGGCGATGACATTGCCCATGCGAATGCCTGGCACATCGGCGACGACCCACTCGATCGACTGGGGATCGTAGTTGCGGCCGTTGAGGATGATGAGGTCCTTTTTGCGGCCGGTGACGAAGAGCTCGCCGTCGACGAGGTAGCCCAGATCGCCCGTGCGCAGGCCGTCCGGGCGGAAGGACTTGGCCGTCGCCTCGGGGTTTTCGTAGTAGCCGGCGGCGACCGACGGGCCGCTGAAGACGACCTCGCCGATCTTGCGCTCGGGAAGCAGGCGGCCGTCGTCGTCGAGGATCTTGATCTCGTGGTTGGGCCACACGAAGCCGCACGACACGAAGTCGAGGAGCGTGCGCCCCTCGCGCTGGTCGGCCGGAACCGGCACCGCGCGCCCCTCGGCGGCGTAGATATCGCCGTCGACCGTCTCGACGTGCATCGTGTCGTCGAGGTGCGCGAACGTCATGGCGAGGGTCGCCTCGGCCATGCCGTAGACCGGCAGCATCGCCTCGGGCTTGAGGCCGGCGGGCGCGAAGTGCTGCATGAAAGCCTCGAGCGTGCCGGGATGGTTCGGCTCGGCGCCCGCGCCCAAGACGCGCACCTGGCTGAGCTGGAGGCCCTTGACCTTCTCGGGCGGCGTGCGCTTGACGGCGAGACCGTATGCGAAGTTCGGCGCGAACGTCACGGTCGCCTTGTGCTCGGACATCTTCTCCATCCAGATCGACGGGCGCTTGATGAAGCTGAGCGTCGGGAGGAAGCAGGTCTCGAGGCCGGCCGTGAGCGGCGAGATGACGAAGCCGATGAGGCCCATATCATGGTAGAGCGGGAGCCACGCGAGCGCGCGGTCCGTCGCGATGTCGACCTCGAGGCCATGCTGCATGATGGCCCAGCCATTGGCGCCCAGGCTGCGGTGCGTGACGACGACGCCCTTGGGGGCGGCGGTCGAGCCCGACGTGAACTGCAGGAAGCAGATGTCGTCGGGATGGACCTCTTCGGGCTCGGGCGCGTTGGCCGGGAGCGCGCCGTGGAAGCGCTCGACCGACACGAGATCCTTCATGCCCGGGACCTTGCCCATGAGGGACCAGAGGACCGGCTCGACCTTCTTCTGCGTGATGAACATCTTCACTTTGGCAATTTCCAAAGTGCGCGCGGTGTCACGGATATAGGCGTCGAGTTTGCCAAATCCCATCGGCGGGTAGAGCGGCACCGGCACGATGCCGACCGCGGTCGCACCGAGGAACGTCAGGACGAAGTCGAGCGGGCTCGGCACGATGAAGGCCGCGCGGTCGCCTTTGGTGAGGCCCAGCGCGAGCAGCCAGCGGCCGCGGCGCATGACCTCGGCCTCGAGCTCGACGAACGTGAACATGGTCTCGGAGCCGTCCTCGTTCACGAAGCGCATGCCGGCGTCGGGACGCTTGTTCTTCTGGTACGCCATCGCGACGCCCTTACGCACGGTCCAGTTGGGGTCGTAGGCGTCGGGCTGGTGACCAGTAGGGACCTTGCGCATGGGGACTCCGTCGGTGGTCGAGTTGGTCGTCGTCGAGGTGCGAAGCGGGCGCGCCGGTAGTGTCGGCCCGAGGCGAGCGGGGGGTGTAAGGGTTTCGATCGGCAGCGTCAACTCGCGGACCTGTTCTGATCGCCGCTATTTTGCTGGCTGATCGGCGAGCGTTTGCTCGGTCGGTGGCGGAACGGCGATCGCGCTTTGGACCCATGCGGGCGAGGCGGAAGAGAGTGCCATTCGAACGGCGTGTCGTGCCGAGCGCCCGCTCGGGATGCGCAGCGGCGTTCGCACTCGCTGCGAATTGGATCGGCCGCGGGGCCGCCGCTGTCGCGCCTCGGCGGAGGTCGACCGAGGTGCATCGATATGCTACGGGACGGCCCCACGACCCCACGCCCCACGACACCACGACCCCACAGAGAGCGCGCACATGGATTTCTATCGCGGCAAATCGGTCTACATCACGGGTGGTTCGAGCGGCATCGGCTTGGCCGCCGCGAAGTATCTCGCCAGCTGGGGCGCGAATGTGGCCATCAGTGCGCGCGGTCAGGAGCGGCTCGAGGCGGCGCTGGTCGAGGTGAAGGCCAAGGCGACACGTCCCGACCAGAAGTGCATCGCGGTCGCATGTGATGTGTCCGACCCGGAGGCGTGCGCGCGTGCGACGGCCGAGATCCTCGCGGCGCTCGGGAGCGTCGATGTGGTCATCGCGAATGCGGGCGTCGCGCATCCGGCGCGCGTGCTCGAGACCGGCACCGACATCTACGAGCGCATGATGCGCATCAACTACTTCGGGACGGTGTACGCGGTGCGCGCGTTCCTGCCGCACTTCTTCGAACGGCGGAGCGGCCACATCGGCATCGTCAGCTCGATGCTCGGCTTCATGGGTATCTATGGATACACAGCCTACGCGGCGTCGAAGTTCGCGCAGGTCGGGTTCGCCGAGTGCCTGCGCCAGGAGTGCCTCGATTACGGCGTGAAGATTACCGTGCTCTATCCGCCCGATACGGACACGCCGCAGCTGGCCGAAGAGAACCGCATCAAGCCGCCCGAGACCAAGGCGATCTCGGGCGAGGTCAAGACGATGAGCGCCGAGGATGTGGCGCTGGCGCTGCTCGGAGCGATCGCCAAGGGCAAGCTCGGGGTCACGCCGGGCGGCATGGGAAAGTTCACGCACTTCATGAAGCGGCACGCGCCGTGGATGGTGCGCTGGGTCATCGACGGCGGGCTCAAGAAGTACCGGAAACAGCATCCGGCGCCGACGGGTCCGCACGCCTGAGGACGACGACGGCGCGCGCCGCGTGACGACGGGCGAGCTCGGGGAAGGTCGCGGGGTGTAGCGCGGCCGCGAGGAGTTCGATCGCGTCGATGAGGCGCGGGCCGGGGCGGGTGACCCATGCGATGGCCTCGGGGCCGAGCTGGAGTTCGACGTCGGCGCCCTCGGTGGGGGCGGCGTGCGCGGCGCCGGCGTGCGCGAGGAGCTCGCCGAGCCACGGGGTCGGTCCGGCGGGGTCCCCTCTAATAGGAGGGGCGTCGGGGACTGTGCGCAAGCGCACGCGGGGCCGGTTGGGCGGGG
>SXIE01000021.1 GCA_005772945.1 Pseudomonadota bacterium
GAGGGCTGCAAGCCCTGGTCGACGATCGCCAGCGCCGAATCGATGGCGGCGCCGAGCTGGAGCCCGTCTGGGCAGCATGCGCCGGGGTCGCGGGGGGCCGGCTCGACATCGGGGGTGAGGATCCAGCCCGCCGCCAGCGCCGGTCGGCCCTTGAGCGCGATGTCGACGAGGATGATTCCGTCGCCGTCTGGGTCGAGGATCCCCATGGCGGTCTCGGTGTCGATCGGCAGCGGCAGGTTCGCGTTCGTGACGAGCTCCTCGACGCCCGCGCGCGAGAGGATCCCGGCGAGACGCGTCGGCTCGAGTCGCTGCTCGCCGTCGACGAAGGTGGTCTCGAACGTGACGTTCTCGACGCGCAGGCGCACGCCCCGGACGAGCTCGCTGATGTTCGAGAGGTCGATGATGACCTCGTCGGCGCTGGCGGCGAGGTCGTCACCGGTGCGCGTGCCTTCGAAGTGCACCTGGAATTCGCCGGTCGCGGGATCGAGCGAGCCGAGCTGCAGCGCGTACGCGTCGTCGGCCGTGCCGGGCGCGTCGTCGGGTCCGAGCGACACGCGCTTCGCGATGCCACCGGCCAGCGCGACCTGCCCGCCGCCCTCGGCGTCGATGAAGAGGAGGATCGGCGGCCAACGGCTCAGGATGCTGCCGAGGAAGGTCCGAAGGAGGCTCGGCTCGACGATGTCGACGAGGTCGAGGATGTAGGGCGCTCCGGCCGGCAGGGCCAGCGTCGGGGTCGAAAGGGGATCGATCGGATCGCTGCCGCTCTTGGCCTCCCAGCCGTCCCAATAGCCGTCCGCGTCGGTGTCTGCGAGGGTGGGATCGGTGCCGAGCGCGAGCTCAGCGGCGGCGTCCAGGCCGTCGCCGTCCTCGTCGCCGAGGGGGGTGGTCTCGTCGGCGGTTTCGTCGGCGGTCTCCCCAAGGGCGGTCTCGGCTTGGACCTCGGCAAGCGTCTCGTCGTTGGTCTCGGGGGTGGCGTCGGCGCCGACCTCGGACGCGACGTGGGTGTCGAGCGGCGTGGCGCCGCCGTCGTCGTCACCACATGCGGCGAGAGCGGCGACAAAGGCGAGGCCGAGGGAAAGGCCGGGCATCGAGCGAGGTGCGGTCATCGGGTCCTCCAGCGTTCGAGGCGGTCTACCATAGTGAGACGCTGGGGGGGATGAAAGCCGCGCGGGCGGCGCGGACGCTTTGCGCGAGGGCTCGGGGGTCGAGTCCGAGTTCGAGGTCGAGTTCGACGTCGTGGACTCGGTGTGCCTCTCGCGGTATCGAGCGGCGGTGTCAGCCGTGGACCCGATCGCGACACTTGCCCGCTTCATCGCCGCCGTCTCGCGCGGGCGTATGCCCGAAGCGCAATCCCTCGACGCGATGCGCAACCTCGTCCGATCGCCGGGGCACATCCGCGTGCTCGGCACTGCGGGCGCGCCGGACGCGGTGGGGGTCGTCATCGACCTCTGCGAGAGCGCGGCGAACTTCGCCGAGCTCAGCATCTTCGCGTCCGAGGGCCACGCCGCAGCCGCGACGCGGGCGCTCGTGCCATGGGCCGAGGCGCTCGTACGCGAGGGGCCTCGCGCCGGTGTCGAGATCCCGCTCTACCCCGGGGGTCCCGATCCCTCCGTGCTCGCGGAGGCAGGTTACGTCTTTGCCCACGCACTGTGGGGCATGCGGGCCGTCGCCGTGGCGCCGGAGTTCGTGGCGCAAGCGCGCGTCGCGCCGCCCGGATTCAGCTGGCAGGCCTTGACCCCGGCGCTGGTCCCGGCACTCCATGCGACCACCCGCTCGGCGTTCGCCGGGGTGCCGGGGTGCTTCGTGTTCGAGCTGGAGGCCTTCGCGGAGCGGTGTCTCGTGGACGGACCGACCCGCCGCGTGCTCACCGACGGCACCCAGGTCATCGCGTTCGTGCGCGTGGCGTGCGACGGCGACGTCGGCACGGTGGCTTCGCTGGGACGCGCACCGGCCTGGCGCGCGTGCGGTCTGGGCGGACTCGCGCTTGCCGAGGGGCTGCGCCTTCTGGGCGAGGCGGGCGCGCGGACGTTCGAGCTGGAGGTCGCGGCGCGCAACCGCGTGGCGCTCGCGCTCTACGAATCCGCCGGGTTCGTGTGTACGAGCGAGCTTCGCGTGGTGGCGCGCGCTGGCGCGGAGCGGCGCGCAAGGTCCGCCATGGTCGACCCGGATCATCCCGCGCTCATTCCCTTGCCGTCGCGGCTCGAGGGCGCCCGCGTCGTCGTGCGTCCCTTCGCGCGCGGCGACGGCGCGGCGCTCTGGGAGGCGGTGGAGGCGTCGCGTACCGAGCTCGCGCGGTGGCTTCCCTGGCCGGCGCGCCACCAGCGGGTCGACGACAGCGAGCAGTATGTGCGGTCGGCCGCGGCGCGCTGGATGACGCGCGAGGATCTTGCCGTGGTCCTCACCGACCGCGCCGGTCGTCTCGTCGGAGGCAGTGGTCTCCACGGCGTGGACTGGCGCGTGCGGGTGATGGAGATCGGCTACTGGCTCCGCACCGACGCCTACGGCGCGGGCCACGCGACCGAGGCGGTGGGCCTCCTGACCGCGCTGGCGTTCGACGTCCTCGGCGCCGGGCGCGTCTTCATTCGCTGCGAACGCGACAACCTGCGGAGCGCCGCCCTCCCCGCGCGCCTCGGCTTCGTGCCCGAAGCGCATCCGCCAGAGCACCGCCTGGCCGTCGACGGCTCGGGCCTGGTCGAGCTCGTCGAGTTTGGACTCACGCGGGCGGAGCTCGCGCACCTCCCCTGGTACGCCGAGGCCGCGCGTCGCGTGGTCGCTGCGCCCCTGGACGGCTGAGCGCGCGCTGTTCGTGCGGGCGCTCCGGCGCGTATCCACTCGCGACCGCATCTGCTACGGTCGCGCGATGAACGACCTCGGGCGGCGCGCGCGTGTGGCTGGGCCGGTGACGCCGCCGCGGGCGTTGCTGTCGGCGCTGTCGGTACTCGCGAGCGTGGCCGCGTGCGGGGCGGACGCGGTGCCGTGCGTGTGCCCGGCCGCCGCCCCGTGCGTCGCGGCGCCCGTTCCGGATACCGAGGCGGTGCCGCGCGTCGTCGTCAAGAGCGCGCAGACCGTCCAAGAGGACCTCTGGGCCGCGCGGCGTCCGCTCGCGCTCGGATCGGCGAGCGCGGGGTTGGCGCTCGACACCGCCGAGAACCTGTTTCGCGGGCGCTTCGAGCCCGTGCGGAGGCTGTTCCAGGTCGAGCTCGGCGAGGATCTCACCGTCGCGAAGCTCAGCGGGATCGTCGATGGGCTCGTCAAGGCGCACGGGCCGCCGGTCGAAGTGATGGATGCATGGGCCAGCGAGATCCGCGAGAAGGAGGTCGTGAGCCCGGCCGCCGAGGCGCTCATCCGCATGCAGGGCGGCAAGCGCATCGGCCTCCTCTTGGTCTTCGATCCCCAGGGGGCGGTCCGCGGGTTGTGGCTGCGTCCGATTTGAGGGCGCCGGGGTTTTTGAGGTAAGGACCGAGCCTCGTCCCTCGCGCAGTCGTGCCCGGGTCACTCGCCCGTTCTCCGGAGGTCGCTATGCAGTTCGTATCGAGGTTCTTGAGGTCGCGTCTCACCGCCGCCGCGCTCGGACTCGCGGCGCCGTCGGCTGTGTCGATGGTCGCGCCGGCCCACGCCGAAACGCCGCGCACGTTCGAGCTCGACGGCAACAACCTGACGGTGCCCGCGCCGATCCTCTTCGAGACCGGCAGCGACACCATCAAGCCCGAGAGCGCGCCGGCGCTCGAGCACGTCGTGGCGTATCTGGGCGACAAATCGTACATCTCGCTCATGCGCGTCGAGGTCCACAGCGACAGCCAGGGCAACGCCAACTATAACCAGACACTCACCGAGAAGCGCGCGCTCGCTATCGCACGCGCGCTCGTCGGCAAGGGCGTCGATTGCAAGCGCCTCATCCCGGTGGGCTTCGGGGACTCGAAGCCGGTCGCGCCGAACGACAGCGCCGACGGGCGCGCCCAGAATCGGCGCACCGTGTTCGCGAACGCGAAGCTGCGCGGACGCGCCATCGGCGGCATGCCGGTCGACGGCGGCGGGCGGGAGGCGGGGGATCCCTGCCCATGAGGTTGCCGCTGCCGCTGCGGGTCAGGTGACCTCGAGCACGTACGAGCCGAGGGTCTGGCCGCTCATGCCGATGTGGTCGACCGTGATGCGCGGCGGGCTGCTCGTCGGGTCGAGCGTGAAGCGTCCGTAGTTGCGCTCGCCGGTCAGAAACGGGAACTGCTCGGGGCTGCCGGTGAGCTGCACGATCGCCATCGCGGGGTTGAGGTGTGCGACGGGGCCGACCAGGATCTCGTGCTGATCGGCGTGCGCCTCGCCGGGCGGATCCACGGTCGTGACCGCGCCGAAGTGGAAGTCGCCCGCGACCCAGAGGAGGCCCTTCACATCGGCGGCGAGCCCGAGGACGCGCGCGCGTTGGGCCGCGTAGCCTTCCCAGCGCTCGTTGGCCGCGAGGTAGAGCGGCGGCCAGCGCGTGATCGGGACGGACGACAGGACGAGCTTGAACGTGGCCGGCGACGCGTGGAGCCCCGCGTCGAGCCAGGCGAGCTGCGCCTCGGAGATGTACTCGGCCTGGGGGGTCGTGCGGGTCGACGGGCGCCGCTCCGAGCGGCAGTCGAGGAGGAACACCTCGACCGTCGCCCCGAACCGGAACGAGCGCCAGATCCGGTCGGGGTTTGCCGGATCGCGGCGCACGGCCATGTGCTCGAAGAAGGCCTGGCGTGCGGCCGTGACGCGCGCGGAGTCGGCCCCTTCGGGGTCCCAGTTGTTGTCGACCTCGTGGTCGTCCCAGGTCGCGGCGCAGGTCGTCGCCGTGCGCAAGGCGCGGTATTCGGCGGTCCCGAGGTTGCGCGCCCAGTTCGCGCGGTACTCCTCCAAGGTCGTCGCCTCGTCCGCGTAGGTCGTGTCGCCGAGGAGGAGGAAGAGATCGAGATCGTCCTCGGCGGCGCGCGTGAGGACATCGAACGGCCGGAAGTCCCACTTCGCGCACGAGCTCGCGCCGAGCACGACGACCGGGCGCGCGTCGGCCTGGGGTGGGGTTCGGAAGCGGCCGATCGGACTGCGGCGCGCGTCCGCGATGAACGCGAAGTGGTGCTCGGCGCCGGGCGCGAGGTCCTGGACGTCTTCCTGGATGAAGCCGCCGTCCGCCGGCACGACGGTCGTGCGGTGGGCCTCGAGGCCGCCGGCGCGGCCTGGATCCGGGCGCCACACGACCAGCTCGATCGCGGCCGTGCCGAGGTAGCGGGTCGCGAGGATCGCGCCGCCGAAGGTCGGATCGGTCGCGCTGACACCGATCGGAAAGAGGCTCACGGAGGCCTCGGCATATGCGTCGGGATCGAAGCGCGAACCTGGGGCATCGGGCGCGTCGGCGGCGGTGTCGTCGGTGGTCGCGTCCGGGACTTCGGGCGCGCTGTCGGCGCCAGGGCCGGTGTCTGCGCTGGTCGTGCCCTCCGTCGCGGCCGTCGCATCGTCGGTGCGGGTGGTGTCGGGCGCGTCGGCGCTGCTCGCGTCGTCCGTCGCCGTGGCGTCGGCGCGGGCGGTGCGTGCGTCGTCGCCACAGGCGGCGAGCATGCCGAGAGCACCGGCGGCGCCGGCGGTGCTCGTGGCGATGAAGGTCCGACGGGTGATGCGCGGCGGGGTGGTGCTCATGGCCGTTCGTTGTCGACGAGCGGCGGGGTGGCGTCAAGCGCGGCGCCGGCGAGCTGACCACAGGCCGCGGCGGCGTCCTCGCCGCGCGACCGGCGCACGACGCACACGAGACCGTGGCGTGCGACGATGTCGCGAAACGCGTCGATCCGCCCGTCGGTCGGGCGCGTGTAGCGTGAGCCGGGGTAGGGGTTGAGCGGGATGAGGTTGATGCGCGCCTGGATCCCCGCCATCGCGGCGACGAGGCGCTCGGCGTCGGCGTCGCCGTCGTTGACGCCGGCCATGAGCGCGAGCTCGATGAAGAAGATGCGGCGCGGGTCCGCGGCCGAGAGCGCGCGCAGCGTGGCGAGCAGCTCCGCGAGGGGCCAGCGGGCGACCTTGGGCATGAGGCGATCGCGGACCTCCTGGGTGCTGGCGTGGAGCGAGACGGCGACGTTGGCCCGGGTCGCGCGGCAGAGGGCTTCGAGGCGCGGGACGACCCCGGAGGTCGAGACGGTGACGCGGGTGGGGGCGATGTGCAGGCCGCGCTCGAGCACGGTGATGGCCTGAAGGACCGCGTCGAGGTTGTCGAGCGGCTCGCCCATGCCCCTGAAGACGACGTTGGTGGCGCGTTTTTCCGCGGGCGTCAGGCGCGATTGGGCGAGGAGCACCTGCGCAACGATCTCGCCCGCGCTGAGTTGGCCACCAAAGGACATTTGCGCCGTCGCGCAAAAGTCGCAGTAGCGGGTGCAGCCACTTTGGCTCGAAACGCAGATGGTCGCGCGGCGTGGCGTCGGGATGAGGACCGTCTCGAACGCGCCCCCGTGCCCATCGTTGCCGCGCAGGCGCCACTTGAGCGTGCCGTCCGTGCTCGCGTGCGTGGCCTCGATGCGCAGGTCGGGAAGGCGGAATTCGGCGGCGAGCGCGGTGAGCGCGTCATGGCCGATGCCGTCGATGGTGCTTGGCCAGGCGCTCGGCAGCCCGACGCCGCGAAGCCAGCGCCAGAGCGCGTGGCCGCGCGTGACGCTGGGTCGGCCGAGGCGGGGCATGAGGGCGCCCAGCGCCTCGGGGGTGAGGCCGGTGACGAGCGGCGCCGACTCGCGAGGGGGTGTGCGCGGGGTGGTCATTCGAATGAGGGCTGCGGGATGAGGCGCAGCCCGATGACCTGGCCGGCCCCGCGATCGATCGTGTACAGCGTGTCCGCGCCCCAGGCAGCGGCGTCCCCGAAGTGGAGGCGCTGGAAGCTCAGGCCGCTGCCGATGAGCCGCGGTTCATCGCTAGGGGTAGGTGCGAGGCCCCAGAGGCTGCCCGCCTCGGGCTGGAACGGCTGGAATTCGGTGTAGAATAGGGCGCCACATTCGTGGACGGCGAGGCCACCGACCAGCCCGTGGAGCATCGCGTGTTGGTAGCCATTGGCGCACACGAGCGTCGTCGGGGGGACGTCGGGGCGACCGACCTCGCCGGCAGGCACGCAGGTGCCTTGATTCGGGGTGGGCTCGACGTAGTCAGAGGAGTCGGGCAGGCCGTCGCCGTCGCTGTCCGGGTCGCGGGCGGCGATGAGGCCGTCGCCGTCGACGTCGATGTACCAGAGGGGCTCGACGCCGTCGGCCCACGTGTCGTCGTCGCTGTCGAAGTCGTCGGGGTCGCTGCCCCAGAGGAGCTCGGCCGCGTCCGAGAGGCCGTCCGCGTCGCGGTCGTCGCCGGTCGGAAAGGCGTCGCGGCCGAAGGCGGGGAGGAGGAAGGCGCAGGGGTCGCCGGCGGCGCGCGCGGCGCACGCGAGGGTCGCGTCGTGCGCGGGCGCGTCGAGCGCGCAGTACACGACGCGCGTCGGATGCTCGCCGCTGAGGGTGCACTCGCCGTCGAAGGTGACGCCGGCGTAGTTCAGGGCGCAGGGGCCGTCGGCGCCCCCCTCGCAGATCGCCACGCGCGGCTCGCGGCTGGCGCGTTGCGCGATGCAGATGGGCAGGCCGTCGCGAAGCTCGCAGCGGCCGGGCGCGCCGCTGGCGTTCCAGCACGGCTCGAAGGCGTAGTCGCAGGTCGCGACGGTCGGCGGCAGCGTGGCGTTCGCAAAGCCGGCCGTGAACGCGGGCGACGAGAATTGGTACGGCGGGGAGAAGGTCTGGCGAGCGACCCAAGCCGCGGGCGCCGAGGCATAGGCGGCGAAGGCGCCGTCGCGGGCGGTCGCGACGTGTGACGCCATGTAGAGATCGGTGGCGACGATGAGCGGGCGTCCGTCGCCGACGCCGTCGCTGAGCCAGGCGGGGGGCAGGTACCAGGCGAGCTCCGCGCCACCGTCGCCGACCAGCAGTCCAGGGCCCTCGGGCGTCGAGAGCAGCGCGAGCGAGACCGGCGCGACGAGGCCGTGGTCGAACCAGGTGGCGTCGACCGTGCCGGTCGGTCCGACGCGCACGAGTCCGGCGGGCGCGTTGCGGGCAAGGATCCAGCCGCCGTCGGGCAATTCGGCGAGGCCGAAGAACACGCCCTCGAGCCCGCTCGCGATGATCTGCGAGCGGTTGGGGATGTGGCGCACGAGCGCGCTCGTCCCGTCGTCGACAAGCTCGATGACGGTCACGGCGTGCTCGGAGGCGAGGCGGGCATCGAGCACGAAATCGGACGTGGTGACGGGTATTTGCGAGGTGTTGACGGTCGTCGGTGCCGCGAGCGTGAGGTTCCCGGCGCGGAGATGGTCGCAGAGGGTCGGGGTGGTCTCGACGGTGTCGGTCGTGTCGGTGGTATCGCCGACCTCGATACCGTCGATAGCGTCGAGCGTGTCGATCGTCTCGACGACGGCAAGCGTGTCGTTCACCGTGGCGTCGACGACCTCGGACGCATCGAAGGTCTCCGCGCCGACATCGCTCGGGACCACTGCCGCGCGCACGCAGCGAAGGCCGGCCGACTGCGGCGCGCAGACCCAACCGGACGCGCAGTCACTGGCCGTCGCGCAGGCAAACGCGAGCTCGCTGGTGACGTCCTCGTGGCACGCGACGACCGATGCGAGCAAGGCGATGCACCCGAGCCAGCGCCGCCCCCAAATGCGCGACGCTCCGGAGTTCACGGGGTGGCCGCGCAGTAGTCGGGCGAGGTCACGTCCTGTCCATCGACGCACTCGTTCTCGGGCGCATGCCCGTAATAGAGATCGATGAACGCCCCCAGGTTCTCGAGGTCGAAGCAATCCGACGTCATCACGTGCCCCCACGCCACGGCCGCAAAGCGAACGCCTTCGGGCAAGAGCGGGTCCGGTGTGATCACGAAGCGATGCGTCAGCGGCGAGACGCAGAGCGGATCCGCGGGCCGCGCATTCAAGGCCGCCTCGACCGCGTCGACCTCGGTCGTGCACCCGTCGGGGCAGTTGTAGAGGACGACGACCGCCCCGTGCTCGAGGTCATGGACCCAGTTCTCGCGCGGCACCGGCAGCGCGAAGCGCTTGAAGGCCGCCCACGCCGGCCTGTGCGGACCGCTGGAAGGCGGATTCTGTTCGTAGGCCACCACGCCGCAGTCCGCGACGTGCGGCGACGCGAGCGGTGCGAAGGCCTTGAACGTGGTCGTGCACGTCGGCGCCGCGTCCGGTGCAGCTGTATCGTCGCTCGTGTCAGAGGCCGTCTCGGACTCGACCTCGGACTCGACCTCGGACTCGACCTCGGACTCGACCTCGGACTCGACCTCGACCTCGGACTCGACCTCGGACTCGACCTCGGACTCGACCTCGGACTCGACCTCGGACTCGACCTCGGACTCGACCTCGACCTCGGACTCGACCTCGGACTCGACCTCGGACTCGGACTCGACCTCGACCTCGACCTCGGTCTCGGTCTCGACTTCCGCCGCGGTATCTCCGGAATCCGCCGTGTCCAGCGAGCCCATCACCGACGGCTCCGCCACGGTACACGCCCCGAGCCCCGCGGCCGCCACCAGCGTCGCCAGCGTCCACACATTCATTCCGTCGCCCTCCGATTCGCCGTCGGCACGTATGTCCGGCACGGCTGCCCGCGCAGCCCCGGGCACACCGGATACGCCACCTGGATTTCCCCGGGCGGTATCACCGACACCACCAAGGCCGACGGCGTCTCCCCGCCCATCCACACCTCTTGCTCGGGCGTCGTCGCCCCGTAGTCGGGGTTCGCGAACTCCCACGTCCCGAAGTCCCGACCGGGCGTCGAGATGATGACCCGCAGCCGCGACCCGCCCCGGAACACGTGCGCGACCTGCGGGATCGGGATCTTGGTGTGAACCCTCTCGCCCTCCGCGACCGGCGCGTAATCCTCCTCCGTGAACGTGTACGTCACGAAGTTCCCCTCGCTCGCGTCTTCGTCGACGCCGCGATGCCCGATCCGGAGCGCCCCCGACTGCACCAGGTACTCCGCCCCGTCCGGCCGCACCTCGGTGATCGTCACCTGCACGCCGACGTCCGTGGCGCCGCTCGCCACCCACAGCTCGGCGTACGACGGCCCCGCGATCGTCATCGCCTCCGCCAGCTGCGCAGACAGGAACGACAGGCTCTTGCCCGCGGGGAACGGCTTCCAGGTAGTATCCCAGATCCGCGTCATCAGATCGTAGCCGTGCGTGAAGAACGTGTCGGACCCCGCCGCCGTATCGTGCGTGTAGGCATCGACGACCGTTTCCACCGGCGCCGTTTCCGCGAGCAGTCCACCGTCGCCGCCGTCCCCTGGCTCGCTCAGATAGAACCGGCGCGTCGCCCCTTCGGGCGGCGGCCACGCGCTGAACGTCTCGACCCAACGTGCCTCGGGTGCGCCCGGCTGGCCGTCGCCGCCACCGCTCTCGAACATCACGCGCACCTCGGGCTCGGCCTCGTACGCCGCCTTCACGCCCGCATAGTCCTCGACCGCGAACGCCGCAAAACGGTCCACCTCGAACCCAAGCCCGGTCGAGTCGTACTCGCGCGAGATCTCCGGCCCCGCCGCGAGCCGCACCCAATCCGGCAGTCGTGGCACCCGCTTCGCCACGTACAGCTCCAAGAACTCCCACCAGCGCGTGAGCACCAGCGGGCTGTAGCCGTCCGGATGACGCCCATTATAAAGGATGAACCGCCGCACCGCCGCGCCGCCGAACTGGCCCAGCATGTCCTGGAACAGCGGCCCCGTCTGCTCGTCCTGGAACGCGCCCGTCAGGTACACGGGCGCCGCGATCCCGCCAACCAAGAGCGGCAGACTGCGCGCCGCCGCGTCGGGCGGCACGAACTCGAGTGCCTTGAAGATGTCCTCGAACGCCAGGTTCTGATTCCTCAGCACCTGGTGCGTCTCGCAGCGCGTGTCGCCGCCGACGATTCGTTTGTCGGTCCAGCTCTGCCCGTTCGGCGCCGCCTCCGAGTCGCGGTTCTCGAGCCACTGCCGCGTGAACCCATCATTATAGATGCCACCCGGGCGCAGCTGCTGCCACGGGTCCGCCAACACCGACAGCGGCGTCACGGCGGCCAGGCTCGGCGGTCGCGTGTAGGCCACATAGAGCTGCGCGATCCCCGGGTAGGACAGGCCGACCATGCCGACCTTGTGATGCAGGGCCCACGACTGGCGCGCGACGACCTCGACGACGTCGTAGCCGTCCGCATGCTGCGCTGGCGAGAAGATGTCGAAGACGCCGCCGGAGCATCCGCTGCCGCGCATGTTCACGCCGACACTTGCATATCCAAGCAAGGTTGCGATGCGCGAGCCGGGATCGGGGGAGGCCGGATCCGACGGCGAATACCCCGAGTATTCGATGACGGTCGGGTAGGGGCCGTCGCCCCAGAGCGTGGGGTCGGGGAAGCGCACCATGGCCGAGAGGAAAACGCCGTCGCGAACCTCGATGTAGTTGAGGCCGTCGTCGGGATCCTCGCCGTCGACCGTCCCGAAGAGCCCGTAGTGGATCCCCTGCAGCGTCTGTCGATCATAGAGCGCGGTGTCGGGATGGTCCTCGACCGACAGCACGCGGAACGGGCCGACGGCCTTGGGGGGCGCAGCGGGAGCGGCTTCGAGCGGGGTGTCGTCGCGGATGACGTAGCCGTCGCCGGGTGTCAGGACGTGCCCGTATTTCACCAGCTCGCCGGAGACGGCGCCGGTCAGGTCGAGGATCTGGTAGGTCGGCGGGACGTACGAGAAATGCGCCTGGCCGTACTCGTCGGCGACGACCGACAGGAGGCGGACGCCGTGAGCATCGTAGAGCGTGACCGGCGTTCCGGGCGTCGCGCCGAAGACGGTGGCGATCTCGACACCGGGGCGCACGGTGAACGTGCCCGGCACGGTGCTGATGAGCGCGGGGTGGGTCGGCGTGACCTCGACCTCGACCTCGGACTCGACCTCGGACTCGGACTCGACCTCGACCTCGGACTCGACCTCGATCTCGATCTCGACCTCGGTCTCGACCTCGGTCTCGGCGCGTGCATCACGCCCCGCGTCCGCCTCATCGTTGCACCCAACGACAAGCGACAACCCCAGCACCCAACCCAGCCGACAGGTTCGTGACAGTCCCATGCGGCGCACCATAGCCGGTCAGGCGTGCACTTTCCATCGGCGGTTGCGATCGCCGCGCCGACGTGGTTTCGATGACCGCGATGGCCACCTCCGCATCGCCCAACCTCTTCGAACGCCTCGGTCGCTCCCCGGCGCCCGACACCGATCGTCTCTTCGAGATCTTCGTCGCCTGGGTCGCCGAGCGCGGCCTCGAGCTCTACCCCGC
>SXIE01000165.1 GCA_005772945.1 Pseudomonadota bacterium
CCGGCGTCGGCGGCGGGCGCCGCGTCCGGCGCCATCGTGCACGCGTGCGTGGCGGTGGCGGCCGATGCGGCCCCGATCGGCGCGGGTTGCGCGTCGCCGCTCGACTGCGCGGGGGGCGCGACGTGCTTGGCGTCGTTCCCGGGCGGCTACTGCGGCATCCTCGGCTGCACGGCCACGAGCTGCCCGGCGGGCGCGGCCTGCGTCAAGGTCGACCAGGTCGCGACGTGCCTCGCGAGCTGCGCCGCCGATGGGGACTGCCACAGCGTCGAGGGCGCCGAGCGCAAATGCGGGGTCCTGCCGGGGATCGATCAGACGCCGCTCTCGGTGTGCGTGTCGGGTCTCAGCGGCAAGGACATGGGCGCCTCGTGCTTGTCCGATTTCGAGTGTGCCTCGGGCGCCTGCCAGATCCTGGGCGAGGGGCGCTGCAGTACGTCCGAGCGGCCGTGCGCGACGGCGACGGCTGCGGCCGACTGCACGGCGGCGGAGTTCTGCCGGGTGGGCGCGCAGAGCCGCGTCGGCGTGTGCAGTCAGCCCTGCGCGGCCAGTGGGTCCGTGGCGTGCCCGGGCGCGAGCTTCTGCGTCGCCGACGGCTGGGACGGCAAGGACGCCTGGTGCCGGCCGGCCTGTACGACGGCGGGGGCCGATACGGCGTGCAATGCGGCGGCGGGCCTCAGCTGCGGCTATGGCATTCCGATCAGCGATGGGGGCGGCGGCCGCTACGTCTGCACGCGCGTCCGCACGGGGGTGCCGCTCGCGGTGTGTACGGGCGATGCCGAATGCGGTGGCGCGACGTGCTTGCGGCCCGGCGGGGGCGGGCAGGGGACGTGCGGCGCGGGATGCGGCGAGGACGGCTACTGCCCGTTCGGCGGGCTGTGCGCGGACCTCGCGGGCGCGCCCGATGGGGCGTGCTACCGCGCGTGTCTGACGACCGGCGATTGCCCGAGCGGCTTTGGGTGCGCGCGGACGGGTGGCTCCGCGTGGCCTGTTTGCGTGCCCTGAGGCGGTCGCGTAGAGTGCCGCGCGGAGGTCGTATGCGTTGGGGACCGGTCGCAGTCGCTTCGTTCGCGTTGTTCGCTGCCTGTCGCGGGTCGTCGGAGGGCGGTGGCGCGGGCGATACCATCGCGGGGGCGAGCGGGGGCGACGGGGGACTCGAGACGCGGCCCGTGGCGAATGGGACCGGCAAGAAGCTCGGGATCGTGTTCACCGCCAACGTGATCGGTGAGCTCGAGCCCTGTGGTTGACGGGCTCACCCGCTGGGCGGTCTGGCCCGGAAAGCAACGCTGCTGAAAGAACGCACCGCCCCGAAAGCCAAACAGGGGTGGGACACAATGTTCTTGGTCGACGCCGGGGATGCGCTCGCCGCGACGCACACGCTCGGTCCGGCGCGACGCGAGGGCGCGCTCGCGACGGCGAAGTTCATCGTCGATCAGTACGCCGCCGAGCACCTCGATGTGCTCGCGTTGGGTGACCGCGATCTCGGCCTCGGGCGTCGGACGCTCGCCGAGCTGGCGGCGGGCGCCAAGTTCCCGTTCGTGGCGACGAACGTGTTCGAGGTCGGCGGGGAGAAAGCGGCGTTCGCGGATCGGGCGCTGATCGAGCGCGACGGGCTGAAGGTCCTGTTCCTCGGGCTCGTGTCGCCGAGCAGCGCGCGAATGGCCGAGGGCGCGCTGCGCGAGGACAAGCTGCGGGTGGGCGAGCCGATCGCCGCCGTGAAGGCGGTCCTGGCGGGGACGAAGGCGGACCTGGTGGTCGTCCTGAGCCAGCTGACGCCGAACGAGGAGCGCGAGCTGGCCGAGGCCGTGCCCGAGGTGCGACTCATTCTGGGCGGGGACGCGATGGGGGCGCGGCCCAGTCTCGAGCCGGTGGGCCAGGCGCTCGGCGCCGAGGGGAGTCAGAAGGGAAAGCACATCGGCGTCGTGACGATCACGCTCGATGCGCCGACGGGGCTCGCGGGCGCGCTCGTGGATCCGACGCGGCGGGTGCAGCTCGAGCGGAAGCAGGCCGACGCGGCGCGGCGCGTGGCGTCGCTCGAGAAGCGCCTCGCGGACGCCAAGGCGCGCGTGCCGACGGCGGGGCCGCCGCCGCCGATCGAGGTCTACGAGCGCCAGCTGGCAGGCGCGCGCGCGGAGCTGCAGCTGGCCCAAGCGGGGCTCGAAGATGCGAGCGCGCTGGTTCCGGCGGGTGGGAACCCGGTGCTGTTCGAGCTCGTCGAGATGGGCACCAAGGTGGCCGACGAGCCGGCGGTCAAGGCGCAGGTCGATGCGTTCCGCGCGAAGTACCCGGACCCGAACAAGCCCCCGCCGCCGCCACCTGGGACCCCGATTCCGCTGGATGCGCCGATCCCCGTGCCGCACTGAGCCGGATTTATCCAGCCGACTGGACGGACGCTTCAGTCCAGCCGACTGGACGCCTCAGTCCTCGAAGATCGCCTTGATGTCGTCCATCGTCAGGCTGCTCGGGCCCGACCCGTCGGCCGACACGATCGCGTCGAAGAGCTCCTTCTTCTTTTCCTGGAGCTCGATGACCTTCTCTTCGACGGTGTTCTCGGCGACGAGCTTGTAGACGAACACCGGCTTGGTCTGCCCGATCCGGTGCGCGCGGTCGGTC
>SXIE01000166.1 GCA_005772945.1 Pseudomonadota bacterium
CGAAGAGGGATTGGCTCGGGCGCGTGTGGGCGCGCAGCGAGCGCTCGGCCCAGCGCGCGGTGCGCTCGATCGAGGAGGCGACGGTCGCGCGATCGGCGTCGGGCGGGAGGCACTCGTCGAAGGCCATCGCGATGTCGGAGCCGAGAGTCTGCTGGATCTCCATCGAGCGCTCGGGCGAGAGAAACGTCTCCTTGCCGTCGAGCTCGTACGAGAAGGCCACGCCCTCTTCGGTGACGTTCTTCTTCTTGAGCGAGAAGACCTGAAAACCGCCTGAATCCGTGAGGATAGGAAGTTCGACGGCCATGAACTTGTGGAGCCCGCCGAGCTTCTCGATGAGCGCGGCGCCGGGCCGCTGGTCGAGGTGGTAGGTGTTCGCGAGGATGATCTGCGCGCCGACCTCTTCGAGGAAATGCGGGGGCAACGAGCGGATCGCGCCTTGGGTCCCGACCGGCATGAAGATCGGCGTCTGGACCTCGGCGCGTCCGAGCGAGAGCGTGCCGAGGCGCGCGGCGCTGGTCGGGCAATGGGCGCGGATGGTGAACGGGGCGGGACACGTCATCAGTCGATCCGGAGGGTGAATGGGAGCAGCGCGAGCGGGGCGCCGCGCTCGATGGCCGAGAGTGCCGCGAGCGCGCTCGAGAGGCCAGCAAAGCCGTCGAAGGGCCCGCCGGCGGGAAGGCTGGTGCCGGCGCTTGGATCGGAGTCGGTGGCGAGGGCGAAGGCCTGCGCGACGAGGCGCTGGATCCCAGAGAGCGCGCCCAGGGTGCCGACGTAGCGCAGGACGACGGGGTCGTTGGCGTCGAGGCCGGCCTGGCCGCGAACCGCCTTGATGGCATCCCAGAGCCCGCCGTAGCCGTCGACCAGTTTGTGCTCGAGGGCGGCCGATCCCATCCACCCCCGGCCGCGCGCGACCTTGTAGGCGTCCTCGAGCGGGAGCTTGCGGCCCTCGGCGACGACGCCGACGAAGCGGTCGTAGTAGGCCTTGAGGACGACCTGGGCCCGCGCGCGCTCGTCGTCGGTGAAGGGGCGATGCATGCCGAGCATGTCGGCGCGATCGGTGGATCGCTCGGTGTGGGTCGTGATCCCGAGCAGGCCGTAGAGCCCCGAGATGTCGGCTTTGCCGGCGAAGATGCCGATGCTGCCGGTGATGGTGATGGGCGTGGCGAGGATGCTCGGAGCGCCGGCGGCCAGGTAGTAGCCGCCGCTGGCGGCGATCGCGCCGAACGAGACGACGAGGGGCTTGCGTTTTGCCGCGGCGAGGACGGCGCGGTACATGCGATCGGAGGCGGTTGCGGAGCCGCCGCCGGAGTCGACGCGCACGACGATCCCCGCGACCTCGGGGTCGTGCATGGCGCCCTCGAGCGCCTCGATGAAGGAGCGGTCGCCGGTCGTTTCACCGCCGATGAACGGGATGGGAAGCGGCAGCGCGCCAGCGCTCGTGCCGTCGACGATCGAGCCGGTGACCGGGACGATGGCGACGGTGCGCGGCGACCCCCACCGCGGTGGCACCTCGGGCCAGGGCTCGTACGAATCGAGCAAGACCACGTCGCGCCCCATGCTCGCGCGCAGGAGGTCGCCGACCGCGTCGGCCTCGACGAGCGCGTCGACGAAGCCCTGGGCGCGCGCGTCGTTCATGGTCTGCGGGCCGGCCGCCAGCGCCGTCTTGAGAGCTTCGGGCGTCTGTTTGCGACCCTCGGAGACGGCGCGCAGCCATTCGGCGTCGAAGGCGCCGAGGAGCGCGCGCGTCTGCTCGGTGGAGGCCGCGGACGGGCCAGCGCGGGTGAAGGACTCGGGGGCGGATTTGTAGTCCTCGAACTTCACGAACTCGGCGCGGACCCCGAGCTTCTCGAGCAGCCCGAGATAGTAGGACTGCGTGATGGCGAGACCCGTCAGCGTGAGGCCGCCGGCCGCGTGTAGCCAGATCTCGTCGGCGGCGGAGGCGAGGTACTCGGCGCGCATGTCGCCGACCGACAGGGTCGCGAAGACCTTCTTGCCGAGCTTGCGGATGCGCTCGAAGGCCTGGCGCAGCTCCCAGGCTTGGGCCCAGTTCGGCGCGTCGTTGATCTGCACGAGCAGCCCCGAGACGCGCGGGTCGCGCGCGACGCGATCGAGCAGCGCGAGCACGTCGCCGAAGGCGGCCCCGCGGCCCGAGAAGAGGCCGCGCCTGGGGCGCTCGGGCGCGTCGCCGGAGACGACCAGGCGCACGACTTGATTGCTCGGCGGTGCAATCGTCGGGAGGCGATCGGCGCGCGCGCGCATGAGCAGCGAGGTGCGGATCCCCTGCGAGTCCTGGCCGGGCGCCGCGAGATCCGCGCCCAGCTCGGCGCCGAGTCCGCCCTGCGAGACGCCGAGCGCGAGGCCGGCTTCGAAGCGGGCCGAGTCGCCGCCCGGGAGCCCGCCGCCCACCTCGCTCAGCGTGGCGCGCGCCCAAGCGCCGAGCGAGAATCCGCGATAGAGAAAGAGGCGCGCGCTGGCGCCGAGCGTCCAGAGGGCGTCGGCCCCGAGCGTACGCGAGGCCTCGAGTCCGAAGGTGGCCCACTCGACGCCAGGTCGGAACCCGAACCCGAGGCGCGCCACCGGCTCGAAGCGACGCGCCACGCCGTCGGCGCCGACGTCGCCTTGCGGACGGTTCATGCGCTCGACCGCCAACGCCGCCGAGAACGCGCGCCAGGGGCGAAGCGTCGCCGAGACGCCGACCGCGGCGTAGTCGTCGATCGCCGCGCTGCGCGTGTTGGCGAGCCACTCCCAGCGCGCGCCGAGGCCGATCGCATCGCCGAGCCGCAGCGCGAACCCGAAGTCGACGCGCGTCGTGGTCCCGGTGTCGAGGCCGCCGTCGCCGATCCCCGCGACCCCGAGGCCGACGACCAGGGGTCCGAGCGGCAGCCCGACCATGCCGGCGACGCTCGAGGCCGGCTCGTCGCCGGTGAGGCCGAGCGTCACGGCCAGATCGAACTCGAACGCCGACAGGAACGCCAAGCCCGCCGCGTGCTGCGTGACAGACTCCGCGCCCTCGAGATCCGTCAGGTTCGACCACGGGACGATCACGGGGCGCGGCGAGGGTGCCGGGGGCGCCGCGTGAGCCGGGGCGCGCGCGAACAAAGCGAGGACGCCGGCCACGACGACCGCGACGAGAGAGCTTAGCCGCATGACCGTCTCCAAAATGCGCCCACGGGAAGACCGGTCGGTGCCTCCATTGCGATGGCCCCGAACGACCTCGAAGTTCTCAACCAAGAATACTCAAACCGCCGCCCGCAGCCGCGCGACGATGTCGGTCGTCGACACGACCCCGACGAGGTGCTGGCCCGCGTCGACCACGAAGACGCGCCCGATCCGCCGGTCGGCCAAGGTCCGCACGACCTCGGCCGCGCTCGTCTCGATCGGCACCGTGACGACGCCCGGGGTCATCACATCCGCCACGCGCTTGGTCGGCGGCCGATACTCGAGACCGCTCGCCTCGCCGCCCAATCCCCCGAGCGCGAGCGCGTAACCCTCGCCGAGCCCGACCCGGGGCGCCCCCAGGACGCGCGCCAAATCGGTGCGCGAGAGGACGCCGACGACCCGGCGCTCGAGGTCGACCACCGGCACCGC
>SXIE01000167.1 GCA_005772945.1 Pseudomonadota bacterium
CCGGTGCGGGCGTCGGCGGGGCTCGCATGGGTCGGGTTCGCGTGGCTCGGCGTCTTGTTCTATGTGCTGCTCGGGCTGGTCGTGACGGAGCCCTGGGCTGCGTCGGCGGCGCGTGAGACGGCCCTCGGCGTCGTCGGGGTGGCGGGGGCGATCGGGGCGTTCGGGGTGTGGAGCGCGGCGCGCGCGCCGGTCGTGGTCGCGGTGCAGGCGGAGATCGCCGAGCTACCCGCGGGGTTCGAGGGCTTCCGCATCGCGGTCGTGTCCGACATCCACATCGGCCCGACGCTCGGCGCCGAGTTCGCGCGCGCGGTCGCCGATCGCGTCAACCAGCTCGAGGCCGACATGATCGCGGTCGTCGGGGACGTCGTCGACGGCACGGTCGCGGGCCTCGGCGAGCGCGTGGCGCCGCTCGCGGCGTTGTCGGCGCGCGACGGCGTCTTCTTCGTGACGGGCAACCACGAGTACTACGTGGACGCCGGCGCGTGGCGCGCCTTCTGGCGAGGCCACGGTTGGCACGTCCTCGAGAACGCGCACGTGACGCTCTTTCGCGGGGAGGGCGCGCTCGTCATCGCGGGCGTCGAGGACCCGAGCGCCCGTCATTTCGGCGGCACGGCGGACGTCGCGCGGGCGGTCGCGGGCGCGGACGCCGGGCCGATCGTGCTGCTCGCGCATCGACCGTCGGACGCGCGCGCGGCGGCGCGGCTGGGCGTCGATGTGGTCCTCTCGGGTCACACGCACGGCGGGCAGATGGCGCCGCTGCAGCTCCTCTGGCGCATCGCCCACCCGGTCGTGCGCGGCACGCGCCGCCTCGGCCCCCACGGCAAGACCCTGGCCTGGGTCGGCCAGGGCACCGGCTATTGGGGCGCCCCGCTGCGGGTCGGCACGCAGGCCGAGATCGGCCTGGTGACGCTGACGCGCAGGCGCGCGTAGGGCGTGATCAGAACTCGATCTCGCCGACGACGAACTCTTCCTTGGCACCGGTGAGGCGCAACGTCATCGACTTGCGCTTCTCGTTCGAGCGCCCGTAGTTCGTGAACACGTCGACCTGCAGCGTGACGGCGCCGATGAGCTGTGCCGCCGAGCTCCCGAAGAAGTGCGTCTTGACCTTGTAGCTGCCGCGCATCGCCTTCTTGAGCGCGTAGACCTCGGGGCCGTAACCCTGCGTAAAGTCGCGCGAAACCTTGCCACCGATGGTCGTCAGGTTGTGCGAGTAATCGGCCTCTTCGCCGCTCGGCTCGACCACGTGCAGGTCCATGTCGGTCTGGTCGGCATCCCAGGTCATGACGATGCGGACGTCGGTCTTCAGCTCCTTCTTGAAGCGGCGCGCGTCGAGCGGGAACCCGGTCACGCCGGCCGCCTCGGCCTCGCCCCAGATGCGGTTGAGCTCGGTCAGCGCGATGATCTCGATCCCCTGGAAGCGATCCCAGTTGCGCTTGACGACGGTCGCGAGCAGCTCAGCGGCGCGCGCGAAGTCCGTTTTCGAGCCCGGCGTACCCGCGGCCGCATGGGCGCGGCGCGCCAGGACCAGCGCCAGATCGCGGAACGACTGCGGCTCCTCGGGTCGCAGACGCACCACCGTCTCGAAGAGGCGCGCGGCGGCGTCGAGCTCGTCCAGTTGCGCGAGACGATGCGCGAGCACGCGGAGCAGCGGCGGGTCGTCGAGACGCAGCTCGGCCACATTCGAGAGGACCTGCAGCGCCAGCGCCCGCTCCTTCTTGTCCAAGAAGAAGTCCGCGCAATCGAGGAAGAAGGACGGCGCGGCGCCGAACTCATCGCGCTGGGCGAGGTAGACGCGCCAGCGATCGGCGGCCGTCGCGGCCTTGAGGGCCTTCAAGTACGGGGTGTCGGGGCTCCACGCCTTGAGCGCCACACCGGGCTCCGACGCGGGCGCATCGCCGCCCCCGGCGTCACCCTTGTCGGCGACTAACTTGGCGTCGGGCGCCGCGCCGTTCAGGAGCGCCAGCGTCGGTCGCGGCGGAGCGCTGTCGCGCGACCCGCCGGCCATGCCGAAGGCTTCGCCGGCCGCTTCCTTCTTGGACTTCGCGTCCCGATAGCGAAATCCGGGCGGCACCACGAAGTCCTTGGTGTACCAACTAATCTCCTCGCTCCAGGCGGCGGCGACCTCGTCGAGGTGGCTCGCCTCGGTGCGCTTGGCGTCGGCGCTCATCGTCTCGATCTGCGCGTCCCAGGCCTTGCGCAGCTCGGGCCACGAGGCCGGCGGGCGCACGCGGTGCGCGAGGTACTGGTCGAGCGACTCGAGCACGAGCAGCGAGGTCCCCGGGGTGACGATGCCATGCCGCCGCCCGAGATCGAAGATGGCGCGCGCGTTCGTGTCGGGATCGGCCATGAGCCCTTCGAGCTTCTTCTGCGCCCACGCCCGCGCGAGCAGATCCCTGCTCGCCGCGCCCTTGGCCGAGACCTCGAACGTCTTGATCACCATCGGGTTTCGGCCCTGAATCCCGTAGCGCGCTTGGATCGTGGCGCTCGGGGACACGAGGCGGCCCGCGATGAGCAGCGGTCGGCGCGTCGGCTCGGCGACGCTCGGCACCAGCTCGGCGATCTCGCCGTCGGTCACCGCGACCGAGAGCAACGAGAAGACCGGACGCCCGAGCGTCGCGAGCGCCGCCTCGTCGCTCGTGTGGGCGAGATCCACGTAGCTGCCACCGTTCTGCGCCGCGAGCCGCGCGAGCGTGTCATGCGCGGTCTCGGTGCTCGTGCCCAGGGTCCAGGTCGGCGCGCCGAGCGTCGGCAGCGCGAGGTCCCCGATCGTGTCGAAGCCGTCGCTGAAGACGAGGATCGCATCCACGGCCGCGGCGCCCCGCGGGGGTACGAGCGCGGCCAGCGAGGTGCCGCCGTCGGGCGTCGCAGCGCGCAGGGCCGCGAGCAGGCGCTCGGTGTCGGCCGGCAGCGCGAAGGTCTCGGCCCTTGCGGCGACGTTGCGGAAGACGACCAGCTCGACCTCGCGCGGCGCGCGCTCGGCGAGGAAGCGCGCGAGGAGACGCAGCTCTTTGGCTTGGTCGGCCTTCTTGCGCGACAGCGACGCATCCCAATAGATACGCAGGCGCTGGATGGCGAGCGGCTCGAGGCGGGGGGCCTCCGGATCGTCTTGGATGGCGACCCAGGTGGCGCCGTCGGCGTCGCGCTCGGTCTGGACGGGATGGCGCGAGACGTCCGGGAGGCGGACCTGGATCTCCTGCACGAGCGCGCTGTCGGTCAGCGAGGCCTCGGCCACCAGGCGCGGGTCGAACGCCAACTTCAGCGGCCCCTTGCCGCCGAGCAGCTCGGGCCGCGCGCCGTCGCCGACCGTCGCCTGGGTCACCTCGATGCGCAGGCGGGCCGACGCCAGCTTGGCCGGAAAGTCGAGCGGCAGATCGTAGCGGCCGCCGCTCGCGTCGAGCGCGATCGGCGCGACCCAGCGGACCATCACCGTGCGCGTACCGTTGGCGGGGATCGGAAAGACGCGCGTGTGAAAGACGTTGCCGCGCGTCCACTCGGCGAGCCCGGGGTCGACGCCCTTGCGCACCTCGATCTCGAAGATGCGGCGCGCCTCGTCCTTGCCGACCACGACCCCGTCGACCATGCGCCCACCGACATCGAGCGCGTAGCCGCTGATGGTCGCGCCGCGCGGCAGCGGCAGATAGAGGTCGCCCGCGCGCACGCGCCCGTCGGTGTTCGCGAACGTGAGCGTCATGCGCGTCTCGGCGATGCGGCCCACGATGCGCGCCTCGACCTCGACGCGCTGCACGCCCAGCCGGACCGGGTGGTCGGTGTCTTGATCGACGACCAGGATCGGTGGCGGGCGACGTTCGACGGCCGCGAGCTCGGTCGGTTGGGCCGAGGCCACGCCGGGTGCGAGCGACAGGATCACGACGAATCCGAGGAGCCAGCGCATGGGTGCAACTCCGTGAAACACTTTAGTTATTGCGGCATCGCGGCGCGTCGGGCGAGCGGACACAGCGCGAGGTCCCGGTCGTACCACGACCCACCGCGCGCGTCCGCGTCCCCCGCGTCCCCCGCGAAGTGGCGCGCCGAGCGCCGCGCGTATCCTCGGACGCCCATGCCCTGGAAAAGTTCCGCGGCGCCGCCCGTCGCTGGCGGCACCCCGACTTCTGTTGCATAGTGTCGGCAAGCGCGCGAGGGCTCGGTCGCCGTCCTTCTGGGTCTTTCGCCGCGCGCGTGGTCGCCGCAATTCCGCGGCCGTTGTCTTCGGCTCCATCCACTGATTCGCGAGGCTGCATGGCGTCCTCGTCACGCGTCCTCTGGCGCATTGGGGCGGCGCTCGGGCTTGTCTGCTGCGGTGCGACGATCGCCGCGGCGGCACCGAACCCACTTTGCCCCGGCGCGTGCAGCGGGTCCGGACAGGCGTGCGGGGCGCCCGACGACTGTGCCGAGGCCGGCGCATGCGTCTTCGCGGATGCGTGCTTGCCGGGTCTCGCCGGGCTCGTCGTGAAGGTCGCGCCCGACCGCCCCGGCGGCCTGAACGACCCGAACGAGGGTTGGAGCTGCCGGCTCGGCCGTTGCGAGATCATGCCAACCGAGATCGCGTTCGCGACCTCGACCGGCATCGAGGCCGCCGCCACCAAGGCGTTCCGGGTGGATGACGGCGGTCGCGTGCTCGTGCGCGTGCAGCTGCGCGTGGCGGCGGCGTCGTGGGGGTATGCGGCCGTCGTGACCAGCGACGGGCGCGAGATCCGGGGTCCGATCGTGATCGGAGACGCGACGCCGGAATGGCAGTCGCTCGAGCTCTTCGTGGACCTCGCCAGCGCGGCGTCGGGCCAGCTGACGCTGGCGCTGCACGTCGAGGGCACGGGAGCAATCGCGCTGCGCGAGGCAAGCGTGCTCACGCTGCGGGACTATGATCTCTTCGTGCGCTTCGAGCTCGTCGCGCCGCTTGCGCCGGCCCAGTTTCGCGATCGGACGATCCTGCGCCACGCCGACAGCGGGCCGGTGCCCGACTTCTGCGCGGACGGCGAGCCGGCGGGGACCGAGGGCTGCTTGGATCCGGCGATCCTCGACGGCGATGCGGCGGCGGGCGCGCCCTCGGCGTGGCTGCCGGTCGGGCGGGTCTTCGCGGGCGGGCGGCGCGCAACCCATGCCTGGGAGGTGCGCGATCCGCTGTCGGGCGCGCCCATGACGGGCCCGCTCACGGTGCGGACGCAGGTCGCGTGGGCGCCCGACGCGTCGGCGGTCGTGTGGAGCGACGAGCGGACGGTCGGCGGCCCGGACGAGACGGCGACGATCGGGCTGGTCCTGCCCGAGGGGCCGCCGGCCCCGAGCGCGCTGCGCGGGGAGTTCGGGACGCCGGCCGCGTTGGTGGCGGCTGACGCGGCGTTCCTTCCCAAGCGTCAGCGGCGCCCCAGCGGGTTCTCGATCGGTGCGGTGGTCGAGCCGGGCGATGCCTTCGGCCCGACCGACGCGGTGGTGCGGGCGGCGCTGCCGATTCTCGCGCGGCTCGGGTTCACGGTGGCGGGGTTTCTCAGCGAGGATCCGAGCCCGGAGGCCGAAGCCGATGCGCTTGCGCAGGGCCTCCGCGCGCCGTGGATCGATGCGCGCGCGCTGCTCGCGGCGCTCACGGCCCACGGCGCGATCGACCTCGACGCGAGCGCGGCGGCGGCGCCGGAGGCGGTCGTCGCGACGATCGAGGCGCTGCTCGCGCCCGAGACGCCGCTTGGACGCGCTGTCACGCGGGCGCACGCTGGCGGCGAGGCGATCGCCACCCTCGGAAACGCGGCGCTCAGGGGCTTGCGCATCGCGGGGCCACAGTACCGCGCGGGCTTCCGGCCTTGGCTCGAGGCGAACGGCGTGACGCTCGACGCGCTTGGGCGTGCGAGCTGGGACGCGGTTCAGCCCTTCGAATCCACGACGCTCGACGCGGTGCGCGCGGGGCGCCCCGACCCCTTCGATGCTCCGGCGGCCCGCCGCTATGTGTGGTCGGTGCGCTACTGGAACCGCGCGAACGCGCTCGTACTGAAGGCGATCGCGTCGGCTTTCCGCGCGCGCGACATCGCCTTCGTCCCGCTCTTGGGCTCACCGCTCGGCGACGGGGGAATGGGCGGATCGCACCTCGCCGTGAGCGGCGTCGATGTGGCGACGCTCGGCGAGACGGACGCCATCGACGGCGTGATGGTCGACGCGACGCTCTTCGGACAAGGCGACTGTCGCCCTTGGGACCTCGGGCTCGTCGCCGATTGGGCCGCGGGGTTCGGGTTGTCCCTGCAGGACCGCGCTGGTCAAGGCGCGCGCGTGCCGCTGGGCGCGTACGTCGACGTGACGCGCGGCAAGCCCACGCAGCGCCTGTTCGAGCTGGCGGCACGCGGCTTCACGTGGTTCGGCGCGCGCACGTACGGCCCCTACGATTTCGCGTCGAGCGAGGGAGTGGGCGGCCTCGGTGCCGACGCCCGCGACTGGTTCGCCGCCGTCGCCGAGGCCAACGATCGCCTCGCGCAGGCCGAGGTTCTCCTCGCCGATGCGCGGCGCGCCCCGTCGAGCATCGTCCTGGTCGCGAGCGGCTCGGAGACCTTCTGGCGCGGCGGTCCCGCCGCCGAGTCCGATCTGGTCGGGTGGCACGCCGCGCTCAGCCAGAGCCAGTGGAGCGTCGACGTCCTCCCGGAAGCCGAGGTCGGCGACGGCGCGATGAGCCATCCCGGACGCCCGCGCCACCTCGCGTTCGCGCTGGCGCCGCACCTCTCCGCAGCCGCTTGGGACAAGCTCCAGAGCTGGGTCGAAGACGGCGGCACGCTGGTGGTCGGGCCCGAGCTGCCGCTCTACGACGCGTTCGGGACGCGCGTGTTCGCGCGCGAAACATGGCTGGCGGCCGCGCTGTCGGAGCGCATCGAGGCCCACGGCGCGACGATCGATTGGACGACGACGGGGTCGCTCATCAGCTTCCCGTATAGCGGCCCGCTGCGCACGATCACGTCGGCCGAAGGGTCGGCGCTCGGCCGGGGCGACGACGGCGACACGGTGGCCCTGCGCCTCCGACGCGGTCGCGGCGCGGTCGTCATGCTCGGCCTCGATCTGGGTCGCTCGTTTCTCGCCGGCGCGACCTGCCGCAACACGCTCCCGACCGCGCTCGCCCGCTACGCGACCGGCTTTCCGGCCTCGCTGGGGCGCGCGATGGGAAGCCTGCCGGTCGGCGCCGGACTCGCGCGCCCGGTGGCCGTCGATCGCAGCGACGTCTCGGCGCACGTGATCACGAGCCCGGGGGGCTCGGCCCTCCTCCTCGTGAGCTATGCCAACGGTCCGGTCGACGTCGCGCTCACCGCACGTGGCCTCGCCGACTGCCAGAGCGTGACCGACCTCGTGACAGGCGAAGCGCACGCGCTCGCCTACGGCTCCTTCTCCCTCAGGCTGAGCGACGTGGCGCTCCTCACCTGGGATCGGAGCGCGTGCGAAGGCCTCGCACCGCCGACCCCCGAGGCCGAGACCGCCGAGACGGTCGAGCCCGCACCGCCGAGCCACGACGGCTGCAGCGGCGGCGGCTCCGCCGCGGGCGTCATCGCGATCGCGCTCGGCGTTCTCCTCGGCGCGCGACGCCGCTCGGGCGCCCCGCGCGGGTCAGAGCCCCGCTGAGTCCGTCACGCGCTTGAGCATCACGTTCTTCGAGATGAGGACGAACTCCGAGGGCTGCGTCACGGCCGAGTTCTCCTCGATCGTCACCTGCACGAAGACCTCGTCGTTCGGAGTCGTGGCGTGCAGCACGCCCTTCCTGGAGTCGGCGTCGTAGGCCAGGCGACCGGCCTTGATGACGCCGCCGTCCTTGGGCGTGATCCACACGACGAACGCGCGGCGCGTCGGGTCGTGTCGCTCCGGCGGAGGCAGGTTGACGAGCTCCACGCTGACCACGTTGACGTCTTCCCGCTCGGTGTGGATCCCGATCACGCCGTCGACGCCGACCGAGCGATCCGAGCCACGGACGACATATTCGGTGGCCACCGTGGCACAGCCGGCGCCCATCCCCGTGCCCGTCGCCAGAAGCGAGCCTGCGATCATCCAATTGCGCATGACATTCCATCCTCATGATTGCGGCGCGAAGCGCGCGAAGCGCGTGCCCGCGATGATTTGGACGAGTCTCCCGCCGAAACGGCGAGTCTCCAAAAAAAGTGATCCGGTTCCCGCGCGCTCGGGCACGCCGCTCGCGCGACGACCGACGCGGCAACCCACTCCTTTACATCGCCGGACCACTTCTATAGGTTCCGCGCCCCCCGTCGGCCCGGAGTCCCTATGTCGATGTCGCGCGCCGTCGCGCTGTTGTCACCGTGGAACACCGCTTTCCTCGCGGTCGCCGCGCTCGTCATCGTCGGCTGCCCCGCCGACGAAAAGGGCGCCTTCCATCAGCTTCCTGGCCCCGACGCGCTGACGAACCTCTGCCCGACGGGCACCGGCGCGCCGATCGAGCCCTGCTCCGACGAGGGCGCGACGCGCTGCGACGCGACCGGCAGCCTCGCGGTGTGCACCGAGCTGAGCGGCTGCCTGCAGTGGGGAACGCCCTCGGCGTGCCCACCCGGAACCGCCTGCGAGGCGGGCGCGTGCGTCGCGCGCGGCTGCGAGGACGCTCCCTGCACCGCGCTCGATCAGCGGCGCTGCGATCCGAGCGACGTCGCGGCCTATCAACTCTGCGGCGACACCGACCAGGACGGCTGCCTCGCGTGGCTTGCCAAGACGGACTGCCCCGCGGGCCAGGTGTGTGCGCAGAGCGGTTCGTGCGGCGCCACGTGCGCCGACGAGTGTGCTGACGGGTTCACGCGCTGCGAGGGCGACGCCGTCGTGACCTGCGCCGATCACGACCTCGATGGCTGCCTCGAGTGGGGCGGCGCGACCGCCTGCGCCGCGCATTGCAGCGTCGGCGTGTGTGTCGCGATGTGTGAGGACGAGTGCGCGGCCGCGGGTCTGACGCGCTGCGACGGCACTGGGTTTGCCGAGTGCCGACGCCGCGCCGAGGCCGACGGCGGATGCCTCGCGTGGGGACCGATCGTCGGGTGCCCGGTCGGAACGAGCTGCTCGAACGGGGTGTGTGGCGCCGGCTGTGGCGACGAGTGCGCGGACGGCGAGACGGCGTGCGAGGCCGGCGGATCGCGCCGCTGCGGGCAATTCGACGGCGACGCCTGCCGCGACTGGAGCCTGCCGGTGGCGTGCGCGAGCGGAGCGACCTGCAGCCGCGGCGCGTGTGCGACCGAGTGCGTCAGCGAGTGCACGCGGCAGGGCGCGCGCACGTGCGACGGGCAGGCGATTCTCGGCTGCGGACAGTACGACGGCGACGGCTGCCTCGAATGGAGCACGATCGGGCGGTGCGACGAGGCGCTCGGCGAGATCTGCGCAAACGGCGCGTGTGCGGTCAGCTGCGTCGACGCCTGCGACGCCGGCGCTGTCCGCTGCCGCCCGGGCGCGACGGCCCTTACCGAGGCGTGCATCGTGCTCGCGAGCGGGTGCCGCGGTTGGGAGCTGGCCGAGGACTGCGCGGCCGCCGGCCCGGGGCGCGCCGTGTGCGCCGAGGGACACTGCGCCGCGACGTGCACCGACGACTGCACGACCGCTGGCCAAGACGCGTGCCTCGGCGAGAGCGCCGTGACGACCTGCGGCCAGTTCGATGACGACGCGTGCTTGGACTGGGGCACGGAGGCGCCGTGCGACCCGGCGATGGCGTGTGTCGACGGGGTGTGCGCGCCGATTCCGGCGCCGACCGGGATGAAGATCTCGGAGATCCTGCCCAACGCCGAGGGTCCGGACTACGACGTGTTCATCGAGCTCGCGGGACCGCCCGGGGCCTCGCTCGCCGGGCTCACGCTCGAGGCCATCAACGGCAAGGACGGCGCGAGCTACGGCCAGCTGACGCTCGGCGGAACGTTCGACGCGGGCGGCTACTTCGTCATCGCGCACCCGGCGGCGCGTTCGGAGATCGCGGACGTGGCCGATGTCCTCTCGACGTTCGCCGACTTGCAAAACGGGCCGGACAACCTGCGCCTGCGCTGGGGCGACACGACGCTCGACGCGCTCGGCTACGGCGGCTTCGACGCGTTCGATCACTTCGAAGGCGAAGGCTCGCCAGCCGCGGAGCCGGGTGCCGGCGAGAGCCTCGGGCGCCTCGGCGCGCTACAGGATACGGACGACAACGCGGTCGACTTCGCGGTGTCCGCGACGCCGAACCCCGGCGGCGGCTTCGTCCCGGTCATCACCCCGCGAGAGGCAGGCCAGGTGATCTTCGCGGAGATCATGGCCAACCCGGCAGCGATCTCGGACTCGCTCGGCGAGTGGTTCGAGCTGGTGTCGACCGCGAGCGGCGAGAGCTTCGATCTGCGCGGCTGCGAGATCCGCAGCAAGACCGACGAAGTGCATGTCATCAACAACCCGATCCTCGTCGAGCCGGGCGGGATCGTGGTGCTCGGGCGGCAGCCCCATGCGGGCTTCGCCGCGAGCTATTACTACGGTAATGCGATCGGGCTGACGAACGAGAACGACCAGCTCTCGCTCGTCTGCTCCGGCGTGGTGATCGATACGGTGGCGTGGTCCGCAGCCCTGCCCGACGGCGCGAGCTGGAACCTCGATCCCTTGCATGCCAATGCAAACGACAACGACAGCGCCGCGAACTGGTGCCGGTCCCCCGTGACTCCGCGCGGCGACGTCGACGAGGGCACCCCCGGCGCGACCAACCCGCCCTGCCCCGGCAGCGGCGACGGCTACAATCAGACGCTCTTCGCGAGCGCCGCCGGCAGCTGCGGCGACGCGGCCGACTGGCACCAGCTGACGTTCGTCGGCGCGCCGGTGGCCAGCAGCCCTGGCACGCTCACGCTCGATTGGCAGGGGGTCTTCTGCGCGGTCCTGCCGGGATCGACCACGCTCGAGCTGCAGTTCGAGGTGATGGCCGGCGGCAGCGGCGCGACCACGTGGCAGTCGATCGGGACCGACACGATCGCGAGCGCGAACGACGCTTGCACGTGGCTGCAATCTTCGGCGTTCATCGACACGACGGTGCTGACGAGCGCGCTCGCCGTCCGCGCCGACAGCGCGTCGATCGTGGGCCGCTACCGGATCGCGTCGAACTGTCCGGGCGGCACGGGCTGCGGGCTCTTGGGGATCGGGCCGGCGGCCAACTGCGTGCGCAACGTGACGCTGAGCTACCCCTACGAATAACCCGCGTCGCGTGCGCGCTCATTGACTCGCGGCGATCGGCGCCCATGGTCGGCCAACCTCTTTGCAACCTCTTGGGGAGCCGCTCATGAAAGTGCTCGTCATCGGCGCCGGCGCCGTGGGTCAGGTCTATGGCTATCACCTCGCCAAGGGTGGCGCGGACGTGACGTTCTTCGTGCGGCCCCAGTACGCCGACGAGGCGCGCGCGGGGTTCACGCTCTATCCTTTGAATGCACTCCGGAGCGAGACCCACCTCGGCGCCCTCACGCAAACGCTTGCGGCCTATGATCCGAAGAAGGCCGTGCCGCCCGTGCGCTTCGATGGTTTTGGGGTCGTGACGTCGGCCGCCGAGGTCCGCGAGCGCGCTTGGGATGCGGTCGTGGTGACGGTGTCGTCGTCGGCACTCCAAGGCGCGTGGCTGGGCGAGCTGCTCGCGGCGACGGCCGCGCGCGGGGCACCGACGGTCGTCATGCTGCAGCCCGGACCCGATGATCGAGCGCGGTTCCTGGAGTTCGTGCCGGCGGATCGGCTCGTGGCCGGGGTCGTCACGCTCGCGAGCTATCATGCGCCGCTGCCGGGCGAGACGCGGTTTGCCGAGCCCGGGATGGCCTACTGGTTCCCGCCGCTCATGCCGGCGCCCTTCACGGGACCGGCCGAGCGCACACAGGCGATCGCGAAGATCCTGCGCGGTGGAGAGCTGCCGGCCAAAGCGCTGGGGGCGCGCGCGAAGGTCCCGGGCGGCGGGGCCGAGGTGGCGCTCATGACCTGGCTGGCCGCGTTCGAGGCGGCGAATTGGAGCTTCCGCGGCCTCGGCGAGCCGGAGCTGGCGCGCCTCACCCACGCGGCCGTCGGCGAGGTCGTCGCGATCGAGCGGGCCCCCAAGCTGGTCGGCGTGGTCGCATGCGCGCCGATCGTGCGCGGGTTCCTGTGGCTCGCCTCCAAGGTCGCGCCGTTCCCGTTCGAGTCGATGGTCGGCGCGCACTTCGAGAAGGTAAGAGATCAGACGCGCCACATCCTGGGAGGCACGATCGCGAAGGGGCGCGCCGCGGCGCTGCCGACGGAGCACCTCGAGGCCCTGAGAGCACGGCTGGCGGCCTGACGCGCGCGCGATCGGCGGGCGGCGCGTTCAACTCGGACCAGGTCGCACGTCGCTTGTGGCCACCGGCGATGTGACCTACCGTCGCCGCGCCCGGTCGCCCTCACCGCGCGCAGAGGCCCGCATGACGCCGCACCTTCGGTATGTGTCCCTCACCGTCCTCGTCGCGACCGCGACCGCGTGTCAGCGCGAGGAGCCCTTCGACGCCGAGGCCGCCATCGAGTTCGCCGAGCACGCGAGCCGCGCCAGCCCCGCGCCCGCGGTCGATCCAGCGACGATGGGGTTTCGCGTCGCTTTTCCGTCCGCACCGACTTTCAAGCCGCTCGCATCCGGCGGCGGGACCTTCGCGGCTCACGACGGACCCCATGCCGAGTTCATGGTGGGCGTCACCGACTACTCACCGGACCGGAAGCGGTTCCTCGTCCCGACGCCGCGGGTCCTGTTCATCGCCGAGTTGGAGCGCATGGCCAAGGGTGGCACGGTGCTCTCGGCCGCGCCAACACAGCTCGGGACGAGGGCGGCCTATGACCTGGTGGTGCGCCAGAAATCGTTCGAGAGCCACGTGCGCATGGTCGTCGCCGGCATGCGCTTTTACAAGGTGGCGGTGCTCTTGGACACGTCGGTCGCCGCCGAAAAGCGCGCCGAGGCCGAGCGCTTTCTCGACTCGTTCGCGCTCACCGCCGAGGCGCCCGCGGACGCGCCGCTCGCGTGGCAACGCACGGGGGACACGGGGTTCTCGATCTCCCTGCCGTCGGAGGGCAGGTCGGACGAGGCCGCGTTCGGACTCGAGACGGTCGGCGGCGACCTCCCGTGGCCGGCCGGCCAATGCTCGGTCCTGCGCGGAGGGATCGGCGGGCTCGTCGCAGCCGATCGTGCCGAGGCGCTTGCCAACACCGAGGGGATCGCCGCCAAGCTGGCCCCGCAGTTCTTCGCGCTGCCGGTGCCGGCGCTGACTGCGGCGCCCGCCAAGGTCGCGGGCGAGGAGGTCGCCGGCTGGACCATGGAGGGCGAGTTCTTGCCGCGGTTCGGGCGCGGCCGCGGGGTGGTCCGTCTTGCGGTGGTGATGCGCGACGACGCGTTCTACCTCCTCATCGGCCAGTCGTGGCCCGGCGGGGAAGCGCATGTTCAGCGCTGCTGGGACTCGCTGACCATCGACAAGACTGCGCACCCCGAGGTGCCGGTCGCGCCATCCGAAGTGCCGGTCGCGCCATCCGAGGTGCCGGTCGCGCCGTCCGAGGTGCCGGTCGCGCCACCCGCCGCGCCGCCCCGCCTGAAGCCCGGGGTCGACGTCGAGGCGCCGCGCGTGGATGGCCCGCTCGCGGCGCGCACCGTACACGACGCGGTGCGGCGACACGTGGGCGAATTGAAGTGGTGTTTTGACGATCGACGGCGCGCGCGCCCCGAGCTCGAGACGCGCCTCACGCTCGGCTTCGTGGTGACGGCGGCGGGTCTGCTCGACAAGGCGCGCATCGTCGAGGGGACGTTGCGCGACGGGACGTTCGAGGCGTGCGTGCTCGCGAAGATGGCGCGCTGGAAGTTTCCGGCGCCGCGCGATGGGGCCGAGGTGTCGGTGACCATGCCCGTGAGTTTCGCACCGTGAGCGGGTCTTCTGGGTGGTGGTGGCGGGCCGCGTGCTTGGGTGGGGTCGCGGTGGGGGCGTTCGGCGCGCTCGGCGTGGCGTGCGCCGAAGGGTCGGGAACGGCGGACGGGCACGAGGTCGAGTCCGAGGTCGAGTCCGAGGTCGAGTCCGAGGTCGAGGTCGAGTCCGAGTCCGAGCCCGAGGTCGAGGTCGAGGTCGAGGTCGAGGTCGGGCCCCAGACGGCAACAGTCACGCTCGTCGCCGCCGAGGACGCGGTCGCGAGCTATCTCATGTCCCCCTCCGGCGACTGGAATCTGTTCTCGGGAACGAGCGTGCCGATCGGTCGCCACTTCGACGACGCGCACGTCGGGTACCACACGGCGCTCCGCTTTCGGGCGGTACCTGTGCCACGCGGTGCCCGCGTCACCTCGGCGCGCCTCACGTTCTTTCCCACCAACGAGGTCGACTCCTCGAACGCGCTCTGGATCAACATCTACGCGGAGGCGAGCGACGACTCGGCGCCCTTCGATCCGCACGCCTACGAAAGCGGTCGGCCCGATCAGCGCGCCCGCACCGCCGCCCACATCGACCACTGGCTCGTGCGCTGTAACGACGCCTGCACCGAGCTCACCGAGTACGACTGCCCGCAACGGCAACGCGACTGCTGGGACCGCACCATCGCCTTCGAGGTTCCCAAGGATCTCGGCCCGCTGGTGGCCGAGGTCGTCGCGCGTCCCGAGTGGACCGCCGGAAACGCGATTACGCTGCTGCTCGTGAACGCCGCGACCGACGAAGACGGCGCTAAATATCGTGAATCACGTTCACTTTCGACGATTGACTCAGCGCGCGATGAGACCTTCGCACCTCGGCTCGCGGTGACGTTCGAGTTCCCCTGAATACGCCTCCCGACCGCACCACAGGCGAAGCGCGTGCAGTTCGGCAGATGCCGCACCCCGCGGGGACGCATTTGTCGCGGTCGGGAAAGCCGCCTACGATGCGGACGTTCGTTCACGCGGTCGGCCCGCTGAACCAACCGCATCGGGGCCGACACCTTCGGCCCCCCACCCTACGGAGCCCCCCTTTGCGTCCAAGCACCTCGTTCCCTGCGTTCGCGATCCTCGGATCGATCCTCATCCTCGGCGCCTGCGCCGACGACCAAGCCACCACCACGCCCGACGGCGTCGCCACCGCCTGCTCGGAGAGCGGCGACGAGAACTGCCTCGAGACCGCCTCCGGTGCGCTCGTGCTGGCACCCGAGGACGACACCGCCAACGGCATCACCGCCTTCACGATGGTCAACGACACCACGTTCGACGTGACCGGCACCGGGCCCGGCGTGAACCGCTTCACCGCCGGCGGAACGATCCTGCGCGGCGTCCCCGGCTTCGGCCTCGTCATCGGCCGCATCACCAGCGTCACCGCCACCGCCGACGGCGCGCGCCGCGTGACCTTCGTTCGCACCCGCATCCAGGACGTCATCCCGCGCGCCCGCATCCGCGCCAAGCGCCACGTCGTCTGCAAGCCGGCGCCGGGCGACGCCACGGTGATGCTCTGCAACGCCGTCGTGGTCGCGCCCGGCCCGCATTGGGGCACGGCCGAGCACCTCGCCGCCGAGCGCGCCAAGCTCGCCGCCGCCGCCGTCCCGCTCTCGAGCGAGGCGGTCGACACGCGCGCCGCGGCGCTCGGGGTTTCGAACTGCAAGCGTGACTTCATCACGGACGGCTCGGTGACGCTCGGCCTCGACCAATGCCACTTCACGGTTGAGTTCGACGTCGACGTGAACCTGTCCTGGGGCTGGGTCCTCCCGGACGCCTTCTCGGCCTATGTGACGGTCACCGCCGATGCCGGCCTCCTCTTGTCGGGCACGCTCAGCGCGGGTTACAGCGCCCAACCGCAGGACGCCAAGCTCGTGACCCTCGGCAACCTCCAGTTCACGGTCGGCGGGATCCCGATGTACGTCAGCGGCGCGATCTACGGCGGCTACACGCTCGAGGTCGCAGGCGACGCGACGTTCGAAGCCGGCTTCGATTACGACGCCACCGAGACCTTCGGGTTCGGGTGGGCCGCGGGCGACGGCATCTACAAGATCCGCTCGTCCGACCGCACCTCCAGCCGCACCGGACCGACCTTCACGATCGACGGCGAGCTCGACGCGAGCGCGTACCTACGCCCGGAGCTCGAGTTCGGCGTCGGCGTCTCCGGCTTCCTGAGCGCGGGCGCGACCATCGGTCTCGAGATCGGCGCAAAACTCCACGGTGAGGTCCACTACGACACCAGCGCGGGTGAGGCCTGCATCTCGCTCGACCTCTATGCGACACCGAGCCTTGGCTACAACCTGAACATCTTCAGCCTCATCGAGGAGCGGGACTCGTTCGCGCTCGCCGATTGGAGCACGCAACTCTTTCCGACCGGCAGTGACAGCGGCTGCGTGTCGTACGACGAGCAAGAGAATCCGGCCTGCGCAAGCGGCAGCGAGTGCAACTCGCACGGGGACTGCGAGTTCCAGGTCGGCGACGCCGTCTCCAACGTCCCGAGCGGCGTGACCCCGGCGCGCAGCGACAGCATCTGCATCGAGGCGACGTGCGCGGTGCCGACGAGCGGGACGAGCTGCGGCTGCGACTTCAAGTGGCTCACGAACTGCTGCACCAGCGACGCGCAGTGCGGCTCGGGCGCCATGTGCAACAACAACTACTGCGTGTGCCCGATCTACGGCTCGGGCTGCAATCCGGACGCGAACGGCGACCGAACGCTCTTGGTCTTCGAGATGACGCCGGGCTTCAACGGCGTCGAGGCCGAATGCGTGCTCGCGACCGCCTGCGACGACGAGCGCGAGGCGACGACCGACACGTGCGAAGGTGGCGACTGCGAGCACACGTACGCAGGCGCGACGCCGGCCGCGGTGCAGTGCACGAAGGACTCGGCGTGCGAGAGCTTGCCGGGCGGGCGCAGCTTCTGCTCGGGCGGGGTCTGCCTGACCGAGACGATCGATCGTTGCGACCTCCTGAACTGCAACGACGGCAACGTCAAGACGCGCGACACCTGCGCGAACGGCCAGTGCACGCACACGAACATCTCGATCCTGCCGCCCAACGGTTTGTGATCAAGGCGCGACGACCGGGGTGGTGGGCGCCAGCAGCGTCATCCCCCGGTAGTCGGACGTGAAGCCGGCGGCCCTGAGGAGCGCTTCCCAGCGCGTTACGCGCGGGGAGGCGCCGTCCAGGTCGGTGACCGTGAGCGTGCGCGCCGGCAGGTTCGCGGCGTGCGCGACGAGGGTGCGAAAGGCTTGGACCGCGACGGTGTCGCTCGCACGGGCGGCCGGGAACGTGACGATACGGTCGCCCTTCGGGGCGACCCAGAAGAGCGGATCACCGGCCTGGAGTGCGACCGCGGCGCCGATCTGCCGACGCGGATGGAGATCGGGGTCGACGGTCTCGGGCCACGTCAGGACGCCGCCCCAGGGTTGGGCAGGATCGGTGGCCGCGAGGAGGAGGATCGCGCCGGAGGAAGGCGCGCGGCCCGCCTCGCGCAGGCGATCGACGACGCCCGGGAGCGCGAATTGGGCGGGTCCGAGGTCCGCGAGGTAGTAGCCGCGACGCAGGCGTCCGTGGTCTTCGAGCAGGCGCAGGGCGTCGTAGAGTCCGGCCGTGCTGCCGCCTTCGGCGAGGGCGAGCTCGCGCGCCGCGAGGCCATAGCGCTGGGCGATCGCGAGGGCACGGTCGAGAGCAGCCGCTGCGGGGCCTTCGCGAGCGTGGGCCTCGACAAGGAGCTCGCTGACGAGCGACCAGCGGCCGGCCATCGTGCGCACGAGAGCCGCGTCGGAGTCATCGCCGAAGCCGCCGAGAGCGCGCAGGGGCAAGAGCGTGTCGTTCGTGACGAGCCCGGCCCAGACCAGCGCCCAGAGCGCCTCCGCGACGCGTGCGAACGGCGCGCCGAGGCGCTGGACGAGCTCTGGAAAGAAGACGGCACCGCGCGTTTGGAGCAGCACGAGGAGCGCGCGTTCGAGGTCGGGCCGGGCGGCGATCGCGTCGCCCTCGGGCGGTTCGACGAACGTCGCGGCGGACGCGCGGCGCATGAGCACGATGCGTCCGTCACGCGACGACACGGCGCCGGCGCCGACCCAAACATGCGTCCCGGTCGCCATGAGCTGGTCGAGAGCAGCAGGCCTGAAGTCCGCCATTCGTGCGGGTAGGACGCGTGTCTCCAGCTCGGCGAACGAGAGCGCGAGACCCTCGAGCATCGCGAGCACCTCGGTCAGGCGACGCTCGTGGTCCGTGCTGGGGGCGCGGTCGCCGAGGTGGTGCCACTGCCAGAGGAAGCGGGCGAAGGCGAGACCGGGGGCCGGCTCGATGTCGCGCCGATAGGCGACGAGCATGCGGCGGCGGATCCGACGCAGGACCTCGGGTGTGACGAGGGGATCGGACGCGTCGACGGCGATCGGGGCGGGAACGAGACGCGGCTCGGGACCCGCACGGAGAGCGGTGATGACGGGGGTCAGCGACGCGGCGGCGAGGCCGTAACGCGCGGCGAGAACGTTGACGACGAAGGGCCCGTGGGAGCGTGCGTAGCGCATGACGAGGGCGTCGAGCGGATGGTCGACGAGAGCGGCGAGGCGCTCGGGGATCGGGCCGACCTCGGCGCCGAGTGCATCGCGCGCGAGTGCGGCGTCCTCGATTGCGATCCACAGCAGGCGGTCGGCGACGGGCACGGAGAGGACGCGGCCGTCGGCGTGAAGGCGCGCGAGCCACGCGGCCCCGGACTCGGGGGGCGCGGCGCGGTCCGCGAGCTCGTCCGCGAAGAGCCCGCCGACGCGCCGTACGAGGTCGTGAAGTTGGTCGGCGTCGCTGGCGCGAAACGCAGGAGACGTCCCCTGGAGCTCGGCTTCGACCTCGGCGAGGACGGTGGGATCGAAGACGTCCGCGAGCGCGTCGTCGCCGAGCAGCGTCGCGAGGAGTCCGCGATCGAGCGAGAGGGCCTGCGCGCGCCGCTCGGCGACCGGGTTGTCGACCTCGTACATGGCGACCTGCACGAGGGCGAAGGCGAGGCTCTGCGCGTAGGGCGACGCGCGCGGGGTCTCGACCTCGTGGACCTCGATGGCGTGACGCTCGATGTCGCAGAGGATCTCGCGGAGGGCCGGCACATCGAAGACGTCCTGGAGGCACGTGCGGTACGTCTCGAGGATGATCGGAAAGCGCGGGAACTGCCGGACCGCCCCGAGAAGGGCCTGCGCTCGGAGGCGCTGCTGCCAGAGCGGCGTGCGGCCCCCGGCGCGGCGGCGCGGGAGGAGCAACGCGCGCGCGGCGTTCTCGCGGAAGACGCCCGAGAAGAGCGCGGAGGTGCCGAGGCGCTCGACGACGCGCTCCTCGAGCTCGCGCGGATCGATCCAGAGCTCGCTCCAACCGGGCGCGCGATCGCCGGCCGCAAAGCGGAGCGCGATGCCGTCGTCGCTCCAGAAGCTCTCCACCTGGGTGCCGGTGCGTTGGCCGATCACCTCTTCCAGCGCGAGCGCCCAGGGCGCATGCACGCGCGCGCCGAACGGACTCAAGATGCACACGCGGAAGTCGCCGAGCTCGTCTTGGAAACGCTCGACGACGATGCGCTGATCGGTCGGCAGGCGCCCCGTGATCGATCGTTGGTGTATCAAGTATTCCACGAGGCACGCGCGCGCGTTCGGATCCAAAAACGGCTGCTCCACCGCCAGCCAGGCGTCCGCCAGATGGGCGCCCGCGAGCGCCTTTCTTCGACCGCGCGCACGAACGCCCCGAGCATGCGCCCCGTTTCGAGCGAGCGTCCGGGGCCCTCGCCCTTCCAGAACGGCAAACGGCCCGCCTCGCCGGGGGCGTGCGTGACGAGCACCCGGTCGCGCGTGAGCTCCATCACGCGCCAGGTGGACGCTCCGAGCTGGACGACGTCCCCGACGCGCGTCTCGTGGACCATCTCCTCGTCGAGCTCGCCGACACGCACGCCCGTCTTCGCCGCGCCGTCACCCGCGCCGCCGGCGAGGAAGACGCCGTAGAGGCCGCGATCCGGGATGGTGCCGCCGTTGACAGTCGCGAGGAGGCGCGCGCCTTTGCGGGCGGTGAGGACGTCGTTCGCCCGATCCCAGACGAGGCGCGGGCGCAGATCGGCGACGGCGTTCGACGGAAAGACGCCGGCCAGCATGTCGAGGACGGCGTGCAGCGCTTCGTCGCTCAGCTCGCGGTAGGGCGCGGCGCGGCGCACGAGGCGCGCGAGCTCGGCGACGGTCCACGGCTCGTTCGCGCACATCGAGACGATGTGTTGCGCGAGGACATCGAGGGGCTGACGCGGGATGTGGAGCGCCTCGATGTGACCACGCAACATAGCCTGGGTGATGACCGCGGCCTCGACCAGATCCCCCTTGTGTTTCGGGTAGATGCGTCCTCTCGAGGTCTCGCCGACCTGGTGCCCAGCGCGCCCCACGCGCTGCAGGCCGCGCGCCGCCGAGTCGGGCGAGGCGACTTGCAGAACGAGGTCGACCGCGCCCATGTCGATGCCGAGCTCGAGCGAGCTTGTAGCGACGATGGCGCGCAGCGTTCCGGCTTTCAGCTGGTCCTCGATGAGGCGGCGCTCGGGGTGCGCGATGCTGCCGTGATGCGCGCGGACAAGCGGCCCGTCGGACGCGACCCCGCGCTCGGCGGCGAGCTCGTTCAGGCGCTGCGAGAGCCGCTCGGCGAGGCCGCGGCTATTGACGAAGACGATCGTCGCGCGGTGCCCGAGGATGTCCTCGAGCAGCGACGGCTCGAGCGCGGGCCACCCGGGGGCGGGCGTGGGACCCTCGCTCGCGACCGCGTCCGAAGCGGCGCTCGGGGGCTGAAGCGGCCCGATCACGGGGACGATCACCTCGACCGCCAACCGCGGCGGCTCGGCCGCGTCGACGATGGTACACGGGCGCCCGCCGGTCAGGAATTCGGCGACCGCGTCGGCGGGACGCACGGTCGCCGAGAGGCCGATGCGCTGCAGCGGAGAACGGGCAAGAAGCGCCATGCGCTCGATCGACAGCGCGAGGTGCGTGCCTCTCTTGATCCCCGCGAGCGCGTGGATCTCATCGACGATGAGCGTCGTCGTCGTCGCGAAATGGCGCCGCGCCTCCGACGTGAGGAGCAGATAGAGCGACTCGGGCGTCGTCACGAGGATGTCGCCCGGATGCGCGAGCTGGCGGCGGCGCTCGGTCGCGGACGTGTCGCCGGTGCGAAGGTCGACGACCAACGGACGGCACGGAACCCCGAGCGCCGCAGACGCCGCGACGAGCCCGGCGAGCGGGCGCTGGAGGTTCCGCTCGACGTCATGGATGAGCGCCTTCAGCGGCGAGACGTAGATCGTGCGCCACGCCAGCCGCGGCGTGATAGGCGGCGCGGCGATGAGGCGATCGAGCGCGACCAGAAACGCCGCGAGCGTCTTACCCGAGCCGGTCGGCGCGATGAGCAGCGCGTCGGCGCCCGAGGCGATCGCCGCCCATCCGTCGCGTTGCACGCGCGTCGGCGCTGCAAAGGTCGCGGCAAACCACGCGCGCGCCGCGGGTCCGAGAGGAGCGAGCACGTCGCCCCCTTCGCCCACGTGAACGCCGTTCACATCGTCCACATCGTCCACATCGGGGGCCACGACTCAGCGCCAGGCACCGAGCGAGCCCGGCGTGAGCGGCAAAAGGCGCATCTGATCGGCCGCCGCCGCACGCAGCGATGGCAGTGACGCCAGGTCCAAGGTCGCGATCGGCGCGATCGGCCCGGAGCTCACGATGGCGCAGCTCCGCGGCGAAAGCTGCAAGAAGCGCGGCTCCGACGGCTCGCAGAGGCGCGACAGAAACGCCATGAAGAAGCGCGCGGCCGCCGGCGCGAGCCGCGCCTCGAGGACGAGCGCCGACGCACCGGCCGCCAGGTTCTCCCAGCGCACCGTCACCATCCCGGTCGACGCCCTGCCGCTCTGACGCGCCTCGGCCGCCGCCCCGGCCAGCGCGATGAGGTGCGTATCCGAAAACAAGACGCGGTAGCGCCGGGCGTTCCACAGCGTCCACGCGCCAAACGCCAGCACCCCGACCCCGAGACCCACGAGCAACGCAATCCACACGCTCCTGCTATAACACACCCATGCACGTCGTCGCCGCCGAACCGACCCCCGTCGCCATCGCCCGAAATCGCCTGACGGTGCACGGACTTCCGATGCTCCAGGACAACCTCGCCTGGCTCCTCGTCGACCCCGTCACGCGCACGGCCGCGCTCGTCGACGCCCCGAGCGCCGATCCCGTGCTCGCCGCGTGCGCCGCGCTGGGCGTCACGCTGACGACGATCTTCATCACCCACACGCATGGGGATCACGTCGGGATCCTGCACGACCTCGCCCGCAAAGGCGCACTTGCCGGTCTGGCGGTCGTCGGCCCGCGCAAGGTCGCCGCCCAGATCCCCGGCCTCACGACGCCCGTCGACGACGGCGACCCGGTCGCCTTCGGCGGCGTCACCGGCCAGGTACTGCTCACCGAAGGGCACCTCGACGGCCACGTCAGCTACCTCTTGGACGACGCCCTCTTCTCGGGCGACACGCTCTTCGCGGGCGGCTGCGGCTACCTCTTCTCGGGCCCGCCCGCGACGATGGCCGCGAGCTTGCGACGACTCGCCGCGCTCCCGCCCGCCACCCACGTCTTTTGCGCCCACGAGTACACCGAGGACAACTTGCGCTTTGCGCAATCGGTCGACGCCGACAACGCCGCCCTCGCGACGCGCTGCACCGACGTCGCGACCCTACGCCAGGCGGGTCAGACGACCCTCCCGTCCACCATCGACCTCGAGCGCGCGACGAACCCGTTCCTGCGCGTGCTCGATCCCGGGACCTCCGCGCCCATCGCCGCGGCCGTTGCGCGCCAACTCCCCGAGGCCGACCTCGACCCTGCCACGGTGACACCCGACGCGCTCTTCGCCGCCACGCGCCGCCTGAAGGACACCAAGCGCTATCGCACGGCGGCACCCGCCCCGTAGCTCCCGTCGAGCGTTTGTCGCGCTGATCGAAGCCTGTTATCTCATCGGCACCGCATGTTCACGCTCGGCGCCATTGGCTTTCTCGTCGGGTTCGTCGCCCTGATCCTGGCGATCGTCGCGCTGTCGAACGGCAAAGCCCGCGCGGACACACTCGAGCGCCGACTCGCCGCGCTGCGCGACGACCTCGCGCTCTTGCGCACGACTGTCGCCCACCGCGAACTCGGCGCAGACGCAGCCCCCAGCGCGCGCCCCGAGCCGATCCCAGCGCCCGCACCCGCGTTCGCGCCTGCACCGAGCGTCGCCGACGCGGACCACGACGCACCCGCCGACGACCCGGACGCGGGCGCTCCGGCCGCCCCGGCCACCGACACCGACACCGCGCGCTGGGCCGCCTATGCCCAAGAGAGCGAGGTTCGGCGCGACACTGTCCCGATGATGGCCGCGGCGCGCACCGGCCCGCCCGATGACGCGGACGCGCTCGCCGAG
>SXIE01000168.1 GCA_005772945.1 Pseudomonadota bacterium
AGCCAAGCCGCCGCGTCCGCCGGGCGCGCCGCCGGCTCCGGGGCCAGCGCCCCGAGGATCGCCAAATCCACCTCGACCCGCAGGCCCGAGCGCAGCTCGGAAGGCGGCGCCGGAAGCCGACTCCGCGCCGCGAGCAGCTCGGCCAAGCCGCTCGCCCCCATCGGCCGCGCCGGCACCCCCGTCAGCGCCTCCCACGCCACCAGCCCGGCCGCGTACACGTCCGAGCGCGCCGTCGCCGTGCCTGCCTGGAGCTGCTCGGGCGCCATATACGCCAGCGTCCCCTTGAGCCCCGCGATGGTCGGCCCGGCCTCCGCCGAGAACGCCGCGATCCCCAGATCCGCCAGCTTCACCGCGCCGTCGCGCCCGAGCAGCACGTTGCCCGGATGGACGTCGCGGTGCACGAGCCCCGCGCGCGCCAGCGCCACCAGCCCGCGCGTCATCCCGAGGATGACCGTCCAGGCCGCCTCGACCGGCAGCGGCCGACCGCGCTTGCGCCGCGCGTCGAGCAGCGTCGCGAGGTCCACCCCGTCCACCCGCTCGAGCAGGATCCAATCGGCCCCCGCGTCGAGCAGTCCGACGACGTGCGGGTCGGACACCGCGCGCAGCGCCCGCGCCTCGCGCGCGAACAGGCTCCGCTCGGCCTCGCCCGCGCCCGGCAGGAGGCGCTTCACGACGCACGGCTCCACCCCGCCATCGGCGCGCGTCCGCTCGGCCAAGAACAGCTCGCCCATGCCGCCCACGGCGAGCCGTCTCCCAAGGGATACACCCGGGATGGTCGACGTCTCCGTCATCTGACAGGGCGCTCGCGAGCCACCACGCGATGATGATAGAGTCGGGCACCCGCTTTGGTCCAGCCGGGCTGCGCGCTCCGACATTGGCGCACGCGCCCCTCGGCGCCGAGGCGCGGGTGGCATGTCCCGTGCTCAAAACGCCTCCGATGCCGCACTCGCTCCCCGCCTCCTTTCGCCGCTATGTCCAGCGCACGCGCGCATGGGCCGGCGTGCTCGCGTTCGTCGCGGCGGGCACCCTCGCGGCGTGCGAGCCCGAGGTAGGCGCCGCCGGGACCGATCCCTTCATCGCCGCGTTGCCCACGGCCGAGCTGGTCGCCATCGGCATGCCGGGACGCGCCGCCGAGGAACCAGCCCAGACGACCGAGGCGCTTGCTGTCGAGGAAGCCGCGCTGGTGGGCCACGCGAGCCAGCTCGAGGAGGTCACGTTTGGCGTCGAGGTCCTCGTCCGGAACGTCATGCGCGACGTCCTCCTCGACTTCAGCAGGGCGATTCATACCGCGCCGCGCATCAAGACCGACGCGCGACGCGTTTGGTTTTTCAACCCCGGCGGGGGCCCCACCCAGGACCTCATCGTCATGGAGCGCACCGATGACGGTGACTTTCGCGTGTCGATCTGGCTCCGCGAGATAGGACCGCTCCAACCCAAGACGTGGCGCTTCCTCGCCGCCGCTATCGTGACCCCGTCGGCGGACCACGATGGCAACGCGCGCGGAACGGTCTGGGTCGACCTCGAGGCCGATCGCTGGCCCCGAACCCGCGGCGCGATTCGGCTGTCCTGGACCCATCAGGGTGGGGTGCGCGACACCGAGATCGCGCTTTACGGCGCGAGCCCGGACGACACGTCGCAGACGCCGGTCAGCCGGTCGATCCGCTTCCACCGCGAGCGCCCGGGTGGCTATCTCGCGTTCGACGCCGGGCAAATCGACATCCACCAGGACGGCGCCCACCCCGCCAAGGAGGCCGTGAAGATCTTCACGCGCTGGAACGGCTTGGGCCACTTGCGCGCGGACTTCACGGCGGTCGGCCCGGACATCGCGGCGGCCAAGTACCGCGCGCTGATCGGCAGCGAGTGCTGGGTCGCCGCCGATCGGCTGGTGCTGTTCGAGCGACGCGCGGCCGTGCCGCTCGACTCGGATAAGGTTCAGACGCTGTGGGAGGATGGCGACGCCGAGGCGTGCCCGTTCGGACTCGAGAAGCCCCCGATCCTGCCCGAGGTGGGCCCGCCGCCCACGGCTCCGACGCCACCGCCGGAGACGGATCCGTCATTCGAGTGGGGCAGCTAGGATTCCGCGGCAAGCGCCTCGAGCCGCTCGCGCTCGGGCCCGTCCAAGAGCAGCGGCAAGAGACGCGCCGCGGCCGCGCGCGCTTCCGTCCGCTGGCCGAGCGCGAGATGCGACGTGACGAGCACCTCGAGCGCCTCCGGGTCGTCGCCTCCGACCAGGCCGCGCTCGGCCGCGTGGATCGCCGCGCGGTGATCACGGCTCGCCAGGTGGGCGCCGGCCGCCGCCAGCAGCGCGAGGCGCATGCGGCGGGCGTCGCCGCGGTCCTCGAAGGCGTCGGCGCGCGCCTCGTGGATCTCGGCAATATCGTTTGTACTCAAACGATCGCGCACACGCCCGAAGATCCCCTCGTCCAGCGGCTGCAGGCGGAGATAGCGCGCGAACGCGGCGTCGGCGGCGGGGATCTCGCCGAGCGACTCGCGCTCGAGCCCGAGCTCGCGGCTGTAGGTCGCGACCGCCGTGCCGTCGAAGACGCTCGCCAGCAGTCGCTCGAGCAGCGTCGCGCGCGCGCTGTGCTCGCCCTGGAGTTTGAGGATCTCGGCGAGCATCTCGAGCGCGGGCACGACGTCGGCATCGACGACCAGCACCCCATCGAGGGCCGCGCGCGCGCCTGCGAGATCCTCGGCGAAGAAGAGCTCCGTCGCACGGGCAAGGCCCGCCTCGATCGCCTCCATCTCTGCGATCTTCTTCGCGATTCCAGGCGCCGTCGCTTGATCGGGCTCGGGCGCCGGGGCGGGCAGCGGCGGCTCGAGGGCGGCCTCGACCGGCCCGAGCATCGCAAGCAGATCGCGCGCCGCGGCGCTGCCCGGATCCGACGCGAGCAGGCGC
>SXIE01000169.1 GCA_005772945.1 Pseudomonadota bacterium
AGATGGCGATCGAGACGCTGAAGCGCGTGTGGGACAGGAAGCACCCGGACTTCGATCAGATCTTCCGCGAGTCGACGGCGACCATCCTCGAGGAGGTCGCGCGCATGACGCGCATCGTGTCCGAGTTCTCGGACTTCGCGCGCATGCCGGCCCCGAAGCCGCAGCGCGTCGAGCTGGTGGATCTGGCGAACCAGGTGCTCACGCTGCTGCACGAGACGGCGCCCGAGGTGGAGGTGACGCTTGCCAGCAACGGCCCGGTGCATGCCGAGCTGGATCCCGATCAGCTGCGTCAGGTGCTCATCAACTTGATCAAGAATGGGTTCGAAGCGCTGACGGGCGAGAAGCGCGGGGCCGCGGCGGGAGCGGGTGCGAGCCCCGTCAAGGCCGGTCCGCCGCGCCTCGAGGTGCGGGTCGAGAACGAGGTCGGACACGTCGCTGGGGGCGCCGTCGCGGGTGCAGGCGTCGCGCGCATCGTGGTGACCGACGACGGCCCCGGCATGTCCCCCGAGGCGCAGAAGAAGCTCTTCACACCCTACTTCACGACCAAGCAGCACGGGACGGGGCTCGGTCTTCCGATCGTCCAGCGCATCGTCGCCGAGCATGGCGGCACGGTCACCGTCGACTCGACCCCCGGCGTCGGCACGCGCTTCGTCCTACGCTTCCCGCGCCGGACCGCGTAGCGGCCGCGGGCCGCCGCCTAACCCGCCCAGCCGAGCCGGCCGAGCCGGTCGAGCCGGCCGATCCGGATAGCCCGTTGCCTCGCGCGCGGCCCTCGGGGTATGCCTCGCGCCATGCTGAACGAAACGATCGCCGCGCTGCTCCAGACCACCCAACTCCCGACGAAGAAGACGGTGCGCGGCTGGATCCGCAGCCGCCGCGATTCCAAGGGCCTGAGCTTTCTCGTCATCAGCGACGGCTCGACGCTCCAGACGCTGCAGGCGGTCGTCGACGCGGGCACGCCGGGCTACGAGGAGAACCTCGCGCACCTCACGACCGGCGCCTCGGTCGCCATCGAAGGCGAGCTCATCGCGTCGCTCGGCAAGGGCCCGAAGGTCGAGCTCAAGGCCAGCAAGGTGACCCTCCTCGGCGCCGCCGACGCCGAGACCTACCCCCTTCAGAAGAAGGGGCACGGCATGGAATTCTTGCGTTCTATCGCGCACTTGCGCGCACGATCGAACGTCTTCGGCGCCGTCTTCCGCATCCGCGCGACGCTCGCCCAAGCGACGCATCGCTTCTTCGCGAACCGCGGCTTCTACTACGTTCACACCCCGATCATCACCGCCAGCGACTGCGAGGGCGCGGGCGCGATGTTCGAGGTGCGCGCGAACACGAAAGAGGACTTCTTCGGCAAGCCCGCGATGCTCACGGTGTCGGGGCAGCTCAACGCCGAGGCTCTCGCGTACGGACTCGGCCGCGTCTACACGTTCGGCCCGACGTTCCGCGCCGAAAACTCGAACACGAATCGGCACTTGGCCGAGTTCTGGATGATCGAGCCCGAGGCCACCTTCTTCGACATCCACGACGACATGGATCTGGCCGAGGACTTTCTGAAGGCGCTCATCGACGCGGTCTTCGCCGAGCGCGCCGACGACGTCGAGCTCCTCAACCAGTTCATCGACAAGGAGCTCATCGCGACCTTGAAGCACACGCGCGACTCGAAGTTCGTCCGCATCACGTACACCGACGCGGTCGACATCCTCGCCAAGAGCGGTCACCCGTTCGAGTTCCCGGTCGCCTGGGGCGGCGATATCCAGACCGAGCACGAGCGCTTCCTGACCGAGCAGCACTTCAAGCAGCCCGTGATCATTACGGGATATCCCAAAGATATCAAGTCGTTCTACATGTTCCAGAACGACGACGGCAAGACCGTCGCGGCCATGGACGTGCTCGTGCCGCGCATCGGCGAGATCATCGGCGGCAGCCAGCGCGAGCATCGGCTGGATCGTCTCGAGGGCCGGATCCGCGAGCTCGGGATGAACCCCGAGGACTACGCCTGGTACCTCGAATTGAACCGCTTCGGCGCGGTGCCGCACGCCGGCTTCGGGCTCGGGTTCGAGCGCGCCGTGATGTTCTGCACCGGGATGGTCAATATCCGCGACGTGGTGCCCTTCCCGCGTGCGGTCGGCCAAGCGGCCTACTGAGCGTGCGCGGCGTGTTGCGCGCGCGGCGGGGCTTGACGAAGGGCGCCGCGCGCGTGGTACGCTCGGGCGTGAGGTTGGGCGTTCGCCGCGATCCCGGGTGGGAACGTCGCTGACGAGGGGTGGCGCGTAGGCTGGATGACGCGCAAGCGAGCGGTCGACGGATGACTCCGAAGCGAATCCTCATCGTCGAAGACGAGCGCATCGTGGCGATGGACGTGCGCGGTGCGCTCGTGGAACTCGGCTACGAGGTCGTCGGGATCGCAGCCTCGTGCGCCGATGCGCTGGCCATGGCTGAGGCGCTGCGCCCCGATCTGGTGCTCATGGATGTGCGCCTCGACGGCGCGACCGACGGGATTGCGACGGCGGCGCTGCTTCGCGAACGCCACGCTCTCTCGATCGTGTACCTCACCGCCAACGCCGACCCGACGACGCTCGGGCGCGCGCTGGCGGATGCGCCCGGCGGCTTCCTGACCAAGCCTTTCAGCCCCGCGACGCTGCACGCCACGATCGAGGTGGCGCTCCGCCGCGAGGAGTCCGACTCGCAGCGACTCCACGGCCACGAAGCGCTCGAGGCGAAGCTGCGCCAGGAGCGCGAGACGCTCATCGCCAAGAACGAGGAACTCGCGCGGGAATCGCGCGCGCTCGAGCACCTGGTCGTGCAGCTCCGCGAGGACGCGACCATCGACCCGCTGACCGGGCTCCACAATCGGCGGGACCTGGACGTCGTGCTCGCGCGCGAGCTGTCTCTCGCCCAGCGCCAGGGATTCGAGGTGGGCCTCATCATGCTCGACCTGGATCACTTCAAGGCGTTCAACGACACGTACGGGCACGCGGCGGGCGACGCCGCGTTGAAGGCGGTCGCCCGCGCGCTCCGCAAGGGCGTGCGCGTCTTCGACGCCCTGTTCCGGTTCGGCGGCGAGGAGATCGTCGTCGTGGCGCCGGGGGCTGCGGCGGTCGACGCCTTCGCACTCGCCGAGCGTCTGCGTGCGGCGCTCGCCGCGCTCGCGGTCGACATCGACGGGCGGGTGGTCGGGCCGGTGACGGCCTCGTTCGGGGTCGCCAGCGCGCCCGAGCATGCGTCCGACGGCGCGACGCTCTTGAAGGCCGCCGATGAGGCCCTCTACGCCGCGAAGGCGGCCGGGCGCAATCGGGTCGTCATGGCGCGTGCGCCAGCGGCGTAGTCGCGTCGACGTCGGGGAACGCGACGACGATCGTGGTGCCGCCGCGGGCGCGCTCGATCTCCAGCCGACCGCGAAGCTGCTCCGTCAGTGCCTCCACGAGCTGGAAACCGAGCGACGTGGCCTGCGACGGATCGAAATCGGCCGGCAGCCCGACGCCGTCATCGCCGACCGAGAGCGTGATCTCGCCGTTGTCGCGGCGCGCGAGCCGGATCCGAATCCGGCCGCGTCGCTCACCGGGAAACGCGTATTTCAGGGCGTTCGTGATGAGCTCGGTCAGTATGAGGCCGCAGGGGATGGCCTTGTCGATCGTGAAGGCGAGGTCCTCGATCGCGAGCTCCAATTCGACGCGCCCGCGCGAGAGGTCGTTGGCGGAGAGGATGGCGCTCGCGAGCGACGAGGCGTACGCGGCGAACGGGACATGTCCGAAGTCGCGCGAGCGGTAGAGCTGCTGGTGGACGAGCGCGATGGCGCTGACGCGCGTCTGGCAATCGATCAGCGCCAAGCGCGTGGGGGTGTCGGAGACCTGACGCAGCTGCATGTTGATGAGGCTCCAGATGACCTGGAGGTTGTTCTTCACGCGGTGATGGATCTCTTGCAGCAGGAGGCCGCGCTCGCTCAGGGTCGCTTGCAGCTCGACGGTGCGGCTCGCGACGCGCGCCTCGAGGTCGCGGTTCAGCTCGCGCAGCTCGGTCACGAGCAGTTGGCGCTCGGCCTCGAGCTTCTTGCGGACCGAGATGTCGCGCAGGAACGCCGTGAAGATCGGCGGGGTCTGCCCCTCGAGACGCACGAGCGAGAGCTCGACCGCGCGCGTCGAGCCGTCCGCGTGGAGCGCCTCGAACTCGCGACTGCTCCCGAGGATCGTCGGCACGCCAGACGTGAGGTAGCGCCGGAGGGCGCGCTCGTGCGCCTCGCGGTAGGCGTGGGGGATCATGACCTCGGAGACGGCTTTTCCGAGGACCGCGCTGCGCGCGTGCCCGAGGAGGCGCTCGGCGGCCTGGTTCCATTCGCGGATGAGCCCGCGATGGTCCATCGACACGATGGCGTCGAAGGCCGAGCCGAGCACGGTCGCCTTCCAGCGTTCGTCCTGCTCGGCCTGCTTGCGGACGCTGATGTCGCGGATGATCTGGACGAAGCCGCGCAGCACGCCGGCCTCGTCCCGCAAGCTGCTGGTCGCCACATGCGCCCAGAACGTCGCGCCGTCTCTGCGCACCCGCCAGCCCTCGTGTTCGAACTGACCGGTCGCCTCGGCCTGGGAGAGCGTTTCGCGTAGCAGCAGCTCGGCTCCGTCCTCGACGATCTGGAGCACCGTCGCGGGCTTGCCGAGGACCTCGGCGCTCGTGTAGCCGCTCAGGCGCTCTGCACCCTTGTTCCAAGTTGCAAGTTTCCCGGCTGCGTCGAGCATGAAGATCGCCTGGTCCTTGGCGCCGTCCACGAGGAGGCGCGAGAGGGCCTCGCTCTCGTGCAGCGCCTGGACCACGCGCACATGCTCGAGCCAGAGCCAGGCCCGCTCCCCGACGGTTTGCAGCAACACGATTTCGCGCGCTTCCCACGCGCGCGGCGTCGCGCTCGCCACGGCGAGAACCGCCACCAGTGTGCCCGAGCGGAGCATCGGAATGCCCACGCCAGCCGCGGTCTGAAAGGCTTGGAACGCGGGCGCGAAGTGCTCTCGCGTCCGCGGGTCGGTGGCGGTGTCCTCGATGATGTACGGGCGTCGGGCCCGCCAGGTGTCCATGAGGTCCGGCCCGAAATCCGCCAGGCCGAGGGTGCCGGCCATGGACGGTACGCCCGCCGCATAGTCGCGCTGCACGGTCGCCTGGCTCGTCGTGCTGTCGATCTCCATGAAAAAGCAGCGCGAGGCGTTCAGGTACGGGCCGAGCGTCCGGGTGATGGCCTCGAAGAGCGCGTCGCTCGCGGCGACCGTCGGCAGGATCTCGGCGATCGCGGCGAGGACCTGCTGGTCGCGCGCGAGCGCGCTCTCCTCGGTGATGTCGCGTCCGACGGCGTACACGAGCCCGGCCGCAACGTCGCGTGCCGAGGTCCAGGCGAGCGTCCGGGCGCTCCCGTCGGGGCGACGAAAGCGGTTCTCGAAGTGCGCGATCGGCTGGCCCTGGGGAAAGGTGGCGTGGGCCGCGCGCGTGCGCGCGAGGTCGTCCGGGTGCACGAAGTCGAGGAAGGGGCGCCCGGCGAGCTCGGCGGCCGGGTAGCCGAGCACGCGCTCGCATGCGGGGTTGACGCGCTTGAAGTGGCTGTCGGCACCGACCACGCACAGGAGGTCGTGCGAGAGCTCGAAGAATCGGTCTGCCTCGCGTTCGCGCCCGGCGTCGCGGAAGACGAGGACGAGGCCGCGCGCGCCGCCGGCAGTGTCGCGAATCGGCGCCGCATGTCCGGCGACCGGCACGTTGCGCCCATCGCGCGTGGCGAGCAGCGCATCGTCCGGGAGTCGGGTCGCGCCGACCTCGCGGGCCATGCCGATCCGCAGGATGTCCACGGAAACGCGTGTCGCGCCGTCGAGCATGGGACAGGTCTCGCCGAGCGGGCGGCCGAGCGCGTCGGCGATCGTCCAGCCGGTGAGCGCCTCCGCGGATGGGTTCATGCGCCGCACGCGCCCGGCGGCGTCGGTCGCGACGACGGCGTCGCCGATGCTGCGCAGCGTGGCGGCGAGGTCCTCGGCGGCCAGCGCGAGCTCGGCCTCGGCACCGGCACGGGCGAGCTCTTCGCGATCGAGGGGGGCGGCGATGAACCACGTCAGCGCGCCAAGCAGAGCGACGTTGAGGGACACCACGAGAGCGACGGCGAATTGCGGCCCGATCACGTGGGAGCTTTCGAGCGCGACGGCGGCCGCGCCCACCGCCAGGGGAATCAGCACGAGCGCAGGCTGCAGGCGGCGGATCAGGCGCCCGGCGTCGGTGCCACTCGCGAAGACCACCATCAGCCCTTGGCCGGGAAGCGCGGCCATGTGCCCAGCCGCGGCGATGAGGACCCCGATGGCGGCGTGGGGGGCGATCGGGTTGTAGTGACCGATCGTCACGAGTGCATCGGCGCCGTAGAGGTAGCCGCACAGGCTGACAAACGCGAGGAGGCCAGCGAGCCAGGTGAGGAGCTGGGCTGCGCGGACACGCGGGCGGCGGCCACCGGCCAAGAGGCTGGCGCTCGTCAGGAGCAGGAACGCGAGCTGGGCGCCTGGCGAAATGCGGCCCGGGTGGGTCGTCCCGGGGCCCGGCGGGCGGTCGCTGAAGAGCAGCTCGTCGAGGCCGAGGTCGATGTGGGTGACGTCCTGGAGGGTCGTCGCCGCGGTCAGGAGCAGCGCGATGAGGTTCACGACCTGGCGCGTGCGGCGTCGTCGGTCGTCGGTCGAGAACCAGAGGCCGATTCCCAGCAGGACGAACCCCAGGGCGGTGTTCGCCTTCATGCTGATGAGCGTCGGGTGGGGGCTCTTGAGGAGCGGGATGTCGAAGGCCCAGCCCAAGAGGACGAGCGCGCCGAGCACCACGAGGCACCCGCCGGCGACGCGCGCGAGCTGGCCGAAGCGCCGCAGGTGGGTGGGCTCGATCGAAACGACCATCGCTCGCATCCATATGATGAGGGCGCGCCGAAGGGGGGCCCGAGACGCGGCGATACTTCCCCATTTCGGGGGCCTGTGCCAGCGCCATCCGCGGGTGGCGCGGGTGGCAGCGCGGCGCGTGGCGTGGCAAGGGTCGCGACGAAACGTGGCTCGGCAAAGTTACCGCGCGGAAGGGGTGAGGTTTCGCACAGGCGAGATGCCCGCGCGACCGCCTCATTCGTGGTTGCGATCGCGTTCGCATCGGTCCACGTTCGCGCGCATTCCTGGCACCCGCTCCCGCCGAGCGGGCCTCATCCACCATGACCGCGCGGAGTCGCCATGACGAACATCCTGCAGAAGCTCCTGGGCTCGCTTCCGAACCCCCTCGCGAAGAGCGCGGCGCGCTCGTCCGGGACGAATTCCGTCGCGCGCGGTGCGACCGGCGGGGAGCCGCCGCCGCCGTACTTGACGGCCGAGCGCCCCGCGAAGGCGAAGTACAAGCGCCCCGCCAAGCTCCTCCAGAACCCGGACGCCATCGTCATCGGCTCGGGGATCGGCGGGCTCGGGATCGCGTCCATCCTCGCGCAGCGCAAGGGGTGGAAGGTCCTCTTGCTCGAGGCCAGCAAGACGCCCGGCGGGTGTACGCACTGCCACGAGGTCGGCGGCTTCGAGTTCCCCAGCGGCATCGACTCGGTCGGCGACATGGACGCGTCGGTCGGGCGCGGCCTCTTCCGTCCGTCGATCGACTACATCACGGGCGGCAAGCTGCAGTGGGCGCGCATGCCGGATCTGCACGAGATTTCGTACATCGCCGGCGACCGCTACGACTGGTTCTCGAGCCCCGAGAAGAACATCGCGTGGCTCGAGGCGATGTTCCCCGGCACGGACGTGAAGGCGTACTACGACCTCGAGGAAAAGATCGAGGCGGCGGGGTGGGCGTGGGCGGTCACCAAGCTCCTCCCGGACTATGTCCCCGAGGCCACGCGCGAGGCGTTCTACAAGACGTTCGGCGGCGCATGGCGCAAGTACATGGAGAAGAAGACGGCGCGCGTCCTGAAGGACGACCTTCAGTTCCCGGACAAGCTCGCGTCCATCTTCTGCTACATGTACGGCAACCACGGCGTGACGCCCGAGAACTCGCCGTTCGCGTTCCACGCGGTGAACCTCTTTCACTATCGCTACGGCGCGTATTACCCCGTCGGCGGGCCTGGCCAGATCGCCGAATGCGTCGTGCCGATCGTCGAGGCGGCGGGCGGGCAGCTGGCGGTCGACGCGGCGGTGCGCCGGATTCTGGTCGACGGGAATCGTGCGACGGGCGTCGAGCTCGAGACGGGCGAGAAGATCTACGCGCCGCTCGTCATCAGCGACGCGGGCGGCTACACGACGCTGGTCGAGCTGCTCGATCCGGCGGTGTCGGCGCGCCACGGGTACCCGGACAAGTTCAAGGAGGTGCGCCCGAGTGTGGTGCACCTTTATATGCTCCTTGGGTACGACGAGGATCTGGGGCTCCCCAAGGAGATCATCTGGGATCTGCCGTCGTATGATATCGAGACGACCGACGCGCGTTACAAGCGCGAGCGCGACCTCGAGTCGGCCGGTCTGTATATGCTGTGCCCGTCGTCGCGCGACCCGGTTCACGGCGAGCGTTATCCGGGGAAGTCGACGGTCGTGGTGCTCGGCGAGGCGCCGTACGCGTGGGTCGAGCGCTGCGAGAAGGACCCGGCCTTCAAGAAGAAGTTCGAGGCCGAGCTCCAGGAGATGCTGCTCAGGCGGACCATCGCGCGCATCCCGCAGCTGGCTGGCAAGACGCCGTCGTATATTCGTGCCGGGCTGCCGATGGGCTGCAATCCGCGCGCGTGGCAGTCGTGCTCGCTCGGGCTCGAGTCGAGCGCCGATCGCTTCGTCAAGCACACGCACTGGCTGCGGCCCAAGACCGCCATCGAGAACCTGTGGCTCACGGGGCAGGACTCGTTCTCGCCCGGGTTTGCGGGGTCGATGCTCGGGTCGCGCGTGACCTACAGCGCGATGACGGGCGACTGGCTCTTCCTGCTCAAGCCGAAGCCGCTGCCGGTGGTCCCGCTACCGTATGGGGCGCAGATCGCCGCGGGGTTTGCCAAGGCGATGGGGGGGGCGCACTTACCGGTGGCTTGACGCGCGCTCGAAGGGCCTGTGTGCCAACGAATGGCCGCAGGCCGTTTTCAACAGCCCGCTAGGTCAGCCGGCCGATGAGGTTATTGACGGCCGCCAGCCAGGCGGCCTCGGTGCCCTCGGCTTGCCACTTGGCGTGGAGCACGCACTCGGTGCTCTGGGCCTTGCGAACGGCCGTGCGGGCGCGTGCGAGCAGCTTCTTGTTGGGGACCGGCTTGCCTTTGACCGACTCTTTGACGGCCTCGGGCAGGCCGGCGGCGGGCTGGGCGATCTGGGCCGCGACGATCTCGGCCGCGAACAGGGCGTCCGTCAGCTCGTCCGCGTCGTCGTCGTCGACCTCGAACGTGTCGTTGAGGAAGTCGCCCGTCGGGTCCGCCAGCCACTCGGCGAAATAGCTGCGGGCTTGTTCGGTGGCAAACGTGTCGATGGTCGTTGGGGTCGTCATGGGGTCGCCCATGCCACGTTCGGGGCCGCTGTGCCAGCGAAAGTCGCGCGCGGCGGCCTACACGCTTCGCGTGCCGGGCCCGGTCTGATACGGTCGCGGCGTCCTGGGGCCGAGGTGTCGATGAACGTCCTATCCTTTGATCACGTGCACGTGTACGCGGCCGACCCCGAGCGCGCGATCGCGTTCTACACGGGGCACTTCGGTGCGGAGCGGGTGGGCGCCATCACGAACGCCGACGGCGACGACAACCACGTCCTCGTCTTGGGCGGCCAGCTGCTCGTGGTGAGCGTGGCGCCGCGGGTCTTGGTCGCGCGCGCGCGCGAGCGGGGCGCGGCTGGTGGCGCGACGGACGGTGCCGCCGCGGGGCCGTATGGGCTGGCGCACATCGGCTTCAATGTAGCGGACCTCGAGGCGACGTTGGCCGGGCTGGCGGCGGCCGGCGTCGAGGTGCTGCAGTCCGCGCGCGAGTCGGGCCTCATTCGTTACGCGTACGTCGGCGGCCCGGACGGGGTCGCGATCGAACTCACGCAATATGTTCTGCCGGCGCGCCTGCGGCCGCTCGCGCCGGTGCTCGCGGGCTACAACAAGCTGGTTCATGCGATCCGGCGGCAGCTCTTGAGGACCGCGGTCGGAAAGCGTCGTTCGACTCGGGCGGCGTGAGGACATCATGGGCAAGAAAGACGATCGGAATCTTGC
>SXIE01000170.1 GCA_005772945.1 Pseudomonadota bacterium
CGCCCCACCACCCTCTCCCAAAGGACGAGGGGGAGTGCCCCGTCAGCCTTGATTGCCGCCACCGCCGCCTTGCTGCTGGCTGTGGCCCCCATCGCCGCCGCACCCGACGAGCGCTGCCCCAACCCACGCCAACCGCCTAGAACCACTCGCGAAACCAGCCATCGGCGACCCCCGTTCAAAAATGACCTTCTCGCGGTCGCCGCCCGCGCTGTCAAGCGTGGCCGCGTGCCGCCGCCGCGACGAAGGCGCCGCGCGCGCTCAGGGACCGGCGCGATACGAGCGAGCCTTCGCCTCGAGGCGCGCCTCTTCGGCGGGCTGCGCAACCGGCGTCACCGCGTCGGCCCAGGGCCCCTCCCAGTACCAGGTCCAGAGCGATCGCTCCGCGGGCTCGCTTTCGAAGACACGGACGGCGATGCCGGCGCGGCGCAGGTCGACCATCACGAAGCCGTCGTAGAGGTACACCGGGTGTTCGTTCGCAAGCTGCGCGAGGCGGCGCTCGCTGAGGCGCCGGCGTGGCGCGATGTAGACCCAGCCCTCGGTGATCCCGAGGCGCGTCGGCAGGACGCCGCTCCACGTCTGCACGACGATCTCGCGATCGAGCGTGATCTCCACGCGCGGCTCGTACGGGAAGGTGCCGCGAAACGCCGGATCCATGATGACGCCCACGTTGCGTGTCGTGGCGGCGTTGACCTCGGCCATGAAGCGCGCCATGTCGCGCCCCGAGACGTAGGGCGCCATGCGCGGGCGCGTCGGCTCGACCCCGAACCAGAGCGAGCCGCCGACGGCCCGCCCGCGCGGCACCAGATCGAGGAAGCGCTCGCCGAGCGGCAGGGCGACGACGGCCACGACGGCGGCGCTGGCAACGATGATCGCGGTGCGTCGCCACGCTCGCGGGCGGGTCGCCAGGCGCGCACCGAGCCATGTGTGAACGCATTTCACGGATTGCACGAGGACGTGAGCGCAGACGATCGACACGAACGGGACCAGCGTCCAGCCCCAGTACTCGTGCACGACGGCCGTGCCGCGAAAGATGTAGTAGTGAAGGAGTCCGGCGATCGCGAACGTGAGCGCGAGGATGTCACGGCGCGCGAAGCGCCCGCGGACGGCGAGCCACGCGCGGTGGAGGAGCCAACCGCCGGCAACCACCAGGATGGGCACGGTGAACATGAGGACGGGCACGACCTCGAGGTGGTGGCTCAGGGCGGCCGTCGATACCCCTTGTCGCGCGCGGAAGACGCCCTGCAGCTCGTCGGTCGTCCCGACCACGGCGCCGACGAGCAGGAAGTGCCCGACGAAGAGCCCGAGCACGAGCACCGAGAAGCCGGCGAGGAGCCCGAGATCCGGCGCTATCCGACGGAGGCGGCGTCGGGTCGTGGCGTCGCCGTCCGCGCGCGTTTGGCGGTACTTCGCGAGCACGACCGCGAACCAATGGCACGCCACGATGAGCGCGCAATAGTACGAAGGCCAGTCCCACATCGCCGACCAGAAAAAGGCGACGAGGAGAAACGCATACCAGCGTCCCCAGCGCGGTCGGGGCGCAGGGGCGTACGGCGGGGCGGCGTTCACGAGGGTCGGCGGCGCGGCGTCGGACGGGGCCGGCGGGGCCGACGGGGCCCGCGCCTCGATGAAGCGCAGGTAGGCGAGCCCGAAGAGCAGCGTCCAGAAGATGAACCCGTTCTCGTGGTTCGACATGTTCGTGAAGATCGCGTTGATGGGCGACACGACGTAGATCGCCCCGGCCACGAGCGCGGTTGCGTCGCCATAGAGCCGACGCACGACCAGGACGAGGGCGATGAGGGCGAGCACGCCGAAGAACGCCGGCACCACGCGCACCGAGGCCTCGTGATCGCCGAAGAGCTCGAGTGACACGACGTTGTGCAGATGCATCGCGAGCGGATGGTGCGTGTAGCCGTCTGCAGGCGTGGGCGGGGTCTGACCCGTGTAATACTGGACCGGGAAGAGCGCGCCCCAGCGCAGCGTGTTGCGCGCCGCCTGCAGGTAGGCCGAGCTGTTGTAGCCGTTGTGGCCGACGCAGAAGCGGTCGCCCGAGCCCATGAACGCGAGGAACGTCTGGCTGAGGACGAGCGCCGCGAAGCACCCGAGAAACCAGCGCTTGACGCGCGGGAGGCCGCGCCGCGCCGGCGACTCGATGCCTTCAGCCAACCGGTACGTCACTGGCGGACTGGGGCGCGGACGGGGGCGTGCCCGCGGGGGCCGCGGCGGGTGCCACCACCGCGTCGGCGTTCGGGCCGAGGAGCTTGCGTACGGCCACCCAGCCGATGAGGTAGCAGCCGATGCCGATGACGAGCGTCACCTTGAACCCGACGTTCATCGCGATGGCGAGGGCGAGCACCGAGCCGAAGACGGACGTCGCGCCGTTGAGGCCCCAGGCCCACGGGACGATCGCGCCGAAGCGGTCGCCGGCGCCCTGGACGCCCATCGGCAGGAGCGTCCCCATGATGAGGCCGAGCGGCGCGATGATGAGCACCGTGATGATCATGCGCAGGGCGAGCGGCAGGCCGACGCCGGCGCCGGTGATGAGCGGGACCAAGAGGAGCGAGAGGGCGAGCGCGCCGGCGAGCAGGAGGATGTTGCGGCCGACGGCTTGATTGAGGCGCTCGGGCGGGATGTTGCGGCAGAGGAAGCTGCCGATGCCGCTGCTGATGAGGAGCGAGAAGAGGATGACCACGAGTGAGAACGTCGGATGTCCGAGGAAGAGGACGAACTCCTGCATGAGGGCCATCTCGATCGTGATGAAGCCGGCCCCGAGCATGAGGAAGTAGATGAGGTAGCGTGTCTTGCCGCCTCGGTCCCCTCGCAGGACGTCGCGCCGGAGCACGAAGAGCGGCAGGAAGAGAAAGACCAGCACCAGAACGCCGACGACGCCGACGACGATGAAGAGGAGCAGCAGGCCGAGGTTGCTCTCGCCCATCTGGCCGGCCTTGCCGAGCGCGCTGAAGATGTCCTTGGGCTTCACGGTGTAGAAGAAGAACGGGCGGTTGTCGGTCGGCGGGCTGATGTCCTCGACGGCGTCCTCGACCGATTGGTGCCAGTTTGCGGCGCGGATGAGCTCGGTCTGCGGGTTCTTCTGCGGCGGGCCCAGCGGCGAGTAGATACGGGTCAGGTGGCTCGAGCGCACGTAGGCGTCGAGGGACGCGACCTCCTCGGCGGTGAAGGGCGTCTTCTTGAGGAGAAACGTCGCCATACGGTGATCGGCGGCGACGTAGAAGTGGGCTGCGTGGTCGGTGATCCCGAGCTCGTCGAGCGCGGCGCGACCCAGGACCAGGAGGCGCTGGAACTGGACGCCGCTCCAGCGCGTCATCGTCAGGATACCGTCGTCGGTGAGGTGCCCGATGAAGTCGGTGAAGGCCTCCTGGGTGTAGAGGAGGTTCTCGGCGAGCGTGAAGGCGCCGGCCGCGGTGGCGGCCCAGGTGTCGACGAGCGTCGCTTGGATCGAGCTGTAGCGCTTGTCCGAGCTGCGCACGAAGCTGCGACCCTCGCCGACCTCCACGTGCACTTCGGGCCGATTGTAGAGGTCGCCCGTCCACTCCTTGAATTGCCCCTTCATCACGTCATTGACGGTGATGGGGTTGAGCTCGACGCCGTAGATCTCCTTGTGCCCGAAGTAGAGCGCCGAGATGACGTCGGCGCCGCCGCCCGGCCCGATGATGAGGAGCGGTCCGGGCTTGCGCAGGCTGTAGACCATGCTGGCGACGCGGACCTCGCTGTCGCGGCGCGGCGGCTCCCAGTTGTTGTCGGCGACCGCTTTCGAAAAGATGCGCGTGGCCGCCGACGAGTCGTATTTGAGCCAGTGGAAGTCTTCGTCGGCCTTCTCGACCGTCACGCGCGAGAAGCTGTTCCAGCCCGAGAAGAGGACGGCCCCTTCGTTGGTGCCCTTGACCGACGGGATGTGGAGGAACGGCGACGCGGTGTTGAGGACCGTGACGCCGAGGCCGACGGCGCACACCGCGAGGGTCGCGATGCCGCCGGGGGTCTTCCAGCGCGTCGCCGAGGGCTGGCTATCCCAGAAGAGGGCGCCGGCGGCCATGAAGATGAAGCCCGACAGGAGCACGGTCGACGGTCCGCCCATCAGATCGAGCAGCGGGATGAGAACGAGGCAGCCGAGGCCGGCGCCGACCAGGTCGTAGAAATAGACGCGCGTCATCTCGGCGCGCAGGTGGTTGATGATGAGGGTGACGACCATGCCCGAGAACAGAAAGGGCAGGGCGGCGACGAGGTAGATGAAGGTCAGGGTCTTGCTGTTGGCGGTGCCGACGTCGAGGCCCACGTTCTGTTGGAGGAGGAAGTAGACGGTGACGGCACTGAAGACGCCCGAGAGGAGCCCGTAGCGCGTGAGGCGCGCGGCGAGCTTCGCGGGGTCCGAGAGCTTGGGGCGCAGGTAGACGTAGACGCCGGCGGCCCCGAGCCCGAAGAGGGCCAGCGAAATCGCGAGGAACGCGAAGTGGTAGTACATCACGACCGAGAAGATGCGGGTCAGCGTGAGCTGCAGCATCAGGGTCGCGGCGGTCGTGAGACCGATCCCGAGGAAGAGTCGTCGTTTGCTCAGGAGGGTGTCCAACGCGCGCTACTCCAGTGCCCGGCGGATGGGGCGGGCGGATCTTTCGCGAAGGCCCGGCGTGGGTCCGGATCGGACCCTGGAGCGGGGCTGCCCGCAAATCGTTCGCGAAGTGCGCGCCGAGCGCCTGCCCGCGAATTCGAGGCGCGGGAATATAGTGGAACACCCCCGCGGTGTCGAGACGCGTGTGAAGGGGCTCTCGGCGGCCTGGAATGCGGCTCCGGATGGTTCGCACGATGCGGTGGCGCGCGCGTCCATCCCGACGCCGGGCAGCGATGCACCCGATCTCGCGTGTCGGCCCGGGCGATCAGCGACGATCGAGGTGCATGTGGTCGTCGTTGTCCGGGAAGATGTCGAACGAGAAACCCTTCGTGCGGAGATCCGCGAAGGTCGACTTCAGCTTGGCGCTCTTGAGGCGCGTGTACGCGGTGTTCGCGTCGCGTTTCGTGGTGGTCCAGATCCACGCCGCGCCACGCTTCGACGCGGTTGCGTCGAACGCGTAAGTCGAGCCATTCTGGACCTTGTCATTCAGGCTGATCTGGCTCGCCCCGCCCGCCTCGGCCTCGGCCTTCTTCTTGCTGCGCGCGATGTCGTCGGCAGGGTCGAAGAACTCGCCCTGGAACGGAAGGCCGACGCCGTAGGAGCGATCGGTGTTCCCGTCGAGCGCGAGGAGCAGCTCGATCACGGGCTCGACCGTCGTCGTCTGCGACAGGTCGTTGATGTCGATCGCCCCACCGTTACTGTGCACGTCGGCCTTCTTCGGGTTCCCCCGCGCTCGGATCATGCTGCCGAACGCGATCGGGTTCTTGTCGCCGCCGTGCTCCAGCCACTTGCGAATGCGCGCCTTCACCAGATCGACCTCGACCTGAAGGATGTCGACGTCGTTCTTGTCGGCCTCCAGGTTCGGCACCCGCTTGCCGTCGGCCAGCGACTCGACCTGCGAGCCGTGATATTTGAAGCGCACGAAACCCGCATCCCGCGCGCGCAAGAGCCAGCTCGCATAGCCGACCGTCCCCGAGGGGCTTTCGTCGAGGAGCGCCAACTCCGACCCGTCGCCGGCCGGCACACCGAGCGGGGTCGAGCCCTCGGTTCGCGTCACGCCATCCTCGTCGTCGGTCGCGTCGCCGCGGGCGGCCTCGGTCGTTGCCACGTCCCCACGGCAGTAGTCGAGATAGGCCGCGAGGACGGTCGCGGTCTCCGCCCCAAACCAAATCGCCGCGCGTTGCGTCACCGCGGTCGGCAACGTCGCAACGGTCAGCGTCGCGCCCTGCTGGTGCACAGCCCGCACGATGCGCGGATCCAGCGTCGCCTCGAACGCCCGAAAGTCCTCCGCCGTCGGCACGGTCGGCGGTCCGGCTGGAACAATGGTCCCATCGACACCCGGACCGCCGTGCCCGGCGCTTTCTCCGTTGGCCTTCCTCTGAATCGGACTGAGGATCGCCATCTGCGTGGCGAAGTCCTGCCCGCGCAAGGCCGCGCGTAGCTGCGCGTGATGCGGCGAGACGGTGTCCGGAGTCGTCGCGCGCTCGGGCGTGGTCGCACGTTGAATGGCGCGGGACGCCAGGGGGCGGGTCTGAGCGGTCTCGGACAAGGGTGTGCCTCATGTGCGGTTGGCGCCGACCCCCCCTCCTAGGTGTGCGAATCCTACCGGTGGCGCGCCCTCGGACGCAATCAGAGATCCGGTGGACCGGCCCGCTGGGGCGCATTTTCCCAGGCGCCTGGACTCGGGCATGCTCGGGGCCGCGGATGCGACCTCGCGTGCGCTCCGATCCGATCTCAGATCGGATTCGATTCTGACGGCCGTCGTCAGTGCGGTCGCTGGGGGCGGCGTCCGAGCCGCGTCGCACGTCGGGCGTCGGCGTCGCGTCCCTCGGCGGTGTAGAGGTCGGCGAGCTCCGTCCACTCTTCGGGGGTGCCGCCGTCCTTCTCGAGGCGCGCCCGGAGGCGGGCGACGTCGTTGTCGTCGGCGGGGGTCCAGTTGCGGGTGACGTAATCGAGCCCCTTGCGGTGCTGCGGGCCGAGGTCGCCGGTGCCGACGGTGAGTGGCAGCAGCACCGCGACGCCGACGGCGACGGCGACCGGGACGCGCACGGCCCAGGCGCGCAGCGTCGCGCCGCGCACGAGGAACCACGCGACCAGCGCCGCCCACGCGAGGATGAGCGGGAGCATCGACAGCGTGCCGTGAAGGCCGAGGAGCTGGCCGACGTTGCGCGGCGCGTAGCCGTGATCGAGGAGCGTCGCGTAGAGCTGCCCGAGGGGGCGCTCGAATTCGGGCGGCGGGTGCGGATACCAGATCGAGGGGATGCCGGCGGACACGAGCGCGGCCGCGAGGAGCCCGACGACCACGCCCGGTGCGACGCGCGGCCAGCGCGTGAGGGCCGCGTCGATAGCGGTCGCGGCGCCCCACGCCAGGAACGGATAGAGGTGCGTCAGGTACCTCGGACCGATCGACCAGCCGGCGTGCCAGATGTTGAAGAACGCGATGAGGAGCCACGAGCAGACGCAGATAGCGACCGCGACCAGGGCCGCGAGGCGCACGGCGGGGCGGGGCGCGGGCGGCGAAGTCAGCGCACCCGGGGTGGCCGGGCGCGCCTTGCGGAGGAGGAGGGCGAAGCCGGGGAGGGCCAAGAGGAAGAACGCGGCGGTCCCGAAGAGCCCGTGATAGGGGCCGACCAGGAGCTTGAGCGCGCCTTCGGCGTGGAAGCTGCTCGCGCCGTAGAGGCCTTCTTGATGGCCGGCGCGAAAGGCCTCGTTCTCGACGAAGAGGTGGCCGGGCGTGAAGGGGCCGCCGAACGCCGTGGCGTGAAAGTGCATCATGATGCCGGCGATGACGAGGCCGCCCGCGAGGTAGGGCGCGAGCTGCCGCCAGGGGCGGATCGAGAGGAGGGCGAAGCCGCCGAGGAGCAGCGTGGTCAGCGCGCCGTGGTACTCGAAGAAGGTGACGCCCGCGGTCAGGAGGCCCGCGAGGAAGGCGTGGCTGGCCCGGATCCGCGCGGCCTCGCGCGCGTTCACGATCAGCATGAACGCGCCGAAGGCGCAGGCGGCGCTAGGGGCATGGCTCGCGTAGGAGGTCGCATACGTCGCAAAGTTGCATCCCAATGCAAGTGCGACGGTGACGATGTCGGCCGTCCAGGGCGAGCGCGTGCGGCGCGCCAGCCAGCGATGGAAGAAGAAAAGGAAGAGGAGGGACGGCAGGATGGTCGCCGAAAAGCGGCCCGCCCAGAGCGCCGCTTCCTTGTCGAGCGTGGCGCCGGTGACGGCGACGAAGGCGCGGTAGGCCGCATAGCCTGGGACGCCGAGGAAGCTCGTGCCGGGGGCCTTGACGCTGTAGTAGTGGCCGTCGCGAACGCCCGCATCGTTGCACCAACCCCAGAGGGCGCGCTGGTGGTCGATGACGTAGGTGCCGTCGTCGACCATGGCGGCCGTCATGTAGAGGCGCACGTTCTCGTTCGGGTTGTTGGCGGCGGGCTGGGCGTTGAAGGCCCAGAGGTAGGAAGCCGCGCAAAAGAGCGTGATCCACAGGCTGCGCCGCGACGAGGTGGGGGGCGGGACAGCGAGCGCGGGCAGAGGTTCAGGATTGGCAGGACTCGCAGTCCTGCCACTTCCGGCGTCGGCGGCCGTCGTCATCGAACCCTCAGGACGTAGCCCAGGCCGACCGACGGCGCGCCGCGCGCGAGGCGAGCGCGGTCGAGCGCATTGACGCGGTCGGTCACGCGGGCCAACCACGGCGCGCGCGTGGCGTTCGGCTTGAGCGCGAAGGCGCGTCCGGGGCCACCGTCGTTCTTGGCGTTGGCCTTGAGGAGTGCCTGCAGGAGGCCCAAGGTGTAAGCCTCGGGAAGCGCCGCGACGGCGCCCGTCAGGCGCTCGCTGGCGACCACGTCGAGGCCGATCGCGGCGCACCAACCGCGGAACTCGGCATCGTCGACGAGCCAGGTGTGGCCGTAGGCGTAGCCGCCGATCGGCAGGTGCTTTCCGAGGCGTGCGAGGACGCGGTTGATCGGGTCGTAGGTCACCGGGAAGTCACGATTGGGGGCCGTCAGGACGATCGTATGGCCGCGGCCGGCGACGCGCGCGAGCTCGCGCAGGAGCGCGACGGGGTCGCGGACGTGCTCGATGACCTCGGTGCAGCAGACGAGATCGAAGCTGCCCGACGCGAAGCTCAGCGCGAGGGCGTCTTCCACGGCATAGTGGAGCCCCGGCGTGTCGGCGTTGCGCGCGCGGGCGTGGGCGATGTCGGTTTCCGACAGGTCGACGCACACGAGCTCGCCGCAATGCGCGCGCAGCATGGCGTCGAAGTCACCTTCGCCGCAGCCGACGTTGAGCACGCGGCCAAGGGCACTGCTCTCGGCGGCGGCCGCGACGGATCGCTCGAGGAAACGGTAGCGCGCGCGGAACGAGGGGATGAGGTGTTTCAGGCTCATGTCGCTTGGGTTCCCGCGCGTGGCCCGAGGCCGCCGGGGGCGGACCGTAACAGAGGGTCGGGGCGAAGTCCACGCGCGGTTTGGGGCGCCGCTGGCCGTCAGGGAAGGCCGCGCGGAGGGTCGAGGCGTGCGCGTGTGACGTCGGCTGCGGGGCTCTCGGGATCGCGCTCGGCCGCCCAGGCGAAGGCGCGCCGAGCGCCCGAGGTATCGCCGGCGGCGGCGAGCAGCTCACCATAGAGGAGGAGCTCGGGACCGCCCTGGCCCCGATACGGATGCGCGGCCCCGCGTGCGAAGTGGGTGCAGGCCGTCGCGGGGTCCCCGGCGGCGGCGGCGATGCGCCCGAGGAGGAAGTGTGAATTGCGTTCACTCGAGCGCCGCCGCCGCACCGCGAGCCCGCGCAAGGCATGCGCGCGCGCCTCGGGGAACTGGCCGGCGGCCAGGTGGGCGGCGGCGTGGACGAAGTGGTACTCCGATCGGTAGTCGGGTCCGAGGTCGGGCGCCGAGCAGGTTGCGGCGATCGCGAGGGCATCGGGGCGGCCGGTGTGCGCCGCGATCCAGGCGGACTGCATCGCGAAGGCGGCGCGGGTGAGCGGGTCGCCCGCGCGGGCGTCGGCTTCGATCGCGAGGAGCCGTGCGGCGGCGCGGTCCCAGTGGCCCAGGTTGTACTCGGCCTCGGCGAGGTTGATCTGAAGGATGGGCCAGCTCGCGTCGGCGGCGAGAGTGGCGCGCGTTGCGTCGTCCCACGCGGCCTCGACCGCGAGGGCGTCGCGGTAGCGGCCTGCGAAGATGTACGCGTTGACGGCCATCGTCATCATGGCCACGTCAGGCGCCGCGAGGCGCGCGAGGGCCCGCTCGGCGGCCCGCCCGGCGGCTGCGGCGCGCGTGCCGAACGGCGCGAGGCCGATGCGTATCCGCGCGCGCGGGTCCGCGCTGAGCGTCGTGAGCGCCAGGACGCGTGCCGCAGCACGCCCCGCGCGCGTCCAGCCCAGGCGCCGAGCGCCCGCGGCACCGACGCGCGCCAGCCATGGAATGGCCAGCACGGCGAACGCGACGATTGCGGCGGCGAAGACGAGCGCCTGGGTGGCCGTGTGCATCGCGGGCGCATGATAGGCCACAGTGCTGCGACGTCGCCAAGGCTCTCCGTCGGGGGTCGCGTCGTGGCAAAAAAAGCGCGGCGCGCGAGGGTCAAACCCCTGGCGTTCCTCCGCGACCGCGTGTATACCTGGCGCGTTCGCTTGCAGCACCGAGCGCGCAAGCCCTCGACATAAGATCCTTCACGATCCGCGTCGGGGTGGCAGTTAGCGCCGAATACGTTTTTCTCCGAGGGCTCGTGCCTCGGGCCCAGAGGGCGCAGCTCGCACAGCGGGTGAGGCGCAGAGTAGTAATCATGTCGAAGAAGCTCTTTGTTGGTGGCTTGGACTGGAACACCACGGATCACAGCCTGCACCAGGCCTTCGCCCAGTACGGCGAAGTGACTGAGGCCAAGGTTGTCATGGATCGCGAGACCGGTCGGTCGCGTGGTTTTGGGTTCGTCACCTTCACCGATTCGTCGGCCGCCGAGGCCGCGATGTCGGGGATGGACGGCAAGTCCCTCGACGGCCGCACCGTCCGCGTGAATGAGGCTCAGGAGAAGTCGGGTGGCGGCGGCGGCGGCGGCGGTGGTCGCTTCGGCGGCGGCGGTGGGCGTGACGGCGGCGGCGGCGGCGGTGGCCGTGGTCGTGGCGGTCCGCGCTACTAAGCCAGGACGGGTTGGAGGGCTGGCGTCGCCACGGGCGGTTGCCGCGCTTCGACGATCGCGTTCGCGCCCGGTGCGCGGTTGCCTTGTGCGCCGCGCCTTTCGCGGACGAACTTCACGGGCGGCGAGACATGGGTCTTGGCCGCCCGTGGTCTATCTACCTACGTGGACGCGTGTGTTTTTGTGGCTCTGACCTTTCCTGAACGCGTGCGTTCCCCGCAGCTCCGCACCGGCGCGCAGCTCAACCAAGCCGTTCGCCCGTTTGCCGAGGAAGATCGCGCCAAGAGCTGGCGCCTCCTGGCCGTGACGATGGCGGTGCTGCTCGGGCTGAACGTCCTGACCGCGCTGATTCCCGATCGGCTCTGGCCGCTCAAGGTGCTGGCCGGCCTCGCGACCGGGCTCGCGTTCATGCGCCCGTTCATCTTCTACCACGACTACCTGCATGGCGCGATCTTCCGCGGGTCGCGGACGGCCGAGGTCATCATGACCGCGCTGGGCACGTACATGCTGGCGCCGCGCTCGGTCTGGCGCGAGACCCACAACCATCACCACAAGCACAACGCGCAGCTGACGGCGCAGTCGATCGGCACGCTGCCGGTCGTGAACGTGGAGACCTGGCGCGCGATGTCACGCGGCGAGCGCTTCGCGTATCGCGCGCAGCGTCATCCGCTCGTCATCTTCCCGGCCTACGTGACGTTCTTCATCTTCGGCCTCTCGCTCATCCCGTTCCTGTTCAAGAGCGTGAGCGCGAAGCGGCGCCACTGGAGCGGCCTCGTGGCGGTGTTGGTTCATGCGGGCGTCATCGTCGGGCTCGGTCTGTGGCTGGGTTGGCTCACGGCCTTCACCGTGGGGATCCTGCCGCTCATCGTGACGAGCGGTCTGGGCAGCTACCTGTTCTACGCGCAGCACAATTTCCCCATGATGCAGCTGCGCGAGGGCGAGCAATGGGACTACACGCACGCCGCGCTCAGGGCTTCGAGCCTCTTCAAGATGAGCCGCTTCATGCACTGGGTCACCGGCAATATCGGCTACCACCACGTGCACCACCTCAATCATCGGATCCCGTTCTACCGCCTGCCCGAGACGATGGCGGCGATCCCCGAGCTGCAGGATCCCGGCACGACCACGTGGCGCCCGCGGGACGTCCTCGCGTGCCTTCGCCTCGCGGTGTGGAGCAGCGAGCTCGGACGCATGCTCACCTGGCGCGAGCTCGGGCGGATGCGCGGCGCGGCCTGAGCGACTCTCGCGCGCTCTTCGGGCTGCGCGGGCGCGGGCAGGACCTCAGAGTCCGATGCGCCGAATCACCTCGGCGGTGATCTCGAGGTAGGCCTTCGAGCCGCGGCAGTCGGGATCGTGCTTGAAGATGCAAGTGCCCGCGAGCTGGGCCTGCGCGAGCGCCGTGTTGACCGGGACGCGCGTCGGGACGAGGTGGCGCGACCACTCGGCGAGCGTCGCCTCGACCGCGTCGTTCACCTTCTTGTTCTTCTGATCGAAGCGTGTCCGGACGACGCCGAGGACGGACAGGTGATGCCCGAGCGTGTCGCGGATCGTCTCGACGGTCGCGAAGATGTCGCCGACACCCTCGACCGAGAGCGTCGACATGTCGCAGGGGGCGAGCAGCCAGTCGGACGCCAGGAGCGCGTTGAGCGTGAGGGTGCCGAGGTTGGGCGGGCAGTCGATGACGATCACCTCGGCGAAGGTCTTGGCGCTCTTCAGGGCCGCGCGCAGGATGAACTCCTTGCCGATGCGCCCGGCGAGCGTGCCTTCGGCTTGCGCGAGCTCCTTGTCTGACGGGCAGAGGCGCAGGTTCGGGATGAGCGTGTCGAAAGCGGCCGCGTGGATGTCGACGCGCCGGTGGATGAGGAGCTCCGAGAGGCGCGTGCGCCCGTGCGTCGCGGCGGCGGCCGGGATCTCGGCGCGCAGCGCGAGTCCGCAGTGGCCCTGCGGGTCCATGTCGAGGAGCAGGACGCGCTTGCCGCCGAGCGCGAGTCCGGCCGCGAGATTGACGGCGGTGGTCGTCTTGCCGACCCCGCCCTTTTGCGCGCAGACCGCGATCACCTCGGCCTTGTACGGGCCGCGCGCGGCTTCGGGCGCGGCCGCCGGGGACACGGGCGTCGGACGGATGGGCGGCGGCGCAGGCTGCGAGGTGCCGAGGATGCGACGCAACGAATCCGAGAAGAGGCTGGTCATGCTGGTCCTTGGGCATCGTGGCGAGCGATGCTGCGGCCAAACCTAACGCGGCGCGTTGTGGTGTCCATTTTTCGTTCGCGAAGAGCGCGCCGAGCGAAGCTCGGAGCAGCGAGTGGGGATGGGGCCCCACGGAAACGGGGCAGCCTTTGAAGCGCTTGCCCGCGACGAATTCGCCAAGCGCCGCCCGTCGCCCTATATCAGGACCGTGCACTGGATGACGCGCGACCGTCAGGTCGTTAGCGGCTCCGGTCGGCCTCCCATGGCGAGGGTTCCTGCATGACGTCGAAGTCTTCGTGGCTCCTGCTTCCTTGCGCATGGCTCGTCGTGGCGGCGTGCGAGAAGGGACCCAAGCCCAACCAAGGCGGTGCCCATCAAGGCACCGGCGCGCCGCAGGCGACCAAGCGCGTGGGTGGCGGGAAGAAGCCGCTGCCCACGGTGGGTGCGGGCAAGAGCGGGCAGGGTGGCGGGACGAACGCAGGTGATCCGACGTCGGCGCCGCCGGGAACGCCGGACGATCCGATTGCGGATCCGCCAAACGGCGGCAGTCTCGCGACCGAGCTCGCGCGCATCTACGTGGCCTGGACCGCCGAAGAAAAGGCCGTCCTCGGCGACTTCAGTGGGCGCCTCGAGGCCGCGATCGGCAAGGCGCCGGCCGTCTTTCAGCGGCCCACGCGCACGCTCTACACCAAGGGGGGCAACCACTTCCTGTTCGCCGACGGCGGGCAGTTGACCGAGGGCGGGGCCTTGCTCGTCGAGGCGCTCGGCGCGGTCCCGAGCCACGGACTCGACCCCAAGCCCTACGCGCTCGACCAGCTCAGCCAGGCGGCCAAGGCGTTCGCCGACGCCAGCGCCGCTGCCCAGGCCGCCGCGACGGTGCCCGGGGGCGAGCAGAAGCTGTGGCGCTTCATCGTCGATCATCGCGGCAAATCGGAAGCGCAGCTCGCCGCGGCGCTCGACGGCGCCGATCTCGGTGGGGCCGATCTCGCGTCGCTCTCGGAGGCGCGCAAGCGCGTCAATGCGGTGCTTGCGTCGCAGCGTGCGCTCAATGCGTCGCTCGTCGAGCTCGACGCAGGGCTCGCCTGGCGGCTCTATCGCTTCGTCTACGACATGCGCTTCGCGCGCCGCGCGCACCCGTTTGTCGCGGACACGAACGACGAGGCCGGGCTCGCGCGCATCGGGGCGCAGGTCGAGACGTTCGTGCAGGCCGTCGATCTCGGGGCGCCCGGCGCGGTGGGCAAGCTCCTCGCGTCGGTCGTTCCCGTGTTTCCGGATTACGAGCCGACGCGGCAGGCGCTCGCCCGTTATCGCCACTACGCCGAGCTCTACCCGACGATGGACGAGCTTCCGAAGGAGGTCGAGAAGCTCGCGCCGCCCAAGAACGCCAAGACCAAGCCGGGCAAGGACGCCGAGCTGATCAAGCGGCTCGAGGCGCGCCTGGTCCAGGAGGAATACCTGACGGGCGAGCCGACCGGGATCTACGGGCCCGAGCTCGCGGCGGCCGTGACGGCGTACCAGGAGACGCATCAGATCAAAGCGACCGGCAAGATGGACAAGGTCATGCGCACGTCGCTGAATCGGTCCTATGCCGAGCGCGCGCAGCTGCTTCAGCTCTCGCTCCAGCGCTACCGCGAGAGCGATCTTCATCAGGGCCAGTTCCGTCTCGGCGAGGTCCCGATGCGCGTGCGCGTCAACATCCCGTCGATGGAGGCGCGCTTCTACCAAGGCACCGAGCTCGTCCGCCGCCATCGCGTGATCGTGGGCAACAACGACACCGAGACCGAGGCGCAGACCGGGAAGCGCGGCAAGCTCAACCAGACGCGCCTCCTCACGGCCGAGATGCAGGTGGTCGTCCTCAACCCGACGTGGAATGTGCCCAAGCGCATCAAGGAGCAGGAGCTCGACACGCTTCTGGTCGACGAGCCCGACTACTACGAGACGCACAACTTCGAGGTGAAGCAGATGCCCGACGGCACCGAGCAGGTCGTGCAGCGCCCGGGTCCCGGCAATGCGCTCGGCGAGGTGAAGTTCCTGTTCCCCAATCCCTTCTCGATCTACATGCACGACACGCCCAAGAAGAGCCTGTTCGAGCGCCCCGTGCGCGCCTTCTCGCATGGCTGCATGCGCACCGAGAACCCGCTCGACCTCGCGCGTTTTCTGCTCATCGAGCATGCGCAGAAGCTGACCGCCGAGGAGTTCGACGAGGTGCTGCAGAAGCGCGAAGAGAAGCACTTCGCCCTGCCGCAGCGCATCCCGATCTCGACCGACTACGTGACGACGGGCGTCGACGCGAGCGGGCGCATCGTGTTCTATTCGGACGTCTACGGGTTCGACGCGGCGTACTTCGACGGCAAGACGCCGTTCCGCGCCGACAAGGATTTTCCGAGCACGATCATCTTCTGAGCGCAGGCAGACGAGGCGATGATGGCCGACGCACAAGGGGCACCGGACGGCGACGTGGACGTCGAGAAAGCGCTCGAGGGGCTGACGGCGGAGCAGCTCGCCAAGTTCGAGTTCGTCATCAACGAGGACGGCTCGGTGACGTTCGTCGACTTCCCGCCGGAGCTGCTCGACCTGGCCTACGCGCTCAACCCGGACGATCCGGTGGTATGTGAACGCCGTTCACTTCTGGCGCCGGCGGGCCCGGCGCCCGAGGTCAAGCCGGAGCCGTGACGCGCTTCGCGATCGCCGACACCACGTGCTCGGCGTAGCGGGCGAGGGTCTCGATGTCGTGCACGTCGCGCTCGAAGAGCGGCACCGCTGCCACGGGCGAGGCCGCGCCGAGCGTGCGCCGCAGATCCGCCACCGCGCGCTGGTCGGAGTAAGCGAGGATCTCCCAGGCATGCACCGCCTCCTCGATCGTCTTGGCGACGCGCGCCAGCACGACGCGGTCCCCGACCGGCGGGGCCTTCGCGAGGATCTCGGCGCCGAGGTCGGTGGCCTCCTCGGGCTCGAGGTACGGCTGCCGCACGCGGTTCACCAGGATGCCACCGAAGGGCATCTGGCCGCGGAGAAGCTGATCGTGGAAGAACGTCGCCTCGTCGATTGCCGCGCGATCGGTCGAGGTCACGATGACGAACGCGACGTCGGGCGAGCGCAGGATCTCGCGCACCCGCGCAGCGCGCGCCTTGAAGCCCGCATACATCTCGTGGAACGACTGGATGAACTCGAGCAGGTTCAGGAGCATGTCGGCGCCGACGAAGCGATTGAGGCCGCGCATGACGAACGTGTTCAGCTTGAGCATGCCCAGGCCGAAGCGCCCCGCGGCCTTGGCCCCCTGGACCATCCACTTGGCGGTCTGCGAGCCGAAGAAGTCCTCGAGCCGCTCGGGCGCCGTCAGGAAGTCGAGCGCGTTCGACGTTGGCGGCGTGTCGAGCACGATGAGGTCGTACGTCCGCTGCTCGCGGATCTCGTACAGCTTCTCCATCGCCATGTACTCTTGCGAGCCCGCCAGCGCCGTGCTCGCCTGCTGGTAGAACGGGTTGTTCATGATGCGCTGACGCACATCGGCGTTCGGCGCATAGCGGTCGATCAGCGCGTCGAACGTCGACTTCACGTCGAGCATCATGCCGAAGAGCGCGCCCTTCTCGCCGTTCGGGCCTGCTTGGAGCGGCACGCCGGCCTCCTCGAATAGGCGATCGTCGATGCGCACCTCGGTGTTGCCGAGCTCCTTGAGCCCGAGCGCGTTCGCCAAACGGCGCGCCGGATCCACCGTGAGCACGAGGACCTTCTTGCCTTGGCGTGCCGCATGAACGGCGAACGCGGCCGAGGTCGTCGTCTTGCCGACCCCGCCGGGGCCGACGACGATCAGCGTCTTCTTCGTGTCGAGCAGCTCTGTGAGCATGGGCGCGGCGGCCTTGGGCTAGGACTCGGGCGGGCTCGGCAGGTCGGTCGTCCCCGGAGGTGGGGCGCCCCGTTTGCCAAGGCGCGGGTAGCCCTCGAAGTGTACCTCCGTCAAGGTCAACCCGCACGCCGGTGCCGTCGGACCCGCATCCGTCCTGACGCCACTGGCGAGCGCCGTCGCGATCGAGGCCGCCGAGCGCTGTCCGGAGGCCACCTCGACCAGCGTGCCGGCGATGATGCGGACCATGTTGCGCAGGAACGCGTTGCCGGTGAGGACGATGGTCACGACGCGATCCGCGCTCGGATCCGAGATGTCGATGGCGTAGATGCGACGCTTGGTCGTGTGGGCGTCGCAGTGGATGCTGCGAAAGGCGGCGAAGTCGTGCTCGCCGACCAAGAGGGCGGCTCCCTCGCGCATCGCGGCGAGGTCGGGGCGCGCCTTGGGGCGCCACCAGGTGAAGCGCTGCGAGAGCGCGTGGCGCGGGCCCAGCTGAAGTCGATAGGTGTAGGTCTTGGCGAGCGCCGCGTCGCGTGGGCGCCAGCCGAGCGGGACCTCGCGCGCGTCGGTCACCGAGAGATCGGCCGGCAAGAGCGAGTTGAGTCCCTTGATGAACCCGGTCGGTCGGATGTGATCGCGCTCGGTCTCGAAGCTGACCGGCATCATGCGGGCGTGCACGCCCGAGTCCGTGCGCGAGCTCGCGAAGAGCTCCACCGGGTGCCCGACCATTTGCTGGACCGCGTGGGCGAGCGTCGTCTGGACCGTCCGCTGCTCGGGCTGGTGCTGCCAGCCGGCGAAATCGGTCCCGTCGTATTGGGCGACGAGCAGGATGTTGCGCATCAGAACTCGAAGGCGAGTCCGAACGAGAACGCGCCGTCCGAAAGGACGATGGCATCGCCGCCACCGAAGTTGTCGAGGCTCGTGTAGCTGTACTCGGCGAAGATGTAGCTGTTGTTGACGCCGGCCTCCTCGTCGAAGCCGCGTGCCGTGCCGGGCGAGAAGATGTCGAGCAGGAACATGAGGCCGCCGGCCGCGTGCCAGCCCCAGTTGACGCCGCGCCCCTCGTGGCTCGTCCCGTCGGCGTCGGCGGTGTTGCTGACGTCGTTCTTGCCGTCGGTGGCCCACCAGATCCCGGCGGTGACGCCGAACTTGCCGTACGGGACGAGCGGGACGCCGTGCTCGACGGCCAGCCAATCCCACCGATAGATGACGGAGAGGCTGAGTGGCACGAGGTTGAAGCCGACCTCGTCCGTCGCGGCGGTGCCGTCGACGGCGCGGGCATGGCCATCGGCCCAGCCGTAGCCGAACCCGGCCCCGAGCGCGAGCGTCCCGAAGCCCTGCCAGAGCTCGTAGTCGAGGTCCATGCGCAGCAGCGTGAGGCCGCCCGTGCCGAAGGCGTCCGCCCATGGGGTTGCGGTCGCGAACTCGGAGTCCACGTCGGGCAGGTACGAGCCACCGTGCAGCGACAGCATCATCGTGCGCGGCGAGTCGGCGCGTGCATCCGACCCGACCGCGGGGGCGAGGAGCGCCATGGCCAGCGCGAGTCCGGCAGCCTTCGCGCGCCGCGTGCGCCGCACTCCGAGATACCCCAAAGCAGCCAGCGCGCCGAGGATCCATGCGCCGTTTGTGCCGGCTTCCGTGGCGCCGCAGCCGCCTGGGTCGCGGCCGCCCGCCGCACGGTAGCCCTCCCAGAAGTCCGTGGTCTGAACCGGGGTCGCCTCCTCGAGCGCGGAGAGCGACGACTTGTTGTCGTACTTGTCCACGGCGACGACGCCGACGTAGTAGAGGACGCCGTTCTCGAGCGACGACTCGATCGAATAGCTCAGCGAGCTGATGCCGGTCTTCTTGCTGGCCGTTGCGAGCGTGGCGTCGGTGAAGGTCGCGTCACTCCAATAGACCTCGTACTCGGTCTCGTCCTCGTCGTTGACCTCGTCGGTCCACGCGAGCTCGATACGCTGATCTCCGCCCGTGGCGCTGGTGAGCTCGGGGGCGGTGGGAGCTTCGAGGTCGATGCGGACCTCAATCTTGGAGGAGCTGACCGAGGTCCCGCCGACAAGCGCCGTGATGACATAGATGGTCGCGGTCCCATCCGTCTTGGCGTCGCAGGCACTGCCGATGAGGTCGTCGAACGTGACCTTGAACTCGAACTGGGTGTCGGTCAGATCTTCCTCGGCGGCCACCACGTAGCAGGAGCCGGCCGTCGCGGTCGGGTTGACCGTGCCCGAGTCGCAGGTCTTGCCGGGCGGCGCGTACGCGACGGCGTACTGGTAGTCGCCGGTCGGCAATGGGTCGATCTTGACTTTGAAGGTGGCCGAGCCGCCGGCGTAGGCTTCGCAGTCCTCGATGTTGATGGCGTGGGTGGTGTCGCCGACGTCGACGCCGAGGCGGTCATCGAGTGCGCCGGACAGCGATCCGTCCCCGCTGATTCCGACGAAGCTGAAGTTGGTGATATCGGCTCGCGCGCTCGTGCCGACAAAGGTCGCGAGCGCCGAGAAACCGAGTGCGAAGCGTAGCATGGTCGGCGTCATGGCGCCGCATCGAAGCAAGCCATATGCCACGCGTCAACTGCTCTGGCGGCGGCCGCAGCGATTTCGGTGGGCACCGCGCGCGGCCGCTCGTGGCACGACCAAAGACGCAGGCGCGCGGGGTGGATGCCGACCGCTCGGAGGGCCGTCGACGCGGCCTGATTGCCAATCTGGCAAACGTGGCCGACGGGTGGCCGATAGCTGCCAATTTGGCAGTTCAGGCGTCGGCTTCGTCGGCCTCGAGCGCCGCCTGCCACGCGGCCAGCATGAGCTGCGCGGCGAGGGCGGTGCGATGCAGCGTGTCGGCCATCGCGACCAGCCGGATTTCATGGGGTGCGCCGGCGACCGGATGGTTGAGGCGGACGGGGTCGCGGTCGACGGTGTCGCGCAGGCCGAGCGCGTCGGGCGCGTCGATCGCGTCCTCGTCGAGGTCGTCGCTCGCGTCGGGTTCCGCGTCCGCGCCGTCGTCGCGTGCCTCCGCGACGGGCGCGTTTGCCGCGTCCGCACGGTTTTCGGTCGCGAGCGCGAGCTCCAAGTCCGGGTGCGAGCGGAGCGCGCGCGTCACGGCGTCGACCGACACGGGGCTCGCGAAGCGCAGGGTGATCGTCAAGGCGAGCCCGGAAAAGACCGGGACCCAGAGCGGCTGAATCGCGATCGTCGGGCCGCCGGGCTTGGCGCCGAGCGCCGGAATCAGGCGCACGAGGTCGTCGATGGCGCGCGCCTCGAGGACCACCGCGTCGCTGCCCGAGGGGGCGATCACGTTGAAGGCGAGGCCATGCGGGAACGGCCGCGGGTCGAGCACCGGCTGCGAGCTGAGCAGCCCAACGGCCTGGCGCGAGAGGGCGCCGATGCCGTCGCGCCCCGCATGGGAGGCGCCCATGAGCGCGGTGACCTCGACCGACTGCAGCGCCGGGATCGGCATCGCGCGCGTCAGGGCCGCAAGCACGACCGCCTCGAGGATCGGGGCGAGCGTCGAGGCGATTGGGGACGGCAGGACGAAGGCGCGCGCGAGCTCGTAGTCGGGTTTCGACGAGGCGATGCGCGGCCAGTGGCACGTCGCGGGGTGGTCGAGGCCGGCCGCGGTCGGGGTGGTGCCGAGCGCGCCCGAGGCGTCGATGATGCGTGCACCGGCGTGCAAGAGTCGCGGGGCCTCGCGCCGCGCGACGTCGGCCGGACACGCGAGGAGGGCAATGTCGATGTCGCGGGCCGCCACGTCACCGAGCCCCATGACGGGGAGGGACGCGGCGCGCCAGCGGACCGATTGGCCGGCCGAGCGCGCGCCGGCGATCGGCAGGAAGCGGCCGATCCCGTCGGGGTCGGTCTCGAGCGCGACCTGGATCTCGCGCCCGAGCGCGCCGGTGATGCCAACGATTGCGACCGCGTCTAATGACATGGGACCTTCCTTGGGGCGGTGTCATGCGCTGGAATGAACGTCGCGACAAGGCTCTTCGCGATCGCCCGAGCCCAGGACGCACGTCGAGACGTAGTGCGGCAGGGCGCCGGCGGCGCGAGAATTGTGGGCCGCCGATGCGGGCCCGCGCTGTCCACCCCCGCGATCGGCGTGGTACTGTGATGGGAGCTGAAGGGCGCTCGCGCGGGCCGCGGGGGGCGCGCAGTGGGGTTCGTTGGTGGAGCAGACGATGAAGCTCGTTCCGGCTCGACTCAAGCTCGCGTGGTGGCGCGCACGCATCCGGCTCTCGCCGGAGACGGCGCTGCCGCGGCGCAAGCTCGGGGAGCTGCTGCACGACGTGGGTCGTCCGCAAGATGCGTGGGCCGAGCTGGCGCTGGCCGTCGATCTGGGGCCCGACGACGCGCACGCGCATTTTGCGCTCGGGACGACGCTGGCGGCGCTCGGGCACCTCAACGACGCGCGCATCGCGTTCGCCCGCGCGCGGCGCTTCGATCCCGGCAACCCCGACTACGCCTTCGCGCTCGGCAACATCTACTTCGAGTGCCAGGAGATCGAGCTGGCCGTGCGCGCTTACGAGGCGGCGATTCGGCTGCGACCCGACCACGCGCGCGCCTACTTCAACCTCGGGCACGCGCTCAAGGAGAAGGGGCTCCTGCAGCAGGCGGCGGCGGCGTTCCGGCGCGCGCTCGCGGTGGAGCCGCGCTTCTTCAAGGCGCGCTTCATGCTGGCCTACGTGTATGCGCTGATGGATCTCAACAGCGAGGCCATCGAGCAGTACCGGCTCACGATCGCGGCGTCGCCGACTTACGTGAAGGCCTACTACAACCTCGGCAACTGCTACCTCAAGCGCGGCCAGACGACGCAGGCGCTCGAGGCCTACCATGCGATCCTCGAGCTCGAGCCCGGACACGCGCGCGCGCACTTCGCGATCGGTCAGGCGCAGGCGCGGCGCGGCCAGATCGCCGACGCGCTGACGAGCTTCCAGCAGGCGCTTGCCTTGAAGGGCGATTTCCCCGAGTGCCATCTGGCCTTCGCGCGCGCGCTCGAGGCGGTCGGGCGCCTGCGCTCCGCGCTTCACCACTATCGGGTGTACCTCAACGACGCGAGCGCCGAGGAGCACCGCGAGGAGGTGCAGCTGCACGTTCAAGCGCTGCAGCTGGCGCTGCCGCGGCCCACGACCGCCGAGGTGCGGCGCGTGTCGGTGTCCGGCTGACAGGCGCGGCGGGCGTGCCGTCGTGCGCGTGGCGGTTGACGAACGGCGCGCGGTCCCTCAGGCTCGGCGCTCGGAATGCCGAGCCCGTCCGATGTGCCGCCCTTCGACGCGAAACCCGTGACGGTGTCGGGGCGTCGGCCGATCGTCGTCGGCATCGCGGGCGGCACCGGCTCCGGCAAGAGCACGCTCGCGCGTCGGCTCGCGCGCCGCATCGGCGAGGAGCGCTGCGCGCTCGTGTCGCAGGACAACTACTACCGCGACCTCGCGCACCTCTCGGCCGGCGTGCGCGCGCGCATGAACTTCGATCATCCCGAGAGCCTCGACGACGCGCTGCTGGTCGAGCATGTCGGCGCGCTGCGACGCGGACAGCCCGTGGTCACCCCGAGCTACGACTTCGCGCGCCACGCCCGCCGCAGCGACGGTGGGGTCGAGCTCGCGCCGCGCGACGTCGTCATCGTCGAGGGGATCCTGGTGTTCGTGTGGCCCGCGCTGGTGGGGCTGATGGACCTCAAGATCTTCGTCGACACGCCCGATGATCTGCGCCTGCTCCGGCGCGTGCGGCGCGACATCGCGGACCGCGGGCGGGACGTCGACAGCGTGCTCTCGCAATACCAGGAGACCGTGCGCCCGATGCACGACGCCTTCGTCGGGCCGTCGCGCGGGGTCGCCGATCTGATCGTGCCCGGCGAGGGCGACAACCAGACGGTCGTGCGTTTTCTGAGCACCGCGTTCGCGTCGTTCCTGAGCGCCGACGCGTAGACCGAATCGCCTGAAGCGCCTGCGATTCGGCTCAGCGCGCCACGGTTGCCAAGAAGGCACTCGGATGCACCGATGGATCGCGCCGGGCGCCTCCGGTTTCAACCGCGATCAGGATCTCGGTGCGCTGGCGCGGCACGACCTGAATCGCGAGCCGATCGACCAAGCCATAGACGCGCGCGAAGCCGAGGCCGGCGCCGCCAGGCTTGTCGGAGATCGCGCCGCGCAGGCCGTCGACCAGGAAGCGGCGCACCGCGCTCGGCTCGAGGCTGCCGTGCGGGTCGGTCATCGTCGCGTACACGGTCGTGCCGACGACGCCGACCTCGAGGTGCGCGCGGGCGGCGGCGTCGAGTACGACCGGCGCGCGGCGATCGACGTCGGCATAGAGTCGGACGCCCGCGGCGTCCACCGGGGCGTCGTAGAGCGCGTTGGTGATCAGTTCTTCGATGATGTCGCCGGCGATCGCCGCCATGCGGGCGCGGATCCCGTGCTCCGCCAAGAACGCCTGGACGGCGTCGAGGAGCGCGTCGCGAGCGTCGCTCATGCCGACCTCGCTGGCAAAGCGGGCGGTCGGTGCGAAGCGATCGAGGCCGAAGCGGGGCGCGTGCGTGAGCGCATGCAGGGCGTCGCCGAGGTCGCGTGCGTCGTGCGGAATCAGCGCCGCGACGTTCGCGATCTCCAGGAAGTCGGCCAGCATCGCGCGTGTCACGGGGTGCGGTCCGCCGACGAGCGCGGCCAGGGTTGCGCCTGGGTGAGCCGCCGCGAAGGCCCTGAGGGCGGCGACCGCGGCGACCGCGGCGACCACATCCGGCGCACCGGGCGGCGCCGCGGGTGCGTGCGTGAGGACCCTGGGGTCGACGACGACGAGCGCACCGTCGCCCGACTCAGCGCCTGGCGCGCCCGACGCGAGCGTCGCGCCGATGGCGGCGACGGCCGTCGCGACGCGCTCGAATTCGTTGGGCCCGAGGACGAGGTGGATGGCGCGGGTCATGGCGGCTCGACCAGGATCGGCCGCGCCAGCGCGCCGAGATCGACGGCGGCGGCCGGGAGCTTGCCGTGCGACTTGAGGCGGATGGCGGGTGCAACGGGCTTGGCCTCGACCCCGCCCGCCAACATGGCCGGCGTCGTGAGGACGCGCGGGCTGCCGCGGGCCGCTCTGGTGCGCGCGTAGGCGTCGCCCGGTCCGCCTGTGAACGTCCCGAGCGCGCCGCCCGCGGACGCGGCCAGCGCCGCGAGGAGCGCGTCTTTCACGGGTGCGACCTTGGCGGTATTGGCGACGCCGACGACCGCGATCGCGAACGTGCCGCCCTGGGCTAGGAGCTTGAGGCCGGCGGCGCCCGGGTGTCCGGCCGGAGCGAAGGCGGCCGCGGCCGACCCCGCGCGGACCGCGCCGAGGGCCGACGTCGCATCCTTGGTGTCGCGTAGCTCGCCGAAGAACGTGCTCGCGGCGACCTCGCCGGCGAGCGCGGTGTTCGCGTAGAAGTTCGCGTCGTTGGCGCCGGCGCTCGCGAAGGCGACGACCTTGCCTCGCAAGTCCGCGACGCTCGTGCCCTGGGCCGCATAGAGCGCGACGGACGCGGTTGCGCCGCCGTGGGCGATCACCTCGAGGCTGCGGTCGGCGATGAAGTTCCCGTCGGCGATGAGCACGTCGACGCGCCCGGCGAACCCGGCCGCGTCCTCGCGGCGCGCGAAGACCTGCGCGCGTGCGGTGAAAGCGCCTTTGGCGTGCGCGGCCACGTCGGCGACGAAGCGTTCGGCCCACGCGCTGCGCTCGGCGTTCGTCGCGAAGGGCGCCTCGGGGACGAAGACGCCGAAGACCAGCTCCTCGGCGCGGGCGGCGGCGGCGGCGGCCGCGACTGCACTGCACACCGAGAGCGCCACGAGAACCGAGCGTGTGTGGATCATGGCGTGCCTCCCAGGCCGAATAGGCGCGCGATGGCGTCGGCGCGCTCCTTCGCCTTGTCGGCGCCGGGTTGCCCGCTCGCGCCGTAGCGCGCCAGAAACTTCCAGCCGCCGGCCGCATCGCCGCGGCGCGCGAGCGCGTTGCCGAGGTTGAAGAGCGCCTCGCTCGGCTGCCCCGCGGCCGCCAGGGGCTGCCACAGCGCCTCGGCGTCGCTTGCACGTCCGAGCATGAATCGCGCGGCGCCCAGGTTGTTCTGCACCGCGGGATCGGCGACGCCGCGCTCGGCCATCTGCGACCAGATCTTTTCGGCGCCCGCGAAGTTCCCGGCGGCGTACGCGCGCCGCGCTTCGACGTCGTCCGCCGACGTCGCGAGCGCTTCCCAGGCGGGTCCCAGGGCCCCCTTCTCGCGCACGCGCCCCAGCGCCGTGCGCGCCTCGGCGGCGTTGCCCGCGCGCAAGTAGCCGTAGGCGACGTAGCCATAGCCGATGTCGCGCACGCGCGCCCAGGCGCCGCCCGCGAAGCGCGCGCCCGCGAGCACGCCTGCGAGGTTCTTCGCGGCGACCTCGGGCGCCTCGCTCGCAACGACCGACAGCGCCTGCATCGCGAACTCGAGCGTGGCCTTGTCTTCGGCGTCGAGCTTGCCGCCCGCGCGATTCGAACGTCCGAGCGCCTCGCGCGCGCCGCCCGCTTCGCCGCGTCCCAGGCGCTCGAGCGCCAGCTCGAACCAGGCCTGCGTGCGCGCCTGCTCGAGGCCCATGCCGTTGCGGGCTTGCGCCGCTTCCTCGAATCCTTTGATCGCGAGTTCCCAGTTGCCGCGGGCGCCCGCGACGAAGCCCTCGACCTGCGCCACGACCGCCACGAGCTTCGCCTGCCCTTGGCGCGCCGCGCCGGCCGCCGCCGTGGCGGCCTCCAGATCGCCGCGCACGAGCGCGACCATCGCGCTGGCGGCCTGGACGTCGGCGGCTGCGCGCGTCGTTGTGTCCGCCCCGTCCAACACCTCGCTCGCCGCCGGCGCCCCCTTGGTCGCGAGGAGCACCAGCGCCAGGTTCGCCCGGGCCTGCACGGACGTCGCATCCAGCTCGAGCGCGTGTCGAAAGTGCGTCGCCGCCGTCTCGGCCGATCCGCCCGCGGCAGCCTCCACGCCGAGCGCGATCGCCACGGCGACCGCCCCGTCGGTGGCCCCGGGGGTGCGCGGGTCGAGCGTGCGCGCAGTCTCGAAGGCGGGTCCCGCGGCGACGATGCTGCCCAGCGCCCAGAGGTCGCGGCCGCGCTCGACGTGGTAGGCGGGCTCCTTGGGCTCGAGCTGGATCGCCGCATCGTGGGCCGCGAGGGCTTCGTTGGCGCGCGCCGCCTTGCGATTCAGGGTGCCGAGCCACGAGGGCAGCTCGGCGATCTTGGGGCCGAGCTCGTAGGCTTTGCGGGCCTGTTTGATCGCTTCGTCGGTCGCGCCGCGGCGCCACGCGAGGTGCGAGAGGCCGTAGTACACCCACGGGTTGGCGGCCCCGACCGAGGCGGCGCGCTCGAAGGCCGCCTTGGCGTCGTCCCAGCGCTTCATCGTCATGAGGCAGTCGGCGCGGAAGTAGAGCGCCGTGCCGTTCTTGGGCTCGTGCTTCAGGAAGCGATCGAGCAACAGCACCGCCTCGCCGCAGCGCTTCTGCTTGATGCGCACGGCCGCGAGGTTGAAGAGGTAGCGCAGGCGCTCGGGAAATTGTTCGAGCAGCGTCTCGTACTCCTCGGCGGCGCGATCGGTGTCACCCTTGCGGAAGAGCGCATTGGCGCGGTTGACGCGGGCCGAGACATTGCCTGGTTTCGCCTCGAGGTAGCGATCGAGCGCCACGATCGCGGCGTCGAATTGCTCCGTCTTGAGGTAGTAGGTGCCAACCAACGCGAGCGCGTCGACGTCGTCGGGGCGCGCGCGTTGATACGTGACGACGTGCGGCATCCCGGCCTGCCATTCGCCCAGGCGATAGTAGTGCTGGGCCAAGAGCCAGGCGGCGTCGAAGCGTTTCGGGTCGGCGGCGGCCTTCTCGAGGAGCGGCACCGCGAGCGTCTGTTGACCCGACCGATAGAGGTGGAGCGCGAGCTGGTGCGTGACGTCGAGGTCGTCGGGCGCGCGCTCGTGAAAGGGCGTCATGAGCGCGACGCCGTCGGCGTAGCGGCGCTGGAGGAAGTAGACGGCGGCGAGCCCGACGGCCGCGTCGTGCTGGTCGCGATTCTGCCGCAGCACCTCGCGGTAGAGCTTCTCGGCCTCGGCGAGGCGCCGCTTGGCAGCCTTCTGTTCGTCGCGCGCGAGCAGCGTCTGGGCCGACGCCATCGCGTCGCCCGCCTCCTGAAGCGTGCGCTGCGTGTCGCCCGGGGCCGCCGCGTGCGCGGGCGCGAGAGTGCTGGTCGCGAAGACGACGAGAATCAGCGTTCGAAGGAGCGGCTGTGGATGGATCATACGATCCTCCCGACGACGAGCGTCACGTCGTCCTGGAGCGGCGTGTTCGCGCAGAAGCGCTTCATGTCCGCCACGACCCGCGCGACCACCTCGTCCGGCGTCGTCGAGCGCGGATCGACCTGCCCGAGGATGTGCAGCAGCCGTCGCTGCGAGTACGGCCGCCCGCTCTCGTCGATCGCGTCGACCAGGCCGTCCGTGTACCACACGAGCAGGTCGTCCTTGGCCACTCGGATCCGCTTGGCCTCGAACCCGGTCGCGTCCCCGTCGCCCAGCCGATTCCCGCGCGCCGCGAGCCGCGACACCTTCACGCCGCTCTCGGTCCAGCGAAAGAGGAGCCCAGGCGGGTGCGCCGCCGCCGAGAAGTACAGCGCGCTCTCGGCCGCATCGACCAGGATCGCCGTCGCCGTCATGAAGAACGCGCCGTGCCCCGCATCGTGGATGACGCGGTCGAGGACGCGCATCGTCTCGGCGACCTGCATGTCCCCACCGTGCACATGCCGCAGCGTGTCCAGGCAACCCTTGGCCGTCGCGGTCAGGATCGACGCCGGGACGCCGTGGCCCGTCACGTCGCCGATGAGGATCGCGGCGCGCCCGCGCGGCAACACCGCCAGATCCCAGAAGTCGCCGCCGACGTTCGAGGCCGGCTCGTAGTACCCCGCGACCTCGATGCCGGGAGCCAGGTGCGTGCCCGGCGCGGGCACCAGCACCGATTGGATCTCGCGCGCCAGCGCCAGCTCGTGCTCGAGCTCCGCCTTGGCGACCGACTCCGTCAGGAGGTGCTCGATGCGCCCGGCCATGTAGTTGAACTGCTGCCCGAGCTGCCCGACCTCGTCCGCCTGTTTGACGACCACGCGGGCGGTGAAGTCCCCCTGCGCGATGCGCCCGGCGCTCTGCGCGAGCCGGCGGATCGGTCGCGCGTAGCGAAGTCCCTGCGCGAGCGACAGGAGCACGCCGAGGATGAGCGCGCCGAGCCCGATCTTCAGCGTGAAGCCGAGCGACTCGGACATCTGGGCTTTGCGCTGAACCTCGATCGCGACGAGCGTCTGGTCGAGCGACGAGAGGTCGTACGCGAACTCGACGGCGCCGATCGTCTTGTCCGCTTGGGTGTTCGCGTCGCCGGTCGGTTCCTTGATCGTGCGGCGCACGACCAAGACGCGCTTGTCACCGCGCTTCCCCTCGCTCTGAGCGGCCTCGATGGGGCCCGTCATACGCGCGAACTTGGCCGGATCGACCGCGTGCTCCGAGTCCGCGAGGATCTCGCCACGCGCGTTCGCGATCTGGACCCCGAGGACGCGCACGTCCTGCTTGGCGATCTGCTGGACGACCAGCGCCAGCGGGCCGAGCTCGGTGCCCTGCAGATGCTCGGACACCGCGATCGCCAGCAGGTTCGCGTTCGACGTCGCCAGCTCCGCGACCGACTGCTTGAACGTCTCGGTCCGCTGCTGGGCCCAGGCGTCGTGCTCGCGGCGAATCGACTCGGCCTGGGTGTAGCCCAAGAACGCCACGACGATGCCGACCAGCAACGTCGAGGTGACCGTGAGCTTGACTCCGAGTGAGGTCCGCATCGCCGCTTATTCCAAGGTCGCGATGAGGTAGACCAGGACCGCGAGCACCGCAACCATCGCCACGATCGCGGCGACGAACGGCCAATCACCGCGCGAGTTCGCGGCGACCCCAGGGGAGATCGCGGCCTGCGCGGCGGCTCCACCCGCGGCGGGCGCGGCGTTCATCGCGCCGCCCGC
>SXIE01000171.1 GCA_005772945.1 Pseudomonadota bacterium
AGATCGAGATCGCGCGCGGCAAGCCGCTTCCGTTCCGCCAAGAGGACCTCACCCAACGTGGCCACGCCATCGAGGCGCGCCTCTACGCCGAGGATCCCGACGGCGGCTTCCTCCCGCAAACTGGGCGCCTCATCGACTTCCACGTCCCCGGTGGGCCCGGCGTCCGCCTCGACTCGGGCGTCGCGACCGGCGACGAAGTCGGCATCCACTACGACCCGATGCTCGCCAAGCTCGTCACCTACGGCGTCGATCGCGACGAGGCCAACGCCCGCATGGCGCGCGCCCTCCGCGGCACCTCGATCCAAGGCGTGACGACGAACGTCGCCTTTCTGCGCCGCGTCATCGAGCACCCGGCGTGGCAGGCCGGCACCCTCACGACCCACTTCATCGCGGACCACGAGGCCGCGCTCGTCCGCGTTCCGCGCACCCCGGAGCACATCACCCGGGCCTTGCGCATCGCCACGTCCGTCGAAGCGCGTGCGGTCGCTGGCGCGCGCACCGCGCTGGCGAGCATCCTTGCAGGTTGGCGCAATAATCGCTTTGCCGATCCGGTGGAGCGCTGGCGACTCGGCGACGACACGCTCGCGTGCGCGTACCGCCTGCTGGCCGACGACCGCGTCCTGACCCGAGTTGGCGACGCAGAGGCCCTCGTCACGCTCGCGGCCGCCGACTCGGGTGATACGGGCGACTCGGGCGATGCCCGCAACCTCCGCGTGTCGGTCGACGGTCACACGCTGCGCGCGCGGGTCGTCACCGACCACCGCACGGTCTACGTTCACGTCGACGGCGAGGACTTCGCGGTCCAGCGCGTCGCGCGCTTCGAAGTCGCCGAAGCCGCTGCCGACGCGGGCACGTGCAAGGCCCCGATGCCCGGCAAGGTCCTGGCAGTGCGCGTCCAAGCGGGCGCCGAGGTCGAAGCGGGCACCGCGCTCGTCGTGCTCGAGGCGATGAAGATGGAGCACACGCTCGAGGCCCCGCGCACCGGCAGGGTCGCCGAGGTCCTCTGCCAGGTCGGTGACGTCGTCGCGGCCGATCAGGAGCTGGTGCGCCTCGAAGGCTGAGGGGCTCGCGAAGGCCGCGCAGCGGCTGCCCACGTCCCGCGCAGCAGCACGGCGGGCGCGTCAGAGATGGAACCCGAGCCCGATCGCGACGGCCACGCGATCGGTCGGGACGATGTCCCCAGTCAGGTCGGCGGTCCAGCCCGAGCCTTCTTTGGCGTGCCCGTAGTAGCGCTGCCAGGTCGCGTCGCCGTAAAGCGACCAGGTGTCGCTGACCGCGTACTCGAGCCCCGCGCCGAGCCGGAACCCGAGCTGCACGTCGTCCTGGCGTGCGCCGTCGGGGGTGCCCTTGCCGCCAGCCGAGATCATGCCGCAGAGCCCCGCCAGCGGCCGCACGCGGAAGTCGTGCGTGATGGCGAGCGGCGCATAGAGAAAGAAGCCGAACGGGATGTCGATGCGCTCGCCGGGGCTCGCGAGCAGATCCATCGTCAGCTCCACGCCGAAGAACTCGAGCGGCTCCCAACGCGCCCGCGTCGCGACGCCCTGGCTCGCGTAGCTCCCGTCCCAGTACGCGTAACCGACTCCCAAGCCCCAGAGCCGGTCGAATGCATTCTCGGCCTGCTGGCTCACCGCCGTTGCGGGGCGAGGTTCGGCGCGCGCGGCACTCGCCGGGACCGCGCAGCACAACACGAAGGCGCTACTCACGAGGACGGCACGTGACGATCGAGGCATGACGTTCCTCCGGAGGCGGGCGGCGAACCCCACCTTGGTTGTCCGTTCATGTTCCCCCGATCACCGTGGATCGAAATCCTTCCGCCGCTCCGCCGCACCTCAGCCTTGGCCCCGGAAGTCCGCGAAGATCCGATCGAATTCGTCCGCGACGTGGACGAAGGCGGCCAGCACGCGCGGATCGAAGTGCCGCGGATCGGTGCGGCCGTCCCCCTCGGTGATGATGGCGCACGTCTTGGCGGCAGCGAACGCCGGCTTGTAGGGGCGCTTGTTCCGCAGCGCGTCGTACTGATCCGCGATAATGACGATGCGCGCGGCCAACGGAATCGCGTCGCCTTCGAGCCCGTCCGGATACCCGCTGCCGTCCCACCGCTCGTGATGCGAACGCGCGATGTCCCGCCCCATGCGCGCCAAGCCGTTGGCAGGGTAGGCGCTCAGCACCGTACTCAAGGTCTCGGCGCCCAGCGCCGCGTGCGTCTTCATGACCTCCCATTCCTCCGCCGTATGGCGCCCGGGCTTCCGGAGAATCAGGTCAGGGATGGCCACCTTGCCGATGTCGTGCAGTGCGCTGGCGTGGTAGAGGGTGTCGATGAACGCGTCGTCGATCGCCGCGCCGAACACCCCGTCGGCGGCGAGTTGCCGAGCCAGCGCGCGGCAGTAGCCCTGCACCCGCACGATGTGGTTCCCGGTGTCCTCGTCGCGGCGCTCCGCGAGCTGCACGAGGGCGAGGATCGTCGCTATCTGGGAGTCCGAGATCTCCTTGAACTGGGCGGCCACCGTGGCTTGCAAGGATCGGTTGTAGGTCTGGAGCTCGAGTCGGAGGCGCCGGTTCTCGAGGTGCGTCTCGACGCGCGCTTCGACCTCCTGGTGCTGGAAGGGCTTGGTGATGTAGTCGATGCCCCCGACCGAGAAGGCCTTGAGCTTGTCCATCACCTCGGTGTTGGCGCTGATGAACATCACCGGGATATCGGCGAGTTGAGCGTCGGCCTTGAGCGTTCGGCACACCTCGTACCCGTCCATCTCCGGCATGTTGATGTCGAGCAGGATGAGCTCGGGCGGGTCGTTGCGCGCGGCCTGCAATGCGATGGCGCCGCTGAGGACCGGACGCACGCGATGCCCGTTCTGCTTCAGGATCGCGCTGAGGAGGTGGAGGTTGGCAGGGGTGTCGTCGACGACGAGGATATCGGCGACCGGGTGACCGTTTTCGATCTTCATGGTGGTTCTCCGCGCGCGGGCTGCAGGTGTTCCAGAATCGTCGCGTAGGCGAAGTGGCTCGCGAGGTCGCGCAGCATGCTGGCTGCCTCCGCGTCATGGGTCGATGCGTCGGCGATCAGCGCGAGCATGGCGTCGAGGTCGGCGCTCAGCGTGACCTGGCGCAGGCGTTCGCGCAGGGCCGGCGGGAGCCGCGCGATGACGGACTCGTCGGGGCATTGCCGGTCGCGCTCCGGGGTCGTCTGCGCGTCGCCCTGGTCGTAGACGTACCCGATCCCGAGCAGCGCGCCGATCTTCTCGAAGAGCACCTCGGTCCGAAACGGCTTGCTCAGGAACTCGTCGGCGCCCGCTTGGCGCGCTGCGTTCCGGTCTTCCTCGTACGCGCTGGCGGTGACCGCGATGATCTTCACGGCGTGCCCACCCGGGGCGGGGCGGATGCGACGGATGGCCTCGGCGCCCGCCATGATCGGCATGCGCATGTCCATGAGGATGAGCTGCGGCCGCCAGGCATCGAACTCGCTGAGGGCCTGTGCGCCGTCGGCGACGGCCCGCGCGTAGAATCCAGTCGACAGGAGGAGCGCCATGAGAAACGCCCGGTTCTCCTCTTCATCATCGACGACCAGCACGCGAATGGCCTCGGTGCCGGGCAGGAGGGCGACAACCTGGCGGTGCTCCAGCCTGGCCTTGAGCGACGCCTCCGTCCCTTCCCGCACCGGGAGCTCCAAGCGGAACGTGCTGCCCGTGCCGAGCTCGCTGGTGACCTCCAGCGTGCCCCCTAATGCCACGGCGAGCTTGCGGCTGATCGCCAAGCCGAGTCCGGTTCCCGACCTCGAACGCCGGCCCGCCTCGGCCTGCTCGAACGCCTGAAACAACCGCGGCAGCTCGGTCGGCGCGATCCCGGGGCCCGAGTCCTCGACCTCGACCACGAGCCGCATCGACGCATGCTCCTTGTCCCCGCCGGGCGCGACGCGCATCCGCACCGCCACACCGCCTTTCGAGGTGAACTTCACCGCGTTCGCGATGAGGTTCTGCATCACCTGCCGCAGCTTGGTCTCGTCGGTCACGACGTAGCGCGGCGTTTCCGTATGGCGCTCTACGAGCAGGCGGAGTCCCTTGGTCTCCGCCGTCGCCCGGTACATGGAGGCGAAGTCCTGCAGCACCGCGTCGAGATCCACGGTCGCCATCTCGACGGCGATGCGGCCGGCCTCGATCTTCGCGTGGTCGAGAATATCGGAGATCAGCGCGAGCAGGTGCTCGCCGGCGCGCATGATCGTCCGCACGGCGCGCCCCTGCTCTTCGGTCAGCGCGCGATCGCGGCGAAGCAGCTGCGCGAACCCGAGGATGGCGTTGAGCGGGGTCCGGATCTCGTGCGACATGTTCGCCAGGAACGCGCTCTTGGCCCGCGTCGCCTCGTCGGCTGCCCGCCAGGCCGTCTTCAGCTCGACGCTCTGGCGCCGTCGCTCGGTGATGTCCGAGAACGTCACGACGCACCCCGCGGTCTGCGCGCCGCTCGGCATCGGGCGCACGCGGTACTCCACCGGAAAGGACGTGCCGTCCTTGCGCCAGAAGACCTCGTCGTCGCAGTCGATGCCGGGCCCGCCTCGCAAGACATGGTAGATGCGGCATTCGTCGACGGCGTAGACCGTCCCGTCGGCTCGCGTGTGGTGGAAGAGCGCGTGCGTATTGCGGCCCAGCACCTCCTCGAGCGACGCGAAGCCCAAGAGCTCGAGCGCCGTTCGGTTCACGAGGCTGATGCTGCCGTCGGGCGCGAGGCCATAGATTCCGCTGGGGGCCGAGTTGAGCACGGCATCGAGCTGCTCGTTCTTCGCGATGAGCTGCGCGCTTCGCTCCCGAACGAGCGCCTCGAGGTGGTGGCGGTGGGCCTCCAGCTCGACGTTGGCCTGGCGCAGGCTCGCCTCCGCCTCCTTGCACCAGGTGATGTCGTTGAAGATGGCGATCGCCCCCGCGATCGCGCCGCCCGCGCCCCGCAAGGGGCCGAGCGCGATCGAGCAGGACC
>SXIE01000172.1 GCA_005772945.1 Pseudomonadota bacterium
ACTCGACCTCGGACTCGACCTCGGACTCGACCTCGGACTCGACCTCGGACTCGACCTCGGACTCGACCTCGGACTCGAACTCGGACTCGACCTCGGACTCGACCTCGGACTCGACCCCGGACTCGACCTCGGACTCGACTCCGGACTCGACCCCCGATCCGGACGCCGCCCTCCCCGACCCCTTCTCCCCCGGCACGCTGGCCTACGAACGCGTCCCGAACATCCTCGCCGTCGACGACCTCCGCCGCGTGCGTTGGGACGCCGGCGGCGCGCGCGCCCTCATCCTCGGCGCCAAGAACCAGGCCCTGCTCTATGACGCCGCGCTCGGCGCGCTCACGGACGTCGGCCCGCTCGGCGCGACCCTGGCCGATCTCGACGCCGCCACCGAAGGCGGCTGGTTCCTCATCGTCGGCGTCGACGCCGGACAGAGCACGGCCTGGCGCGTCTCGATCGACGACACGGGCGCCCTCGTCGTCGACGACACCGTGGCGATCCCCCTCGGCACGCCCCGCGCCGTCGCGGTCGCCCCCGGAGCGGTCCCGAGCCGCTTCGTCATCGGCGCCGCCGGCCCCTCCGATTCCATCGGCTACCTCTACCTCTACGACGTGAAGAGCGGCCTCTCGCCGGCCAAGGGCTTTACCAGCTCGGCCGGCCTCTGGGACGTCATGTGGGGCGACCCCGCGATCCAAGGCGGCAACCCCCACGTCATCACCTCGGAAGGCGTCAACGGCGGCGGCAGCCACAGCTGGGTGCTCGCCTCCGACACCGTCGTCGGCAACGGCTGGTCCGGCGGCTTCGGCAATGGCGGCGGCGCCGCCTGGCGCCCCGGCGGCGGCTACGGCTTCGTCACCGGCTGGTCCTCGAACAAGCTCTACGTCTACGACGGCGCCTGGACCCGCGCGACGCTCCCCGTGCCGACCGGCGCCAGCCCCAACGCCGTCGACTGGCGCGACAGCCGCCGCGCGCTGGTCGTCGGGCGCGTCATCGCGACCCCACCCTACGCGGTCGTCATCGACATCCGCCCCGGCGACGCGGCCGCGTGGAGCCCGGCCTTCAGCGACCAATCCATTCCCGCCTTCGGCGACCCGCCGTGGTCGGGCAACGCGTCGACGATGCACCTGTTGGACGTCGCGTGGCGGCCCGGCGTCGCGTGCGACGAAGGCCTCATCGTCGGGACCGACAGCGGCGCCTCGTTCTCGCCGTCCTTCGGCCTCGCGATTCGCTTTTACGACCGCGACGATCCGGCCTGTACGCCCTGACCGTCGCCCCACCTGCGCGGACTCCTTGCCCATGACGACGCCCACCCCCCACCCCCTCGTCGGCACGTGCCTCTGCGGCGCCGTTCGCATCCGCCTGACGCCGCCGACCGACTTCGTCGCGCACTGCCACTGCCGTTCGTGCCGCCTCGCGCACGGCGCGGCGTTCGTGACGTGGACCTCGGTGCCGCGCGAGCGCTTCGACTTCGATGCGGGTGAGTCCGACGTCCGCTGGCATCGCTCGTCGCCGCACATCGAATGGGGCTTCTGCGCGACCTGCGGCAGCTCGCTCCTCTACCGCGCGGTCGCGGCCGGCCACCCGGAGGCGCCGAAGCTCGACCGCATGTACGTCACCGCCGCGAGCCTCGATGCCCTCGACCGCGCGCCCGCCGTTCACGTGAGCTACGAAGAGCACGTTCCCTGGCTGCGCATGACGGACGGTCTCCCCAAGCACCGCGGCAAGACCGACACGACCATCCCCGAATGACGTTCCCATGGTCGCGCTGACTTCTTGCGCAAGAAGGTCCACCTTCTTGCGCAAGAAGTCAGCGCGCACCTCACGCACCTCGGGGCGTTCGAACGTCCGGCCCACCCGAGGCGACGCGCGCGTGTGCGATGGTGACGACGCTGTCGTCGATGCGGATCTGGGCGCCCGCCACCCCGGGCGGCTGGTCGGCCGCGTGCTCGAGGACCAAGATGCGCGCGAACGGGACCGCGATCCAGCGCGCGACGACCCGGTCCAACTTGCGCGAGCCGTACGGTGGATCGACGAACGCGATGTCGTAAGCGGCGGCGCTGAGACCCTCGGCGAACGGGATCGCGTCGCGCTTGAAGATGCGCGTGCGCTCGCGCGCCTTGACCTTGGCGACGTTGGCCTTGAGCGCATGGAGCGCCATGCTGCCGTCCTCGACGAAGTCGCACGTCTGCGCGCCGCGCGAGAGCGCTTCGAGCCCGAGCGAACCCGTGCCCGCGAAGAGGTCGAGCCCGCGCGCGCCCTTCAGCTCGGCGCCGAGGTGACGCATGCAGGCGTCGCGCAGCGGCTCCATCGTGGGGCGTACGCGTTGGCCGGGTGAGAGAAGCTGAAGACCGGCCCACTGGCCAGCAACGATGCGCATCGCGGGGCTCCGTCAGGGCGTGGATTCGTCGCGGGCAAGCGCTCCGCGGCGCGTGAGGACGAGCATCAGCTCCTGGTGCCCGGTGTGGGGAAACATGTCGTAGGCGATGAGGCGCGTCACGTCATAGCGCCGCGTGGCGCCGCGGCCCGCGAGCTCGGACACATCGCGCAGCGCCGTGGCCAGGTCGCACGACACGTAGACGACCGTCCGCGCCATCGTCCCGCGCAGCCACGGCACGAGCGCCTTGGCCCCCGTGCGCGGCGGGTCGAGCAAGACGAGATCGGGCGGGCCC
>SXIE01000173.1 GCA_005772945.1 Pseudomonadota bacterium
CACAAGGTCCTGGCCGCCTATGGCTGCCTCGTGCCGCGCCTGGTTTCGGGCGCATTCGACGCCGATCGCCATCGCGCCGTCTGGCCCTCGACCGGCACCTACTGCCGCGGCGGCGTCGCCATCTCGCGGATCCTCGGCTGCCGCGGCGTCGCGGTCCTCCCCGAAGGCATGAGCGCCGAGCGCTTCGAGTGGCTCGGCCGCTGGGTCGCGCACCCCGAGGACATCATCCGCACCGTCGGCACCGAGTCGAACGTGAAGGAGATCTACGACGCCTGCCATGCGCTCGCGAAGGACGACGACAACTTCATCCTGAACCAGTTCAGCGAGTTCGCGAACCACCTCGTACACTGGCGCGTGACCGGCCCCTCGCTCGGCAACATCTTCGACGCCTGGGCCGACGGCCGTCCCGAGCGCCGTCTCGCAGCGTTCGTCTCGGCGACCGGCTCGGCCGGCACCATCGCCGCCGGCGACTGGCTCGCCGACACCTACGGCGCCAAGACCGTCGCCGTCGAGGCCCTCGAGTGCCCGACGATGCTCGCGAACGGCTTTGGCGCGCACAACATCCAAGGCATCGGCGACAAGCACATCCCGCTCATCCACCACGTGATGGCGTCCGATTTCGCCGTCGCCGTCTCGGACCAGGCGACCGATCGCCTTCACCTCCTCTTCCACACGGAGGTGGGTCGTCGCTATCTGGTCGACCGCCGCGGCGTTCCACCCGCCCTCGTCGCGGCCCTGCAGAGCCTCGGCCTCTCGTCGATCTGCAACGTGCTCGCGGCCATCAAAGTCGCCAAGTACCTGGACCTCGGGCCCGACGACGCGATCGTCACCGTCGCGACCGATGGCGCCGCGATGTACGAGAGCGAGATCGACAAAGCCGTCGCGAATCTGCCCCATGGGCCCCACGGCTTCGACGCCGTCGCGGCCGGCGAGGTCGCCGGCCAGTACCTCGCCGGGGCCTCCGTCGATCACGTGGCAGAGCTCGATCACGCCGCCCGCAGTCGGATCTTCAACCTGGGCTACGTCACCTGGGTCGAGCAGCAGGGCACCCCGCTCGCGGATTTCGAAGCACGCCGCAAGCAGAGCTTCTGGCGCGGCCTACGCGCGGCCGTCCCCGTGTGGGATGGGATGATCGACGCACTCAACGCCGAGGTCCGGAGCGCGTCGTGACCTCCCCTGCGAAGGGCGCCCAGCGCGCGCCCGCGGACACCTCCGCGAGACTCGCTTCGCGACGGGTCTGCGGCGGCTGCGGCGCCGTCGTCCCCTCGGACGCGGCCTTCGTTCCGACCTGCCCGAATGCCGCCGACGGCGGTGACCACGTCCTTTTGCGCGAGCTCGACGAATCGGACCTCCGCTTCGGCTTCGGCGGCGACCCCGCCTTTCCCGACGAGCCCTTCCTGCGCTGGCGTCATCGGCTTCACGCCTGGCACCAGGCGACCTTGGCAGGCTGGAGTGACGCCGCGCTCATCGACCTCGTGCTCCGACTCGATCGCGCCATCGCCACGGTCGACGGCCACGGTTTCCGAGTAACGCCACTCCACGCGGCCCCGGCCCTCGCCGGCGCGCTCGGGCTCGCCGGACCGCTCTGGGTGAAGGACGACACCCACAACGTGTCCGGCTCGCACAAGGCGCGTCACCTCTTCGGGATCCTGCTCGCACTCGAGATCGCCGACCGCGCGCCCGATGGTGCGCGTCACCCGAACCACGGCGCCGCCCGGCCGCTCGCCATCGCCAGCTGCGGCAACGCCGCGCTCGCGGCGGCCGTTCTCGCGCGCGCCGCCGAGCGTCGTCTCCAAGTCTTCATCCCGCCCGATGCGGCCGCGCCGGTGGTCGCACGTCTGAGCGCGCTTGGCACCGAGATCGTCGTCTGCGACCGCGCTTCCGGAGAGCTGGGCGACCCCTGCGTGACGCGCTTTCGCGCCGCGGTCGCCGCGGGCGCGCTGCCGTTTGCCTGCCAGGGCCCGGAAAACGGACTCGCCATCGAGGGCGGCGAGACGCTCGGCTGGGAACTCGTGACGCAGCTCGACGCCGAGGCCCGCCGCCACGGTGCTCCCCGCGCCCTCGATCGCGTCTTCGTGCAAGTCGGCGGCGGCGCCCTCGGCAGCGCCGTCGGACGCGCCCTCCAGCAAGCCCTCGCCGCCGGCGCCATCGCGCGCCTGCCCCGCCTCCACGCCGTCCAGACCGTCGGCGCCTGGCCGCTCGCACGCGCCTACGAACGCCTCGCGCGCCGCCTCGACGGCAACCCGAGCGGGCCGAGCGAGCTCGACCACAGCCCCGACGCTGTCGCCTTCCGCACGCGGCGCGCCGATCGCCTCGCCACTGCGTTCGCGTCCGGGCCCCTCCTCCAGACCGAACTCACACGGGCCGCCCGCGACCGGGCCGAGCTCATGTGGCCCTGGGAGACCCCACCGACGAGCGTCGCCCACGGCATCCTCGACGACGAGACCTACGACTGGCTCGCCCTCACGCGCGCGATGCTTCAGAGCGGCGGCTTTCCCATCGTCGTCGACGAGTCGACGCTCGTTCGCGCCAATGCCCTCGCCCGCGCCCACACCGCCATCGACGCCGACGAGACCGGCACCGCCGGACTCGCCGGCCTCGTCGCGCTCGCCGCCAGCGGGACACTCGACCCACGCGAAGCGACGGCCGTGTTTTTCACGGGCGCCCGGCGCCATGCGAGTACGGGCGGATGACGGAGCACGTCGGCGTCTTCGGAATCTTCAAAATCGGCATCGGCCCCTCGAGCTCGCACACGGTCGGCCCGATGCACGCCGCCCGCGCCTTCGTCGACGCCGTCGCTGGTACCCCCGGCGTCGCCCGCGTGGCTCGTCTCAGCGTCACGCTCCACGGCTCGCTCGGTGCGACTGGCCGCGGACACGGCACCGATGTCGCTGTCATGCTCGGCCTGGCCGGACACCGCCCCGACGAGATCGACCCCGACATCGTCCCTGCGTTCCTCGCCCGCGTCGCCGCCAGCGCCACGCTCGATCTCCACCGCGGCGATCCGATCCCCTTCGAGCACCAACGCGACATCGTCTTCGCCGCCAAGACGCGACTCCCGCTTCACTCGAACGGCCTTCATTTCGTCGCGCGTGATGACTCGGGTCAGTCGCTCGTCGAGCGCACCTACTACTCCGTGGGTGGCGGATTCGTCGTCGACACAGCGGGCACCCCCCTCTCGACCGCGACCGCTGCGTCCGAGCGGTGCATCGACCTTCGCGCCCCCGTCCCGTATCCATTTGCCTCGGGCGACGACCTCCTCGCCCAGTGCCGCAGGACCGGCCTATCGGTGAGCACACTCATGCTCGCCAACGAATGCACGTTCCGCCGCGAAGACGACGTCCGCGTCGGCATCCTGCATCTCGCCAGCGTCATGGAGGCGTGCGTCAAGCGCGGCTGCGAACGCGAAGGCATCCTCCCCGGCAAGCTCGCCGTCCGCCGTCGCGCGGCCCTCATGCGGCGCCAGCTCGAGGCCGATCCCTTTCGGCGCATCGGCGCGACGGGTGACCCGCTTGCGGTGATCGACTGGGTCGACCTCTTCGCCCTCGCGGTGAACGAAGAAAACG
>SXIE01000174.1 GCA_005772945.1 Pseudomonadota bacterium
CCCGGACGTGATCGTGCTCGGCGGCGGCGTCTCGAACATCGACCTCTTGTACACCGAGGTTCCCCGCCGCTGGGCCGCGTGGGTCTTCAGTGACGACGTGAGGACGGCCTTGGTCCAGAACCGCTGGGGCGACTCGAGCGGCGTGCGCGGCGCGGCGCGCCTGGTGGCGTAGTCGCCTCGCTCTGGGGCGGGCCACCGGGAGCGAGTACCATCGACCGCGCCAAACCGATCAGGGCTTGTTGGGCTTCGTGTCGCCGCCAGGCTTGAGTCCCGGATCCGGAAGTTTCGAAGCGTTTTCCTTGGCCGGCTCGGTCGCGACCTGCGCCCGCTTCTTGAGCTCCGCCCGCGCTTGATTCACGCGCTCCGTCTCGGTGCCGAGCTTCTCGATCTCGCCGAGCGTCTTGGCCGCATCGGACCACGCCCCCGCCGCCATCTGCTGGCCATAGGTCGTCCAGAGCCGCGTCGGCGACTTCGCGACCTCGTTGCTGTCAGCGGCCCTCGGCGCATTCAGCGGGGTCCGACCCTGGTTCTCGGTCTCGGTCGGCTGGACCGCGACCTTCATCCGATCGTCCGGCTTCGCCTCCGCCGGATCCGCATGCTGGACGGGCGCCGGTTGCTTCGCGTCATTGCCCGAGCTCTCGACTCGCGGCGCCGGCCTGTCCGCCACGCGCGCCGGCCCATTCGCGGGCTCGTTCTGTTTCGCCACCGAATCCAACTTCGCGAACGCCTCGGGTGCTGCGGGGGCCTTCGAGCGAGCGCCCTCGTCGCGATTCTTGCCCTTGGCGTCCGCCGCCAACAAGCCATCCTTGGCCGCCACCACGTCGGCATCCCCGGCGAGGCCCGCAACCTCCGCGTCGTCGGCGGCCTTCTTCGGGAGTTCGGCCCCACCCGCGACCGTCCCGCGTTCGGCGGTCGCCTCGTTCACACCGTTCCGATCGTTCGCCAGGTCCGCGCGGGGCTTGACCGAATCGGCGCCCGCTCCCGCCTCAGGCCGAGGGGGGACCGCGGTACCCGCTGCGCCCGCATTGCGGGCCATCGCCGGCGGGGCCGGAGCCGCCGCCAACTCCGCGTGCTCCGTGGTCGGTCGGTTCTCCGCGAGAGCCGCCGGATCCGACACGGCCTTGAAACCCGCGGCTTGCCCCTCGTCCGCGCGATCGCGCTTCTCGGCCTCCGTCGCCACCGGCGTCGCCGCGGCCTGCGCGTCGCGCACCGCGACCGCCTCCCGCACGCGCGCCGGAACCCTCTGCTCGTTCCCCGACTCGCCCGCGCCCCCTACGCCGCGCTGCGACATGGTCAAACCAACACCCGCGACGAGCAGCGCCACCGACGCCGTCGCAAACGCCGGATGCTGAACCCAGCCACGCACACGCGCCCAAAACCCGGCGCCCCCTGCCGCGCCCGCATGTCGACGCCGCTCGGCCTCGGCATCGGCCGCCGCCAGCACGTTCTGAAGCGCGACGGTCGGGACCGGAATCGGCGCGAGCCCGCGCGCCGCACTCCGCACGAAGCGGTGCCGCTCGAGCTCGGCCGCGAGGTCGGGGCGCGCCTCGAGCGCAAGCTCGAAGGACCGCCGCTCGTCGGGATCGAGCTCGTCGTAGAGGTAGTCGAGGAGGCCATCCTCGAGCTCGCTGGGATTCCACGTTTTCACGGCGACATCATCACCTTTGGGAATGGCGGCCTGGCTTCGCTAGGCCTTCTTCGAGTTCGCTCGCGAAGAGCGCGGAGCGCTTGCCCGCGACGATTTCGACGGGCCACGCGGCCTCGGTCGACGCCGTAACGACGCGTCGCCGGTCCTTTCGATCTACGCCAAGTGTGCGCACGCGTCATCTTACACCCTCGGGGACCGCGGTCGGTGCATCCGGCTGCGCATCGGGCGCGGCGGCCTGGAAGGCGGGAAGCGCGAGGGCCGCGTCGGTCACGCGCACGAGCGTCGGGTAGGCGCCGAGATCGACGCCATAGCGCCGCGCATTCGGGAGCTGAGGCACGAGCGCGCAGTCGGCCCAGGTCGGCGCGTCACCACACGCAAAGCGGCCGGCGGTCGTCTGGAGGATCGCCTCGATCCCCCCAAACCCTCGGGCGATCCAGCCGGCGCACCAGCGCGCGACCGCCGCGTCGTCGAGTCCGAATTCTTCCGTGAGACGGCGTCCGACCTTCAGGTTCTGCAGCGGCTGGATGCCGCTGTTGACGCACTCGACCAGCTGCCTGACGCGCGCGCGATCGAGCGGCGCCCGCGGCAGGAGCGGCGGCTCCGGGTGGGTCTCTTCGAGGTACTCGAGGATCGCGACCGACTGCGCCAAGACGGCGACGAGCTGGCCGGTCGCGTCGTGGATCGCGAGGGCCGGCACCTCGCCCATCGGGTTGAGCGCGAGGTACTCGGGCGCGTACTGGCGCCCGCCGCCGTCCAAGAGGTGCACCGGGCGGTAGGCGTAAGCGATCCTCTTCAGATGCAGCGCCGCGCGCACGCGAAACGAGGCGCTCGACCGATAGTAGGAGTACAAAGTATAGGCGTGCATCGCGTCACGCCCCGCGATCGTTCGAAGTCGTCGCCGCGATCGCCTCGACGCGCTGGTCGATGGCACCGAACACCGAGCGCCGCGCCGCATCGAAGACCTCGATGCGCACGCGATCGCCAAAGCGCATGAAGCGGGTCTCGGGCGCGCCACGCGCCAGCGTTTCGATCGTACGGCACTCGGCGATGCAGCTCGACCCGACGCCCGGGACGTCGTTGCTCACGGTCCCCGAGCCGACGATCGCGCCCGCCCCGAGCGCCCGCGTCTGCGTGACGTGCGCGATGAGCTCGTGAAATCCGAACTGCATGCCGACGCCCGCGTTGGGATGCCCGAAGCGCTCGCCGTTCCAATCGACCTCGAGGTCGAGATGAAGCCGGCCATCGCGCCACGCCGGGCCGAGCTCGTCGGGCGTCACTGCAAACGGGGCGAAGGCGGTCGGCGGCTTCGAGACATAGAAGCCGAAGCCCTTGGCGAGCTCGGCCGGGATGAGGTTCCTGAGCGACACATCGTTGAGCAGGACCAGCAGCTTCACGTGCCCGAGCGCGTCGCCCGGGGTCGTCCCGTACGGCACATCGTCGGTGATGACGCCGATCTCCGCCTCGAAGTCGATCCCCCAGTCTTCGGAGGCGTGCCGAATCGGATCCTCGGGGCCGAGCAGGACATCGGAGCCCCCCTGATACACGAGCGGATCAGTCAGAAACGACGGCGGCATCTCGACCCCGCGCGCCTTGCGCACGAGCCGAACGTGATGCAGGAACGCCGACCCGTCGACCCAGTGATACGCGCGCGGCAGCGGCGCACGCAGGCGCGCGGCCGCACCCGGACCGATGGCGATCGTGTCCGAAACCTCCCCGCGCGCGAGGCGATCGCTGAGCGCGCGCAACGCCGATTCGTTGGTGTACCAACTATCGAGCGCCGCCTGCAGCGTGCGCGCGATACCCGTCGCGGGCGCGGCGGTCCGGTGATCCCCCGCGACGACGACCAACAGTCCATCGCGCGTGCCGTCGTCGATCGTCGCCAGCTTCATGCCGCCCCCCTCGCCTTCGCCGTCCCCGAACGGGCCTTGCCGTGCGGTCATATAGGGAACCAGGTCCGTTCGGGCAAGCGCGGGAACCCCGGGCTTGACGCCCACGCGGCGCCGACCCATCGTGCCTCGGTGCCTCGCCCTCCCTCCCGGTCCGCCCAGCTCGCGCTCGCGCTCGTCGTCCTCGGCGTCCCGACGGCGATCCTCGCGGACGGCCCCGAGGACACCTTCTCGCGCTCACCGTCGGGCTTCGTCCTCCACCGCAGGCTCGCGGCGACGCCGGGCACCGGGACGTCGCCGGGCGCACCCACGGGCGCGCAGCCGGCCGCCCTCGACGACACGCCGCGCTTCGTCTACGACCCGAGCGGCGCAGGCGGCCTCCCCAGCGAGCTGCCACGCCCCGACGACAG
>SXIE01000175.1 GCA_005772945.1 Pseudomonadota bacterium
GAACAGCGTCCCGCCATCGGCCGCGCGGAAGAGGCCCGGCTGCGCGCGATCGGCGCCGGTGAACGCGCCCTTCTCGGGGCCGAAGAGTTGGCTCTCGACGAGCTCGCCGGTCAGCTCGGCGACGTTGGCGGCGATCAACGGACCGCGTCGCGCGCTCAGGCGATGAAGCTCGCGCGCGGCGAACTCTTTGCCGACGCCGGTCGCGCCGAGCAGGAGAACCGGTCCAGGATCGGACGCGGCCTGCTGGATGCGTGCCCGTAAGAGCCGCGTCTGAAGGGCCTCTCCGGGGATCGCGTCCTCGCGGACGGCGTGGGCGGGCGCCGGCGCGACGCCGCGCTCGTAGACCAAGACGACGTCGCCGACCATGACGACGTCGTTGTCGGCGAGCGCGTGCGGAGCGTGGGGAGCGAGCAGGGTGCCGTTGAGGCCGGTGCCGTTGCGACTCCCGAGGTCCTCGAGGACGTGCCCCTGACCGGCGCGCGCGACGCGGGCGTGCTGCCGCGAGACGGTGGCGTGATCGAGCGTCAGGTGGCCACTCCCGCTCATGCGCCCGAGGACGAGCGCCCCGTCGCCGACGTTCGCGCGGGCCACGAGCGCAGTTGGATGGACGATGAGGAGCCGTCCCTCGGGGACGGGTCCGGCGTCGCGGGCACGCGGCGGGCGCGACATCGTTTCGGCGAGCTCGTCGATCACGGCGCCACTATCGCTCGCCCCAGCCGGGGCCCGCAAGGGTGACCCGCCGATTCGTCGATCGGGGGGGGGTCCTCGAACCCCCACTCCGCGGGCGCAGCGTCAGTCGCTCTCGGCGGCTTCACGCGACCCCGACGGACCCGCCTGGCCGAGGTTGTCGAGGTCGAGGCCCTGGCTCTTGGCGTACGCCTTGGCCTTCTCGATACGCGCCTCGATCGCGCCCAGCACGCCGCTGTGCTTTTCCTTCTCGCACCCCGTGGTGGTGAACGTGGCGAGGCCGAGCGTGATGAGAGCGAGCGCCATGAAACGTGACATCATCGTGTGATCCCCAGAGTGCCGGACCGGGTTCATCCGCGGTCGGTGCTGCCTCTCAGAGCAACCGGCGGGCCAGCGGCGCGCGTGCGACGCTCTGAGCGCGCGCAAGCTTGTTCGAGGCGGCGCTCGTGGGTTTCATGCGTCGACATGCCCCCAGGCGCGCGCGCCCGACGCCGCCTTGTCTCATGGGACACCGGGTCGCGCCGCGCCAATCCCCCATGAGACGGCCGGAGCCTCGAGACCGAGTTCGAGTCCGAGTCCGAGTCCGAGTCCGCGAGCACCGGCGCAGCCGACTAGGCATCAGACTTTCAGCCGAGCTGAGCGAGCTTGGTGCGATCGAACTGAACCTCATTGCGCGTGACGAGCCCGTCACGCAGCTCGACGAGATCGATGCCGTCGATCGCGATCGGGGCGGTACCCGCTCCCTGGCTCGCCTTGACGAACGTCGCGCGCCACAGCACCGCCGCGCCGCTGCCGTCGCCGAACGGGCGCACCTCGCGGGCCGTCCAGGTCATCGACCACGCCGCGAAGAGCTTCGTGAGGTAGCGCCGGAACTCGTCTTTCGTCCGGATGGCGCCGCGCGTGTTCGGATCCGAGTACGCCAGCCCCGCGTCGGCGTAGCACGCGAGCACGCGATCCGCGTCCTGCGAGGTCCACGCGTCCAGAAACCGCACCGCCGTTCCCTGCCAGTCGAAGGTCGTCATCATCGTCGTGCTCCTGTCGCCCGTCGCGGGCTCTTGGTGGTCACCGGTGGCGGCGCGCCCAAAATGAGCGCGCCCAGCTTCTCGGTCAGGATTCGAATCGCCTGCGGCGGCGACGTCCCCGCGCGCCCCTCGACCCGCCCGCGCGCGTACGCGTCGAGCGGCCCGACCAGGAACGCCACGAGCAGGTCGTCCGGGAGCTCGGCGCTCGCCCCACCCCGCCGCAACTGGCTGACGACCGCGCTCACGAAGCGCGCGTTGCCAAGATGGATCGCGTCGGCGGCGTCGCGGCTCACACGAGCACGTCCGCGCCGCAGGAACTTCGCACGCTCCGGCTGACGCTCGCACCAGAGGACGTGACAGCGAATGAGCGCCGCGAGCGCACGCGCCGCCGTCCGGGTTGGCGCGATCGCCTCGAGGATGCCGTCCTGGTACGCGCCGATGATCGTCGCGTACGTCCCGTCGACCAGATGCGGCCACGACGGGAAGTGATAGTAGAGGCTGCCGTTGCTGACGCCGGCCTGCGTCCGCACCGCGTCGAGCGACAGCGTCTCGAACGTGCCCGCGTCGACCGCCGCCAAGGCCACGTCGAGGACGCGCTGACGAGAGGTGGACGGAGCGCTTTCGGGCTTCTCTCGGGTCATCGTGATTAGAGATTTACTCTAGAGCTTTACTCCAGTCAAGCGCGAACGGACCGATGGAGCAATGCGCCAAGTCGCGACGACGCACCTCACCGTTCAGGGGCAGGTCAGATCGATCGCGAGCGCCTTGCTGGCGAGCACGACGCTCGTCCCCGCCACACGCGCGCTCATGACGACCACGTGCCGACCGGGCTTGAGGCCGCTCTCGGCGTCCGTACCGCAGATGGTGTACACGCGGTCCTGGCCGCGCCCCGTCCAGCTCAGCCCGGGCGGCACCGCGTCGGGCAGGGAGTCGCTGGGGTGCCAGCGCCGGCCATCGACCTCGGTGGTCCATACGAGCAGCGCGGCCCACGGCAAGGCCTCCGGCGGCAGCTCGGCCGCGAGGTCGATTGCGGTCGCGGTGACCTCGCGCGAACACGACCCGTGCCACGTCATCACGCGCAGCGGCGCATGCACTGCCGGCGATACTTTGAGCACCAACGACTTCCCGGTGGGCAGCGGCGCCTCGGTCGCCGCGACCGTCACGAGCAGCGGCCCTTTGCGGCCCGCCCACGGCTTCTGGTACGGACAGGGCGCGTTCGGCGAAAGCCGGTAGGTCTTGCCCGCGGTCCATGGCCGCTTGCCCTTGGGCGCCGCGACGAGGAGCAGGCTCCGCTCGGCATCGCTCACGAGTTCGGCCGGCAGCTTCGTCCAGGTCGCGCCGTCCTGACGCTCGACGCGGACTGGCTCCGTGACCATGCCCGACGAAGGCCAGAATGGGACACCCGGGGCATTCGGGGGAATCGTCAGATCACCCGAGAGGAAGACCCCTCCCGCACACGGCGAGGGCTCGCACGCGCGCGCCGCAGCCTCGACGATAGCGCACGTGGATCCAATCGAAGCGGTGACGAGGAGGACGCGGCGAAGAAGTGTCGGCATGGTGCGCGCACCATAATCGCGCGCGGCGCTCAAGTCGCGCGCGATCGCTTCGGGCCCCAACCAGAGGCGGGCCCGAGCGGGATCGCCGGGCGGGTAACCCCATGTTACCCGCGCGTACTGGCGACGCCGCGAGCGCTCCATGAGGATGCCGATGCCGATGCCTACCGCCCGGCGCGACGCGAGAGAACGGCGTTCCCCACCCCACCATGGGATCGAGATTCGCCGGCCGGTAGAAGCCTTGCCACGCACTGACACTCGAGGTCCCCATGCTGCTCCACCGCACTGTCGCGCCCGCGTTTCTTGCCGCCTGCTTCCTGGCCGCGTGCAACGAACCCGACGGCACAGGCGTCGTCGCCACCCAGTCCGACACGCCCGACTCCCATGTCCCGAGCGACAGCGAAAGCAGCGAAGTCGTTGCGTCGGACGCTGCCAGCGATAGCGCCGCACCGAAGGATTCCGAAGGCCCCGCGGACACGCAGGGCCCAGGCGAAACGGAGGTCCAAAGCGGTTGCGCCGACAACGCCGACTGCCAGGCCGGCCCGTTCGCACCGTGCATGACTGCCATCTGCGGGGTCGACCGCGCCTGCCACGCGACGCCGGTCGACAACGGCAGCGCGTGCGAGGATGGCGACCCGTGTACCAACGGAACCTGCCACGGCGGGAGCTGCCAGCAAGCCGCGATCGAAGGATGTGGCTGCGGGGACGGCACCTGCAAGGGCAGCGAGGACTGCACGACCTGCACCGCCGACTGCGGCCCGTGCGCGGTCACCTGCGGCGACGGCCACTGCACGAACGAGACGTGCGCGACGTGCCCGAAGGACTGCGGCCCCTGCGGCCCGGTGTGCGGCGATCAGAAGTGCGAGGCGGGCGAGACGTGCGTCGGCTGCGCCGGCGATTGCGGGCCGTGTGCGCCGAGCTGCGGCGACCACGTGTGCAACGGGAGCGAGGACTGCACGAGCTGCGCGGGCGATTGCGGCGCGTGCCCGGCGGGCTGCGGCGACCACCACTGCGACGCGAACGAGTCGTGCGGGAACTGCCCCGGTGACTGCGGATTCTGTGCACCGAAATGCAACGATGGCGAATGCCAGGCCGGCGAGACGTGCTCGAGCTGCCCGGGGGACTGCGGCGCCTGCGTCAACGTCGGCGATTGCTGCTTCGAGCAATCGGGCCCCGGATGCGCAGACCAGGCGGTCCGCGAGTGCACCTGCGCGGTGTCGCCGATCTGCTGCAACGAGCGCTGGGACTCGATTTGCGCGTATACGGCGGCGGTCTTCGGATGTGCCACGACCTGCACGAACTTCTGCGGCGACGGTAACTGCTCGGAGTCGTTCGAGGACGCGGCGAGCTGCCCCGCGGACTGCAAGAGCCGCTGCGGCGATGCCACCTGCCAGAGCGACGAGAGCGAGGCGACGTGTGCGACCGACTGCGGCTATCCCTATGGATGCTGCACGGCGACGTACGAGGCCGGGTGCAATGTGCCATCGATTCGCGCGTGCGTGTGCGCCTACGACAGCTACTGCTGCACGAGCTGGGACTGGGCGTGTACGCAATACGTCGAGCTACAGATGTGCGGAGATTGCGGCTCCAACAGCTGCGGCGACGGCTATTGCGACGCCAACGAGAACTGCTCGCTCTGCGCGCGGGACTGCGGGGCCTGCACGGGCGAGTGCTTCCTCGACAGCGTCGCGTGCTCCACCGACGATGAATGCTGCTCGGGCTTCTGCGGCGGCCTGACCGGGTGCATCGGCAATGAGCCGTGCAAGTCCAATGGGCAGTCCTGCGATGGCCATATCGACTGCTGCTCGGCCGAGTGCGGCCCGAGCGGGACGTGCATCGCGCCGACGTGCAAGGCGCTCGGCGTGCCGTGCGGCGGCAACAGCGAGTGTTGCTCGGGCGCGTGCGACGAGTTCTGCCAGATGGCCGGCGGCGAGGTCTGCGGCAATCACACGTGCGCCGGCGGCGAGACGTGCGGATCGTGCCCGGCCGACTGCGGTGCGTGCGGCGCCGTGTGCGGCGATCATGCGTGCAATGGGACCGAGAGCTGCTCGAACTGCGCCGCCGATTGCGGCGCCTGCACCGGTCCCAAGTGCGGCGATCACGCGTGCAATAACGGCGAGACGTGCACCTCGTGCGCGGGCGACTGCGGCGCGTGCCCGACGCCCGAGTGCGAGGGCGACTGGACGCTCGGCAGCACGTTCTGGGTCGATCACTCGCAAGGGCTCGGGCAGGCGTGCGTCCCGAACAACGCGCCGAAGAACTGCTACGACGGGACCTACATCATGTTCCCGGTCGACCAGTGCTACTGCATCCTCAAGTGCCCGAATGGATTCGCGATTGGCGATTCGTGCAGCGATGACGGGTCGTGGACCTGCCAGCACATCCAGGCCACGAACCCGAACGCGAATCACATGCTGGCGTGCGTGCCCAAGGTTTGGAACCTCTGCACGCAGTGAGCTCGGGCGACCGGGTGCGACCCGCGGCTCAGCGCATGGAGCCGCATTCATCGGGGCAGAGGGTGGCGGCCCGCCCCAGCGTGGCCTCCAGCTTCCGAAGAGCAGTGGCGTCGAGGCAGCGCAGGCCGACGTCGGTCCACGCGCACTTCATGTCCGAGCAGCACGTGGCCTTGGCGCTGCAGGACGTGTTGGCAGCGCGGCACTGCCCCCCGGCAAGCGACAGCGCGGCTGTCGTCGCTTGCGGAGCGTCGGCGTCGGGGGACGCGTCCATGCAGGCAACGCAGGCGAGCGCTGCGCCGAACCCGAGGGTCCAGCGCGCGGCAAAACGAAGGCCCTGACCGACGTGCGCGACGGGAAACGGCGACATGTGCCCTCTCTGGATGGCCATGGAGACAGAGGCGCGACATCGACAGACGGAGCCGGGTCGCGTGGACGAATGCAAGAACGCCCACGCTACGATGGCCGACCCATGCAGCGCGGCGCAAGCTCCGAGCACGATGCCCGCGTCAGGCAGGACTGCCCGGGTGCGGGCCACGGCGCGGCGGAGGCCCGTCCGACGCGGCCGCTGTGCCGAGCACGCGAACGTGGGCAGGGCTGAGCGGGAGCCACGAACCGACAATCACCTGACAGCCGTCGACGTAATCCGCCTGTACGGCGCGCGCGCTGCCGGCGGGCAGGGTGGCGCGGCCGACGGGCGTGACGCGCACGTGGGTGAAATTTCGGAGTCCCGCCACGGGGCGCAGGTCGTCGTCCCAGGTGGGTGCCCAGGTGCCGCTGTTGGCGAACGTGACGTCGCTGGCGAGCGGGACGACGGCCGGGGCGTGGGTGTGGCCGAAGACGACGGCGCGCACGGGGATCATGCCGGCGATGGTGTGGGCGAAGTGCTGGGCGCGGTGCTCGGTCGTGAGGGCATTCTCGTTGCCGGCGACCCAGGCGTAGATGAACCAGACCAACGGAAAGACGATGAGCGGCACGACGAGCTTGACCCACAGCGGGGCGCCCGAGAGCCCGAGCGCGACGGTGCCGCCGGTCATGCCGACGGCGATGAGCAGGCGATCGATCCAGAACTCGCGGACGATCTTGTGGAAGCGGGCCGTGATGGGTTCCTTGCGGAGAGCGTAGAGCGCTTCGGCCGTCGCGGGGGCGAGCTGGTAGCGGGTGGCGGCCGCGTGAACGTGCCGGAGGTAGTCGGTCGGCGGATGGCGCTCGAGGCGCGCGCGCGTCCCGAGCAGGACGAAGAGCGCGCGGACGCTGCCGACGAGCCACGTCAGAATCAGGAAGTGGCGCGTGAAGGCGTAGTGGCGGACCCAATGGCGGATATAGCCGTAGGCGCTCAGGATGAAGTCGGTCGCGTGGGGATTGAAGTATCCGATATTACTGAGAAGAAACCGGTTCGAGAGGTTGCCGGTCGAGAGCGCGATTTGAGGCTCGCCGTGGCGCTCGACGATGGGCTCGAGGTTGTAGCGAAAGCTCGAGTAGAAGTCGTATTGGTGGCCGTGCTCGACGTAGATTTCGCCCGGGACGTGAAAGAACCAGGGCTCGATGACGAGCTCGCCGCGCGCGGGTGCGGGCTGCCCATCGGAGGGCGGAGCGGCGGCGTCGCAGGCGGCCGAGATGCGATCGCTCAGGACCGCTTGCACGGTCGGGAACCAGAGCTCGCGATCGTGGTTGCCGATGGTGACGACGACACGGTGACCAGCGCCGATGAGCCGCGCGAGGGTCGCAACGAAGCGCGGGTGGTCATCGAGGATGCAGCCGAACTTCCACGCCGACTTCGGGGCGGTCGCGTCGAGGCCGTAGCTGCGCTCGATGCGGCGCACGCGAAAGGGCGGTGGATCGGGGACCGCGGTGACGAGATCGAAGTCGAAGATGTCGCCGTTGAGGATGAGGGTCAGCGTTTCGCCTGGCATGACGCGGGCTTCGAAGCTGGCGACCATCGCGTCGAAGTCGTCGTCGAAGACCCAGCCCGAGCTCTTGTGACGCTTCCAGCCGTCGGCGTGATCCTCGACGTCGCAGAGGTGGAGATCGGACACGACGAGGTAGTGGTGCGCATTCATGCATGGGTATGCTGGGCGCCGCGTACGCTCGAGGCAAGGTGCTGACGCGAGGGCGCGCAATATTGACCCGGCCGTGACAGGTGGCGCGCGTGGGCGCGGACGCTCAGCGGGGATGGGGGCAGGCCACTGGGCGGGCCGGGCGGGTGGCGCTCGGGTCGGTGTCGGCGGCGCGCGGCACCCAAACCCATTGCGGGCGGATGACCCAGCCGGTGGTCGGGGTGGGCGCGAAGTCGAGGCGCTCCTTGAAGCAATAGGTCGGCATGAGCAGCTCGCGCAGGTGCTCTTCTTCCGAGAGAATGACCTGGGCAAAACGCCGCTCGGAGAGTGCCATGGCAATATCGGCAGTCAGCGCCTTCTTGCCGCGATCGTCGGGCGATTCGAGGCGCAGGAGATCGCGCGAGGCCATGCCCAGAGCGAATGAGCGCTTGCCTGCCCGGCGCGGGATGAAGTTGAAGTCGGGCAGGAGAACGTCGCCGTCGATGCGCGCGATGTACTCGACGAATTTGACGCCATTCTCGCGATCGCCGGGAACAGGGAGCGACGGGCCGCTCGACCAACCGAGCGCGAAGAGCTGGACCGCGGTGAAGGCGGCGAGGCCGATGCGGGTCGGGGAGCCGCCCCAGCGTGCGCGCTCGGCGGCGGCGTGGGCGGCGTCGAGAGTGCCGAGGCCGAGCGGCGCGACCAGCGCGAGGACGGCGCAGGCGGGCATGATGACGTTGAGGTAGCCGCCGGAGTGGAGGCGCGAGACCCAGGCGACCGCGAGGAAGCCGATGAGGAGGCCGACGTAGAACCAGGCGCGGCGGCCGACGCGCGCGGCGAAGAAGCCGATGCCGGCGACGCTCATGCAGAGGAGCGGTGCGACCGTCGCGAGATCGGAGATCCAAAAGCCGCGGTAGAGCGACTGCACGATGTCGTGTTGGCGAGGGACCTCGAAGACGTAATAGACGAACCAGCCGTCGGAGAGGGCGTTGGCGACGAGGACGGAGAGGAGCGTCGTCACGATGAAGACGCTGCCCGCGAGAAAGGTGCGGCGGCGCGCGGCCGGCTCGGCGAAGAAGAGGAGGCCGACCGGCGGCAGGAAGGCGATGGGGGCGGCCTGTTTGGTCATGAAGCAGGCGGTCATGAGGAGGCCGGCGACGAGGGCGGCGCGGGTGCTCGTGCGGAACCGGAGGACGTAGAGCGGGAGGAGGAGCAGGAGGAGGTTGAGGCTGTCGACGCGCGCGAGGTGGTACCAGCGGCCCGAGAGCGTGAACGTGGCGAAGAGGAGGCCGACGCCGACCAGCGCCCAGGGGCGGCTCTCGGTTTCGCGGCGGATGAAACGGTAGATGAGCCAGGCCGAGCCGAGGATGCTGAGGAAGGACACGAGACGCGCGGCGAGGAAGTCGACGCCGGTGACGAGCGACACGAGCCAGGTCGCGGCGATGTAGCCGGGGGTGTAGATGTACGGAACGTATTCGACGGTCGGTGGGCCGTAGATCGATTCGCCATCGGCGAGGCGCTGCACGGTCTCGACGACGCCGCTTTCCATCCACTCGAATTGGTAGGGATAGGCGAGCGTGTCGAGGGCGAGCGTGGCGTATTGAAGGGTGTAGGCGAGCGACCAGACGACGACGGCGGCGAGGGCGAGGCGCTCGAAGAGGAACAGCGGATCGAGGCGCGCGAAGAGGCGTGGGTGGTCGAGCGCGAGGTAGCGCATGGGGCGTGTTGCGCGAGCGAGGGCGAGCAGCGCGAGGGCGAGGACGACGCCGAGGGCGAGGCTCCAAGGCGGGTGGCGGGCGGCGAGCGTGTCGTCGTAGGCGAGCTTGGCTGGGTCCCAGACGACGGCAGCGTCGGTGGCGCTTCCGCGCACGGTGGTGGCGGTGCCGGCGTAGAGACGGCTGTCGCTGATGGGCGGGCGGAGGGCGCGCACGCGCTGGCCGTCGCGCTTGGCGTAGAGGCCGGTCTGGACCTTGAGGGCGAGGCCGGCGCCGCAGGAGGCCGGAATGGGGATGTGGACGCGGTGGGCGACGACGCCGTCTTGGGGGGCGGGCAGCGGGCGGTCGTGGACAACGCGGCAGTCGCCGCCGGACTCGACGTGGATGAAGGCGAGGAGATCGGGCGAGAAGGGCGTCGATGTGACATAATAGAGTGTCACATCGAGAGTGCCACCGAGTGCCACTTCGGCGGAGACCTCGGAGCCCACGAAGCGAGCGCCGTTCTCGAATTCGACGCCGACGGCGGGATCGAGGCCGGGCGGGAGCGCCGCGAGGAGGGCGGCTGCGAGGAGGCTCGACGTCAGCATGGGCGTTCACTGGCGCGATGGCGGGCGCCGTCGAGGAGGGCGTCGGTCTGCGCGTTCGGGTCGACGCAACCGCGGGCCGAGAGTGCCGCGCGGAGCTCGGGCTCGGTGACGCCGCTGGCGAGCTGGGCGGCGACGAAGCGGCGCACGGTCCGCGGGGTGCCGCGGCCGCGGTAGCCGCCGTAGGCGATGGTCGTGGCCCAGGCCGAGGCGGCGACCAGCAGCCATTGGGCGGCCAGGACGACGAGGTGACCGAGGACGCCGGGACGGAGGTCGCCGAGGACGGGCTCGCTCGAGAGCTTGAGCGAGACGAAGGCGCCGAGGCCGATCGGGCTCGGGGCGGCGCGCGTCACGGCGAACCAGTGGCCGACGACAAAGCCGATCATCACCCCACCAGAGGCCAGCGCGAGCACCATGCGTGGGACCTGCGGAGCGCGCAGGGCGACGACCAGACCGACCCCGAGGACGACGCCGCTCACGACCTCGGCGAACACCCAAGGCCACATCGCGCGCAGACCGAAGCCGACGACCGCGCCGAGCGCGAGACCGCACGCGACGGCGAGAACCGCCGCGAGGGGCATGGGACGCGGCGTCGCGGGGCGCCAAGCGGGAAGCGGCGATGGAGACGAAGTCACGTGACCTGGCAAGTTGAGAGGCTCCGTCGAGGGATCACGGACGGGGATCGAGGCCGTGCTCCCGCCGGGCCGTGATGCATTTGTCGCTGCCCGGCTCGAGGCGGCGACAGACGGAGGGTCTGAGGTCGTAGATGCCGCAGGTGGCATGATCGCCGATCTTGCCCTGCAGCGCCGAGCAGCGCCCGTCGGGCTCGAGCCGCATATGCCACTCGTCGTCGGAGTTGCGCACGGTCCACTGGGCGCGCAGCCCCTTCATGCTGAAGAGGATGTCGGTCGGGAAGACCTGGACGTACTCAGTGATGGCGCTCTTGCGGTTGTATTTCGGGTTCATGCAGCAGGCACCGCACGCCTGGCAGTCGTACTCTTTACGGCCCATGACGGCAGTATCGACCACGATCGGCCGAACGCCAAGTGGGTTGACGCGGGTTGGCGCGGGTTGACAGCTGCGATGCGCGGGGCGAGCGTCGTCGGGTGTCGTCGCCCCCCACGTCGAGTCCGTTCGAAGCGCACGCCGACGGCTGCCGCATCCAGCTGCATGTCGTGCCGCGCGCGAGCCGGACCCAGGCCGCCGGGCTGCACGACGGGCGCCTCCAGCTGCAGGTCGCGGCGCCGCCCGTCGACGGCGAGGCCAACGAGGCCATCGTGCGCTACCTGGCCAAGGCCCTCGGGGTCGGGCGCGACCAGGTCGCCATCGCGAGCGGCCAGACCGGCAAACGCAAGGCCGTCATCGTGAGCGGACTGGGGCCCGACGAGGTCCAGCGGCGGCTGGTGGGGTGAGCCGTGGCCGACGTCGCGTCCATCCTGCGCCTGCACATCATCGCCATCGCGGTCATGGCGGCGCTCGTGTTCGGCCGCGTCCTGACGGGGCACGCGGCGCTCGATGTCGCGCTGCTCGGCGGCCTCGATTGGCTGCTCATCAACCTCCTCAACCGCGTCTCGGACGTGCGCGAGGACCTCGCGAACGAGATCCGCGGCACCGAGCGCCTGGCCGGCCACCACCGCGCCGTCGTCCTCGGATGGAGCGCGCTGCTCGTCCTCTCGTTCGTCCTCGGGCACCTCGTCGCGCCGGCGCTGCTCCCCTATCGCCTCGCCGTGCAGCTCGTCGGCGTGGGGTACAGCTTCGCCATCGTCCCCAGCCCGCGCGGGCTCGTGCGATTCAAGGACCTGTACTTCTTCAAGAATTTCATGTCGGCCGCGCTCTTCGTGGTGACCGTCTTCCTCTACCCGCTCGTCGCCGCCGGCTTCGCGTTCGCGCCCGGTATGACGCCGTGGTCGCTCGTCGGCCTGGCGGTCTTCTTCGTCCTCTTCGAGCTGACGTACGAGATCCTCTATGACATGCGCGATCTCGTCGGCGACCGCCTCGCGAACATCCCGACCTACCCGGTCGTGCACGGCCTCGAGCGCTCGGCGCGGATCATCGACGCCCTCCTCGCGGGCGCTCTGGTGGCGCTCGCGGTGGCCTTCTTCGCGCGCTGGATTGGCGTGCGCGAGCTGCTGATGGCGACCGCGCCGGTCCTGCAGTGGGCGTTCTATCGGCCGCGTTTTCGTCGCGGCCTGACGAGCGCCGACTGCATCGGCCTGACCTGGATCGGGGCGGGCCTGCTGGGGGTATGGCTCGTCGGCACGACGCTCTGGGAGGCGGCCGGGCTCCCGGCGAATGTCTTCCTCTCGCTCGTCCCTATCTAATGATAGGAGCGCGCGACCACGGCCACGCGAGCGTCGCCAGGTAGGGCGCCGCGACCGCCCCGACGTGCACCCAGAGCAATAGCGGCGCCCGATCCCCACGTGCCGCGAGCTGAGCGACGAAGGCCGCAGCCGCACACATCCGAGGAGCGGCAATGAGAAGCGGCACGCGCTCGCGCCGCCGCACGAGTGCGATGACCAACGCGGCACTCACCACGACAAAGCCGACGACGCTGAGCTCGGGCCACGCGCTGCGACCTATCCAGCGAAACGCCAGCCACCAGAGGCCGACCATCAACGCGTGCGTCCCGCCGAGCGCGACCCACGGCGCCGCGAGCTTGGCGAGCCATGCGCGCTGAGGAACCCGCGGCCTCTCCCCTTCGAGCGCCCACTCCAACGCGAGCGTCGCGCTCGCCGCGAAGCACCCCCAGCCGAGGATCCCGATCGGTGGCACGCCGAAGTACCCGCCCTCGCGCCAACCCCAGAGCCCGCCATCGACAGCCACGATCTCGACCAGCGACGCATCCCAGACCACCGCGAGCCCCACCATCCAAGCCAGCCGCAGCCCGCGCGCCCGCGGAAAGAGCGCGCGCACAACCGAGCGCGCCGAGAGGATCACCATCGGCCAGATCGCCGCGACCAGAACCGGGACCTCGTCCAGCTTGCCCCACCAGGCGTCCGGATATGCGTACAGCTGGTACCGGAGGACGCTCGTCTCTTCGGCGGCCCAAGCACACGCGAAGAGAAACGCGATGACCCCCAGCTCGCGGACGCGGCTGCCGGGCGCGAGGCCGCGCAGATGGAGCGCGTACGCCAGGCCAATGATTGGTACACAAACTATTTGAAAGGTCGCGAGATCCAAACCGGCCTTTGCTCCCCTACCCGCCCGGGCCATACTGTGGCCGGAGGTCACCATGCGCAATCACCTCGTGGGCGGCGCGCTCGTCGCCCTGACGCTCGCCGCGTGTGCCGAGGACCCAGCCGCGGCCCCGACCCCGGCTGGACCCGAGCCGCTCGCCAGCCCCGCCGTTGGCGAATGGCCGACCTTCAAACGCGACCTCGCCCATACCGGCGTCGCGCCCGGAGTCGGCGCGATCACCGCGGCGAACCACTGCATCAAGTGGCATCCGAAGCTGACCTGCGGCGAGACGCGCGGGGCGAGCGGGCCGCTCATCGCGAAGATCGGCGCGCTGCCGACGGTCTTCTTCGTGGTCGATGGCCCCAAGGTCGGCTGCAACGAAGGGACGCCGGGCCGCGTCTTCGCGCTCGAGGGTCAGACCGGCACTGTCGGTTGGGAGCTCGAGTTGCCGGCCGGCGCCAAGTCCGATCCGTACGCGCCGACGCTGGCGGACATCGACGACGACGGCCTGCGCGAGCTCGTCTTCGCGTCGAACAACGGCGCGCAGGTGTTCGCGGTGCGCACGGCCAACGAGGGCGCGGACGCCGGCGCGGGCACCATCCAATGGACCTTCACGTTCCCGGAGCGCGACGCGCGCAGCGAGGGCGCGCCGATCGTCGCGAACTTCGACACGCGCGACGCGTGGCCCGAGGTCGTCGTCGGCACCGACTACAGCCGCGTCGCGGGGGCGACGGCGTCCAAGGTGTTCATCATCGACGGCAAGACCGGGCTGGCCAAAGGCAAGGCGTTCGAGGCCCCGAGCCGCAACAGCCTGAACGCCGCGTGTGACGGCCTCGGCAACAAGATCGACTCCTCGTCGCCGACGGTCGCGGACATCGACGGGCTCAAGATCTTCGTCGGGGCCTGGAACGGCAAGTTCTACGCGCTCGAGTGGCGCGCGAGCCCCGAGCCGGGGCTCTACGAGAAGTGGTCCGACACGCTGCCGGCGTTCGCGGGTGCATGTCCGATTCAGAAGGTGCGAAGCGGCGCCGCGGTCGCGCAGCTCGTGCCGGGCGGCGACCCCGAGGTCGTCTTCGGCTACATGGCCGAGAGCCCGGACGCCGCGCAATACGAGACGGCGATGCTGCGCGTCGTGTCGGCGCGCGGGCTGGGGCTCGTCGCCGAATTCGACGTGGACGCGTGGAAGTCCACCGTGTCGGTGGCCGATCTGGACCCGGCGACGCCGGGCCTGGAGATCACCGGCGGACGCTACCGTGGGATCTTTGGACTGCGCATGGACGGGACGGCCTTGGCGAGCGCATGGGACCACGGGATCGGCGATGGCAACGGCGGCTGGGGGGGCAATCGGGCCTCGCCCGCGGTGGCGGATCTCGACGGCGACGGGGACCTCGAGGTCGTCTTCGGTATCGAGGGCAGCGAGAGCCCGAAGCTGGTGGTGGTCGACGGCAAGACCGGCGAGGTCGCATGGGACATGGACCTGCCGGGCTCGGGCACCGACAGCTCGCCGGCCATTGGGGACATCGACGGGGACGGCAAGCTCGAGATCGTGTTCCTCGGGCGCGACGGGGTCGCCTACGCGATCGACTCGGTGTGTCCGGCCGAGTGAGTCATTCGGGGGTCAGGTCGACCCAATTTTCGAGCGTGCCTTCGCGCGTGAAGCGTTCGCCCTGGCAGTCGAGCGGATCGGCGTCACGCGCGTCCTTCGAGATGATAAGCTGGTCGCGGGTGGCGCCGCGGGCCGCAAACGCCTGCAGCAGCGAATCGTCCAGGGTGTCGAACCAGGAGACGAGGCGCCGACCGCCGGCGACGAAATGCTCGACGGCGATGTCCGACATCGTGGCGTTGCTGGCGTGATGACCGAGGAGCTGACCGGCGACGACAGGGCTCCCGACGGCCAACTCCGGGACCGGGGTGACATGGAAGATGCGCACGATCCAGCCATCGTAGCCTTGCACGGCGATGCGAACCTGGGTTCCAAACGTCTGTTCCGACTCGAGCGCGACGATGGTCCCGTCGACGGGCGCGTGGAGCGTGATCGACAGCCAATCGACCGGCCCGCCCGTGCAGCCGGTCATGCAGAGGTAGTGTTTCATGCTGCGGCACGACTCGAACGCGTCCGAGAAGTCGTGCCCGTAGCCCGATCGGAAGCGCGAGATGCGCTCGATGTCGGCGAGATCGAGGTAGAGCACCTTGGAGAACCGGGGCGGCGCGGCCGTGACGGCGACATCCGCGTCGATGCCGGACGTGTCGGTCGCGTCGGTCGTGTCGGTCGCGTCGAACGTCTCCGTCGCGTCCCCACCGACCTCGGTCCCAGCGCAGGCCCCCAGCCACATCCCGAGCCACCATCCACGCATCAGATCCGCCTCCGGAACGCCCGCGCAGTCTCGGCCCGCGAAGAATGATTGAGTCGGCCTCCGACCGCTGCTAGGGTCCGCCCCGTGACCCCTCGATCCACCTTCATTATTGCGGCCCTCGGCCTCGTCGCGTGCAACAGCGACGAGGGCGTTATCAAGGATACGTTCGTCCCGGGCGACACGCTCGGCGGAGAGGTCGCCGAGACCGTCGCGTCCGAGGTGTCGCCCGAAGTGACCTCCGAAGTCGAGGCCGAAGCCGAGGTCGGCCCGCCACCCGAGGGCCGTCTCGTCATCAACGAGATCGCGTGCCAGGCCGACCCCGAGGAATGGGTCGAGCTCGTCAACGTCGGCGATGCCGATGTCGAGCTGCGCGGCTTCCGCCTGGCCGACTCGCCGAACAAGCGCGGCGTCCATCTCGCACCTGGCACGTTGCGTCCCCTGGAGCACGTGGTCGTGCGGGGCGCGATCGGCATCGCGTGCGCGTCCGATCAGGTCGTGCTCCTCGATGGCCCGACGATCGCCGACACCGCGCCGGTGCGCGAGGGCGACCCGGCGACCACGACGTGGGGTCGGATCCCCAACGGGACGGGGCCCTTCACGACGACGCTGCCGACCCCGCAGAAAACCAACCGCGAGGCGGTCGACGACCGTGCGAGCCTGTTCATCGGCGACGGCCCGATGCCGATCATCGACCTCTACGTGAGCCCCGAGTCGGAGCAGCTCCTCGAGAACGACGCCACGCCGTTCGCCCCGGCGTTCTTCGCCTGGACGGACGCGCGCGGGACCTCGGCGCCGCTCAACGTCGACATTCGCCGCAAGGGCTCGATCACGCTCCGGCCCTGGTCGGCCAAGCCCTCGATCAAGCTCAGCTTCCAGCGACACGACACGCCCGGCGACCGTGCGTTTCGCGGGGTCAAGCGCCTGTCGCTCCACAACCTGGCCTACGATCCCTCGGTCATTCGCGAGTGGCTCTCGTACGAGATCATGCGCGGCATGGGCCAGGCGGCGCCGCGGGTCGGCTGGGCCGTCGTGCGTGTCAACGGCACGAACAAGGGGCTCTACGCGGTGGTCGAGACGTACGATGACGTCTTCCTCGGCGACTGGTTCCCGTCGACGGTCGCCCTCTATGAAGGTGAATCGGACTTCAACAGTGGCGGGATTTCCGCGTTCGAGACGGACATCGGCGACACCATGGAGCCGCTGGTGGCGCTCGCGGCGCGCGTGGACGCGCTCGGCGCGAGCATCGGCGGCGGCTTTGGCGGGCCGGTCGCGCCCGGTCAGCAGGTCGCCGCCGTGGCGACGATCCCGGAGATCGACTGGCGGCAGCTCGCGACCATGTTCGCGCTGGAGGACCTGCTCCAGCACACCGACGGCATGCGCTCGGCCTGCCACAATTACTTCATGCATGTCGACGCGGAAGGGCGCTGGTCGTTCCTGCCGTGGAGCGTGGATCTGGCGCTCCTGCCCGGGTACGGAACGCCGGGGCCGCTCGGCACCTGCAACCAGCTCGCGCGGCTCTGCGACGCCGACGTGCAGTGCCGGGCGTGGTTCGAGCGCGCGCGCGATGCGGCCGCGCAGCTCGTCCTGCGGACCGACTTTCACACGACGGCGACGGCGATTGCAGCGCGCGCCCAAGCGCACGCGGTTCCCACCGACGAACCCTGGTCCGGTGGCGGCTTCATCGGTGACGGCCTGCCGCCGTTCGATCTGGCGCTGGCGGCGGGGGTCGCGGTGGACCTCGCGCGCGAGCGAGCGCTGGCTATCCGCTGCGCGACCGGTGTGGCGCAGGGTGAACCGCTGCCCGAAGGCGACGAAGGCTGCGCGCTGTTCGCGACCGGCGAGCGCGGCGGCAAGCCGCAATGAAATGATGAGACGCCACGCGCGCGCCGGCCTTGGCGCGTGCGCGATTCGTTTGTGGTCCTATGAATGCGACGCGGCCATTCCGAATGGCTCTACTCCCAAGATCCCGGACGCACCCTGATGCTACTGACCTCCTCGCTTCTCTCGCTCATCGTGTCCGCGCCGCCGCTCGAGTGGCACTGCTACGACTACCAGTACGCCGACGGCTACAGCTGCGACTGCGGCTGCGGCATCGCAGACCCCGACTGCGGCCCGGGCGCGACACGCGCGAACTGCTCCGGCAGCATGTGCGGCAAGGACGAGGTCCCGCTCCTCGCAAATCCGGCGCTGTGCGCGCCGAACGTGTGCGGCGACGGGTTCGTCGGCGCCGGCGAGATATGCGATGACGGCGACGGCGAGGGCTGTGACGCGACCTGCATGGTGGTCGCGGAGGGTTACCGCTGTAGCGGCCTGGGAGGCGGCTGCTCGGTGCCGCGCTGCGGCGATCTGCGGGTCGATCTGGATCGCGGCGAGCGCTGCGACGACGGTAACGAGGACGCGGGCGATGGCTGCAATCTGTGCGTGCCCGAGCCGGGCTACGTCTGCCGCGCATTCGGCGGCTGCTACCCGACGTTCTGCGGGGACATGTCGATCGACTTCGACTGGGAGACGCAGACCGGCGAGACCTGCGAGGACGGCAACCAGGACCCGGACGACGGCTGCAGCGCCTTCTGCCAAGCCGAGCCCGGCTACGTCTGCAGCTGGGAAGGCTGCAAGTTGGTCGTCTGCGGCAATCGCGCGGTCGAGCGCGGCGAGTTCGGCACCGGCGAGCAGTGCGACGACGGCGGGGTCGAGCCGGGCGACGGCTGCGACGGCGACTGCCGGATGGAGGTCGGATGGTACTGCGACGACTTCATGGGGTGCAGCGAGGTCATCTGCGGCGACACCATCATGCAGCCGGGCGAGCAGTGCGACGACGGCAACACGGACGAGGGCGACGGGTGTAACGCGCGGTGCACCTCGGAGCCCGGTTGGAGCTGCCAGTGGCGAGCGGGGCCGTGCCACGAGGTCATCTGCGGCGACGGGGTCCAGCAGGGCGACGACATGGGCACGATCTACGAGGAGTGCGACGACCACAACACCGACGCGGGTGACGGATGCGACGGCCAGTGCCGGCGCGAGCCCGGGTTCGTGTGCGACTGGGAAGGCGCCTGCCACGCGGTCGTGTGCGGGGACGGCCGCGTCGACAACGAGTGGGGCGGCGGGCCGGGGCCGGGACCAGGCCCGAAGCCGGTGCCCAAGGATGGTGCGGACGCGGCCAAGATGCCGCCGCCGGGGGGCGGTCCGGGGACACCCTCGAGCGAGGTGTGCGACGACGGCAATATCGACGCGGGCGACGGATGCGACGCGGCGTGCCAAATCGAGGACGGATACATCTGCCCGACGCCGGGGGTCGCTTGCGAGAAGCCGGTGTGCGGCGACGGCAAGGTCGCGCTCACCGAGACGTGCGATGACGGCGACGCGGAGGCGGGCGATGGGTGCGATGCGGCGTGCCGGCGCGAGCCGGGGTTCGTGTGCAAGACGCCGGGGAGCCCGTGCGAGTCGATGCCGACGGCGTGGGTGTGCTCGGCGTTCTTGTACGGGGCGGGCGACGGGTGCGACTGCGGGTGCGGGACGCGCGACCCCGATTGCGCGGAGCCCTTCGAGGTGAGCGCGTGCACGTACAACCACTGCCTCGAAGCGGCGCCCTACCCGAGCGCGGCGGATCCGACGACGTGCACGACGGTCCCGCCGCCCCTGCCGGAGGTTGGGCCGGAGGCGGTCGAGACCACAGTGGAGGCGGGGCCCGAGGCGGTCGAGACGACGCCCGACGAAGCGCCGGCGGCGGAGACGGCGGCCGAGACGAGCGGGGCGGATACGGCGGTAGCGGAGGCCGAACCGACGGTGGTGCAGGCCACCGGGGCGGGCGGTTGTGAGGGCGGTGGTGCGGGTGGGCTCGCGCTCGGGCTCGCCGCGTTGCTGCTGATGGGACGCCGCGGCCGTCGCGCGCGCTGCGGGAGGGCACGGCGCCCGACGCCGCGCGCGCCTATGGAGAGTGCGGGCGCGCGCCCGGCGGGAGAC
>SXIE01000176.1 GCA_005772945.1 Pseudomonadota bacterium
ATCCGACTTCCCGTCGACTGGAAGTCACGACGGCGCGTTACGACGCCCCGTCGTACATCGCCGCGATCTGCGACTTGTACTTCTCGTTCACGACCTTGCGCTTGACCTTCATCGTCGGCGTCAGCTCGCCGCCCTCGATGCTCAGCTCGCTCGGCAGGATCGTCACCTTCTTGATCGTCTGCACGCGCGCCAGCTTGGCGTTGAGCTTCTCGACCTCGCGCAGGAGCCACGCGTTGAAGACCGCGCACTTGGCGGCATCCTCGGTCGTCCGCGCCGCGCTTCCGGCCGCCTCGGCGTCCTTGGCGACGCGCTCGCCGTCGAGCGTCACCAGCGCCGTCAGGAACTTCATCCGATCGCCGATGACGACCGCCTGGGCGATGACCGGGATCCCCTTGAGCATCCCCTCTATCACCTGCGGCGCGACGTTCTCACCACCCGCCGTGATGAGCAGGTCCTTCTTGCGGTCGGTGATCTGCAGGAACCCGTTCTCGTCGATGGTCCCGATGTCGCCCGAGTGTAGCCATCCCTCGGCGTCGATCGTCTCGGCCGTCGCCTCGGCGTTCTTCAGGTAGCCCTTGAAGACGTGGCGCCCGCGCATGCAGATCTCGCCGTCCGCCGCGATCTTCAGCTCCGCGCCCGGCAGGCAGAATCCGGCCTTGGCCGTCCGATAGCGTTTCGGGGTCGACACCGTGGCCGGCCCGGTGCACTCGCTCATGCCGTAGACCTCGAAGAGCGGCAGGCCCAGCGACAGGAAGAACTCGAGCGTGTCCTTCGAGATCGGCGCCGCGGACGTGATCTGCATGCGGCAGCGATCGAGCCCGAGCTTCTCGCGCACCTTGTCGAACACCAGCTTCTTGGCGATCGGCGTCATGAACGGCTTCGGCTCGCCGGACTGCTCTGCATACCCGGCCTGGAGCCCGACCTTCTTGGCCCACACGGCGATCTTCTTCTTGAGCCCTGTCGTCTGCGCCCCGACCGCCGCCATCTTCGCCTGGATCTTCTCCCACACGCGCGGGACGCCCAGGAACGAATGCGGCCGGATCTCGCGCAGGTTGTCGCCCAGCTTCTCCAAGCTCTCGGCAATGCACGAGGTCGCGCCCGCCTGCATCGGCCCGTGGATCGACACGATCTGCTCGGCGATGTGCGAGAGCGGCAGATAGCTCAGCCCGAGGTCGCCCGGCTGCACACCGATCAGATCGATGGTCTGGCGCGCCGTCCACGTGATGTTGTCATGGGTGATCATGACGGCCTTGGGCTGCCCGGTCGTCCCCGACGTGTAGATGAGCGTGGCCGTGTCGTCCGCCTTCTGTGCGGCGATGCGGGCCTCGAGCTCGGCCTCGGGGACGCTCTCGCCGAGCGCGTAGAGCGACTCGAACGCGTAGATCCCGTCGGCCGGATTCGCGCCCTCGCCGGACACGACGACGTAGGCCTTCACCTTCGGCAGCGCGGCACGGACCTCCAACAGCTTGGCGAGGTGTTCTTTGTTCTCGACGACCACGATCGCGGCGTCACAGTGGTCGGTGATGTACTGGCACTGCTCGGCGCTCGACGTCGTGTAGATGCCGGCGGGCACGCCACCCGCGAAGATCGCGGCGATGTCGGCGACGAACCACTCGACGCTGTTGTAGCCGATGATCGACACGCCCTGGCCGGGCTCGAGCCCGAGCTTCATGAAGCCGCGCGCGATCTGGCGGACCTTCGTGCGGTAGTCGCCGTAGTTCAGCGGCACCCAGGCGCCGTTCGCCTTGTGCTTGAGGGCCGGGAGGCTCGGCCAGAGCTTGGCGGACTCGTCGAGGACCTGCATGATCGTGCGTTTCTCGGACATCGCGTACTCCGGATGGCTGGGCGCCTGGAAAGGTTGGAATGGGCGACCCTTCAACCGGATCCCCCCGGCCGTGTCAAGCGCTGGTCCGTATCCAACGCGGTCGGCGGCGCTCGGACCGCCGTGCGCGGCACGTGTCTCGCGTTGACGCCGTGCGGCAACGCCCCGAGTCCGACCTCGGACTCGACCTCGGACTCGACCTCGACCTCGACCTCGACCTCGACCTCGACCTCGACCACGGACTCGACCTCGACCTCGGGCTCGCCGCCGCCACCCGCGCTGTTTCAAGGGATGAGCGTCGCGTACGCCATGAACCACGATCCGTCCGGCAGCTGCACGACGTCGGGGTCCCCGACGTAGCCCTTCTCGAGACCCGCGCCGACGTCCAGCACGAGGCGGTCGCCAACCTCGAGCGTCCAGGTGGTTCCGTCCGCGCTGAAGTACGAGCGCATCGGCCGCATGTCCGAGAAGAGATAGAACCGAAAGCCGCCGGCGCACGGCACCACGTTGCCGGGGAAGAGCGGACCGCCGTCGACCTCGTAGCGGGGCTTGTCCACGAGCGTGAAGGCCTTGCCATCCGCCGAAGTCGCGTGCCAGAGCCGGCCCGGTTCCTCGTCGTTGCCCAAGCCAATGCTTGCAAGCGAAAGCAAATGCCAGGTCGCGGTGGCGCCGGTGCCGACCTGGTAGGTCGCTGCGACCCCGGCGTTTTCTCCCGGGTCGAACGCGACCCCGCCGTAGGTGAACGTGACCCCGTCCGCGCTCTCGCCCCACGTCAGGAAGGTGTGGTCGGTGCGCGTGCTCCCGAAGATGCGGAACGCGCGGTCGAGATATTCGACGTGGGGGTCGGCGACGTCGCCGCGTCCCGGGAAGCCGTCGAACGCGAGGAACTTGAACGTCCAGGTGGCGCCCGCGTCGGCCGAGATCGCCATCGCGGGCACGTTCTGACGGGGGCCGACCGTCCAGCCGTAGTAATAGAGGTAGAGCCAGCCGCGGTCGTCGACGACCAAGTCGGGGACGTCGGCCTGGTCCGAGATGACGACGCCGGTCTTGACCCACGCGAGGCCGTCGACCGAGCGCGCACCGAGGATGCGGCGCGCCCACGGGCCTTCGATCCCGGCGTGGGCGCCGGCGCCGGTGGGCGGCACGAAGTCGGACGTCGGCGGCGCGAGCGTTTCGGGGGTAGCGTCGGTGTCCGTCGCCACGTCGGGCGGCGCGGCCTCGGTGTCGGCGGCCGCGTCCGGCAGCGTGGCCTCGGTGTCGGTGCTAGGCGTGTCGTCGGATACGACCGCGTCGGTTGCCGCGACCTCCGAACGCGCTGCGTCATCGGAATCTGCGCACGCCACGACGAGGCCGGCGGCGAAGACGAACATCACGCGACCGTTGACACTGTACACGGCACCCTCCGCCGCGCCCGGGGCGGACGAATCTGCTCAGATTAGCAGCACGGCACGGATGCACAAGGCGCGTGGGTCGCGAGTTCGAGTTCGAGTTCGAGTTCGATCACGGGGCATCTTCGCCACCGAACAAGCCCACGCCACGCCGCAGCCGGACCATCCCCGGGAGATCCGCGCGCAGCCGCTCCGCGATCATGTGCTCGGCCGGCACGGCGTCTTCGATCGCCTCGCGCGCAAGCCAAGCGTCGACGCGTCCCGACTCCCCGGGGCCGGCTGGACCGCTTGGCCCGAAGAGGTGGCGCCAGAGTGCCGTGACCTTCCACGTCTCACCCGCCGAGACGCCCGGATCGATGAGCGCCATCCGCAGCGCACGCTGGCACTCGGGCGGCCACATCGCAAGCGCCTGCCGACGGCCGATCAAGTCCGCGATCGCGATGAGGATACTGCGCTCGCGCGCCATATCCCGCTCGCTGTCACGTCCCGTCGGCATGGCTCTCCCTTAGCGCATCCCGAATGTAGGGCGGTACCTCGAGGTCCTCGATGACCCCGCGCGGGTCGGCACCGAAGTGGCTGACGAGCGCCGCGACGAACGCGTCCGCGAAGCCCAGGACGGCCCCCCGATCGCCATGCCAGGCGACCAACGTGTTGAACCGCGTCACGAGCCCGGCCGGGTCTGTGCGCATCGCCAGGAGCCGCAGATCGTGCCTGTCTTTGGCGCGGCCCGCGCCGACCTTGAGAATGAAGAGGTCCTCGGCCCGAAGCGCCCGAACCTCGACCGGCCCTTGTCGCGACACGACCTCGCCTACGAGCGGCGACGTCGCGATGTCGCGCACGAGAATCACGCCCCAGAGGTTCTCGGTCGATGTCACATCGAGCCTGGCTGCCGGCCCGAACGTTGCTCGAAGCTCGGCTTCCACGTCGTGGACCACCTGGTCCGAGAGCGACGCCACCCACAGGTCGATATCCTCGGACATCGGTCGGATCGCGAGCGCTGCCATCGCGCTTCCGCCGGCAAGAACCACGGGTCCGCGCATCACCTCGCCGCGCGCATCCGAGACGTCGACGAGCCGCTGCACGACCCGCAAGGCGTCGAGAACCGTGACGAGCGTCCCCGAGTGCGTGTCCGCGTTGTCCTCCATCGCGCCGATGTCTCCTGAGGTCCACCGCCATCATGGGGGGTCCGCGCGCCCGCGGCAACTGCGTGGGTCCGTCGCCCGCGTCGGGTGCATCAAACCGTAGGGTCTCGGTCTCGGTCTCGGACTCGGTCTCGGTCTCGGTCTCGGTCTCGGTCTCGGTCTCGGTCTCGGTCTCGGTCTCGGTCTCGGTCTCGGTCTCGGTCTCGGTCTCGGACTCGGTCTCGGTCTCGGACTCGGTCTCGGTCTCGGACTCGGTCGCGTGTGTCGTGCTGTCGGCGACGCTCCCGCCGTCCTCGCTGCCGCACGCCCCGGCTGCGGCCCATCCCAATGTCCACGCCAGCGTCACGAACCGGTGTGCTCGCATCGTCCCCGTCACTCGCTTCGTCGGGCGTCGCGCCGGGCGCGGATCCGCGCGAGTCGCTCCGTTGTCGTCTGGACCGTATCCTCGACGTCCTCGGTGTCGGCCGCCCCCGTCGCGATCTGCGGGTCGGTCGGCTCGGGCATTTGGAAGCTCGGCGCGAGACGCGCCGACTTGCGCAGCGACTGAATCGCGGGGAACTCGCCCGAGCCGAGGTCGTCCTCGCGGTACGGCCGCGTCGAGGTCGCCATCCGCCGCGGGCGTTCCTCGCTCGGCCCGCTTCCGGTCGCGCGCTCCGCCGCGTGGGCGATCGTCGGTACGGCCATCGCGCGCTCGAGCTCCTGCTCGGCCGCAGACGCTCGCTCGTCGCGCCGCGCCAGCCGCGCCTCTCTCGCGCGCGCACGGCGCTCCTGCTCTTGCACCGGCAGCGTCAAGAGGGTCTGCGAGATGAGCTCGTCGGTCGGGTCGACGTCCGCTTCCGGCGACGGCGCGCCGAGCAGCATGTTCTGCACCGCCGGCAGCGCCAGGTAGCGCGGGAACTCGTTGAGGAGCCCCGCATAGAGCGCGTCCTCGTCGGCGAGGTCCTGCGGCTCGAAGAAACCGCAGGCATCGACGAGCGTGTCGGGAAGCTCGTTGACCGTGCGCAGGAATCGGAAATCGGAAGGAATACCGGGCACTGCGACGGCCGCGAACTGCCAGAAGATCGGCAAATGGCTCGCGCGCCGCAGCATGCGCATCGTCTCGGGCACGTCGCTGCAATCGCCGCCGCTGACCACAATGACGAACACAGGCGTCTCGCGCGCCTCGCGCAGTCGCGGACTCCCCGGGTGCACCCACTCGCGCGGGAACTCCGCGCGCACGATCGCGTCGATGAGCGGCGCGAAGCGCTTCGGCGCCGGGCGCTGTCCGGGGACGAGCGGCGCGGGCGCGAGGACGTGGCGGCTGACGAAGTGCGCGTGGTCGCCGCACTTGAGCTCGCCGACCAGGCGTGCTTCCGTTCCGAAGGTCCAGACCGGCACGACGCCGTCGTCGTCGAAGCGCATCCCGAGCGCGAGCAGCGCGGTCGCGAGCTCGTGCACGTGCCCGTCGATGAACAGCGGTGCCATCGGCGGCGACACGTCGATGGCGGCGACGACCGAGGCCTCGACCCCGTGCAGGCCGGCGTCCACGAAGGCGCGCGCGGCACGCACGGAGAGCGCGTCGAGGCGTCGCGTCTTCTGGTTCTGGATGGTGGCCATCGGCAGGCGTTCCGGTGTACGCGGAGGCGGTGCGCGCGGGCCGGTGCGCGGGCGGCGCGCGTGATCCAGCGCCCTGACTGCATAGCGCGCGCGGAGGAGTTTCGCAATGTCACGACCCGCAGCGCAGGCGGAGTTCACGGCCCAGCGCAGGGCGACGCTCGCGCGGGTGCCGCTGTTCCGCGATGGGCCCGCGGCGACGGCCCGCCTCGGCGCGCTCTATGGGCGCGGCCTGGCGACGGGCGGGCTCGTGCACGAACACGCGCCCGGGTGGCAGCTCGCGTATTTTCGGGATCCGGCGGTGTGGTACGGGGGCGCGGCGACGATCGCGTTCGTGGACCGCGACCCGCACGCGCCGCGCGCGCTGAGCGAGCTGGCGTCCGCGCTGCGTGCGCATGCCGAGGGCCTCGATGCGACCACGCTGCTCGAGATGACCGCCGAGGATGACGCGCTGCGCGAGGTCGTGACGGCCGAGACCGGGCTCGGGGTCGACTCGGTTTTTCAGGTCGGCGCGGCGGACGTCGCGCTCCGCGCCGTGGCGGACGCGGCGTGGCCCGTGGCGGCTGCGGGTCTGGGGCTCGCGGTCCGAGCGGCGCGGATCGGCGACGTCGACGCGGTCGTCGCGCTCGCGCGCGAGGCGTTCACGGCGGAGCCCGCGTACTGCTGGGTCGGGGCCTACCCGCATCACCTCGACAGCGTGCGACGCGGGCTCGAGCACGCACTGAGGGCGGGCGACGGGGTCCATTTGATCGTCGAGGGGGCGGACCGCGAGGTGCTCGGACATGTCGGCGCGGACATCGACGACCATGCGTTCTGGGGGCGCTCCGCCGGACTCGATATCGTGTTGGCGCCCGCGCTGCGGGGGCGCGGGCTGCTCAAGGTCCTCTACCGCGACGTGCTCGCGCGCCTGGTCCACGAACACCAGGTCGCAACGCTGCGAGGCGGCACGGCCCAGCCTGGCGTCCTGGCGCTCGGACGGCGCATGGGACGGGCCTGGGGGGCGCTCCACCTGCGGCGCGACGTCGCGTTCCCGTTCGCGCATTTTGCGGCGTTCCAACCGCCGCGGGACCTGCGCGTCGCGCCCTACTCGTAGAGGAGCGCCTTCTCGCGTTTGGCGGCGAAGTCCTCGAGCCCCTTCGTCCAGGTGCCCTCGATTTGCGCCACGCTCTTGCCGGCGGCGACCGCCTTCAGGACCGCCGGCGTGCCCCAGACGATGCTGGCGCTCTGGTCGCGGTACTCGGCCTTCCCGGGCCAGAGCTTCTGCAGCGCGACCAAGACGGCCAGCGCGGTCCGAATCGGCCGGAACGCGCGCATGTCCGTCACGTGCAGCTGCACGCCGCCGAGCACCTTCCCCTTGAACTTGAAGCTTGCGGGGCGGTACGTGACGGGCCGCAGCTTCACGCCCGGGAGCTGCTGCTTGGCGAGCGCGGCGGCGAGCTTCTCGGGGTCGATGAACTCGGCGCCGATGAGCTCGAAGGGCAGCGAGGTCCCGACGCCTTCGCTCACGTTGTCGGAGATCCCGCCGACCATCCCGGTCGCCGGATAGAGCCACGCATTCTGGACGTGCGGGATCCCGGGCGACGTCGGAATCCACTCGAGCCCGGTGTCGGGCCAGAGCATCGCGCGCCGCCACCCCTTCATCGCGACGACGGTGAGGTCGCAACCGGTGCCCAACGCATCATTATAGAAGCGCGCGACCTCGCCGATGGTCATGCCATGCGTGACGGGGAGGGGACCCCAACCGATGAAGCTCTCGAGCCCGCGGGCGAGGATCGGCCCCTCGAAGACCAGGCCGCTGGCGGGGTTGGGGCGGTCGACGACGATGACGCTCTTGCCCGCATCCTTGGCCGCCAGCATGAGCTCGCCCAGGGTCGAGATGTACGTGTAGGTGCGCGATCCGAGGTCCTGCAGGTCGACGACGATGACGTCGACGCGCGCGATCGCTTTCTTGGAGGGGCGCCCCTTCTTGCCGCGACCGAAGAGGTTCTCGACTGGCACGCCCGACTTCGGGTCGTCGCTGCCGCCGGCCTTCTCGCCGGGCTGGAAGTAGCCGCGCAGGCCGTGCTCGGGGCCCCAGAGCTGCATGACCTTGTAGCCGCCGTCTTTCTGTCCGCGCACGAGGCGGTCGACGCTCGGGATGAGCGCGCCGTCGACGGCCGCCGCGTGGGTCAGCATGCCGACGCGCTTGCCCTTCAGGAGCTCGCCGCGCTCGCTCAAGAGGACGTCGATGCCGAGCGTGACGGGCGCTTGCGCGGCGCTTGCGAGGCCCGTGGGCGGGAGCTCGGAGAGCTGCGGTATCAGCGTCGTGACGAGCCCGACGAGGCTTGGAATCCAGGCGAGCATGAGGGAGAGTCCAACGCATGAAGAAGCAGCGGCCGTTCCGTATCCTCGAAGAAAAGCTCGTCAAGCGCCAGGAAATCGCGGGCCGCCTCGCTACGGGGTCCGAGGCGGACCCACGCGAGGCCTTCGCGAGGGAATTCGCCGCGGGCGGGGCCAGCGCTGGCGACGCACATGATGCGAGCACGGCGGATGCCGAGAATCCGTACTGGGCCTGGGAGGAGTTGCCGGCGCATCCGAACCCCGAGCTCGGCTGCATCCGGCGCGGTCTCTGCTGCAAGTCGAGTCCCGGCTGGTTCGCGCCGGGCGAGGCCGAAAACGCGGCCGCAGCGCTCGGCATGGAGCCCGATGCGTTCGTGAGGGAGTACCTCGTCATCGACTACGTCGACATCCCGCTCGCCGCTCCGGGCGCCGACGACGAGCGCCCGCCCGAGACCGAGCGCGTCTTCGCCTTCGCCCCGGTGAAGCTCGGGATCGACGGCCGCCCCGCCATCCCGACGGCCACGCGCGCGGACGCGTTCTATCAGGTGCTGCGGGGCCAATGCGTCTTCTTTCGCGCCGACATCGGCGATGGCGCGGCGGGCTGCAAGATCTACGAGACACGGCCATTCGAGTGCCGCCGCTACATCTGCACGAACGCGCCCGAGGACAACCCGACCCACGTCGAGATCGGTCTTCTGTGGCGCGGTGCCGCCGCCGAAAAAACCTGACGGTCCTACGGACGCGTGATAAACCCGGCGCGCGACGGCCGCGCGCGAGGAATCGCGTCCCACTGACACCCGTTGCGGCCGGGTCATGACCGAGTCCAACGCACACCCCCCAGGCCCGGCCGCACACTCCGACGCGGTGCACAGCCCGCCGCGCGTCATCGGCTCCTGGGGCGCGTTCGGCATCGTCGCCGGCTCGATGATCGGCGTCGGCATCTTCATCTTCCTTCCGAAGGTTGCGAGCGGGGTCGGCACGCTGCCGCTCTTCTTCGGGATGCTGCTCCTCGGCGGCCTCTTCGCCCTGGCTGGATCGGTCGCGTGCGGCGAGCTCGGCGCGATGATCCCGAAGGCCGGCGGCGACTACGTTTTTCAGCGCCACGCTTACGGGACATCGGTCGCGTTCGCGTCCGGCTGGGTGCTCTTTGCGGCGATCTTCGCAGGGTCGATCGCGACACTCGCGATCCCACTCTTCCAGTTCGACATCGGCCCGCTCCTCGGGGTCGACCTGATGACACCGCTGTTCGGTCACGAGGTCGCCGGCAAGTTTGTCGGCGACCCGCTCGTCGGGCACCTGACGGGCGCGCACTTCGCGGCCCTTGGCCTCATCGTGGTGCTCACGGCGCTCAACGATCTGGGTACGTCGGTCTCGGCCAAGGCGCAGCTCGTCCTGACGCTCTTGCCGATCGGGGCGATGTTGGTGCTCGCGGCCGTGATCCTCGTCGGCCAGCCCGAGGTCGTGAAGCCGCCGACCGGTGGTGAGCTTGCGAGCTTGCCCTCGACGCTCACGTTGGCGGGCCTGGCGACCGCGTTCCTCGGGGTGAACTTCATCTTCTCGGGCTGGATCAACATCATCTACGTCGCCTCCGAGGTGAAGGACCCGGGGCGTACGATCCCGCGCTCGATGATCTCGGCGACCGGCGCGGTGACCATTCTCTACGTTCTCATGGCGGCCGCGTTCGTGGCGGTGCTCGGGCTTGCGGGCGTCGCAAGCAAGGGCACGCCTCCCTGGGAGGGGGGGCTCGGTTTCGACGCCGGCACGCGCACGGCGAACGCGCTCGGTCTCGGCGACCTCGGCCCGGTCGTGCTCATCATCATCACGCTGGCGATCCTCACGTCGATCAACGCGACCATCATGGGCGGGGCGCGCGTGGGCTACGCGATGGCGGCCGACGGAGCCTTCTGGCGCCCGATCGCCAAGCTCTCGGGGCGCCGCAGGACGCCGCGGCGCGCGCTGTGGTTCCTGGCTGCGCTTGCGTGCGTCATCGTGCTCTCGGGTACCGGTGAGGCGATCGGTGAGATGACCTCGCTCGCGATGTTCGTGACGGGCGGCCTCACCGTCGCCGCGGTGTTCGTCCTGCGACGCAAGATGCCGGGCACGCCGCGGCCTTATCGCGCGATGGCCTATCCGATCCTGCCGGGGCTCTACGTGGTGCTCGCGGTGGCGGCGATCGCCGCGAAGGTCTGGGACGCGACGCAGCAGGGCGGGGTTGCGGCCTGGTATCCGCTCATCGGACTTGGAATCCTCTGCGTGACCTGGGTGGGTCATCTACTTTATGCGCGCCGTTGGAAGAGCGCCGCGGTCGTGGGTCTGACCTTTCTCCTGGGCGGCGCTCTGTTCGACGGCGCTATCCAACCGACCAGCGACGCGCACGCCGCGCGGCCGACGCCCGCCGGGGCTACCGATGACGTTCGACCCTAGTCGTCGCCACTTCCTGCTCACCGCTGCGGGGGGGATGGCTCTGGGCGCGGCCGCGCTCGGGCCGGCCACGCGCCTGGTGCGCGCCGCGGCGCCGGTCAAGCCGAGCAAGATCCGCGACGTCGAGGTGACCAAGCTCGGCACGACCATCACGATGGATCTCGAGGCCGCGCCGTTTCCGGCCAAGGGTTCGTCCTACAAGGACCCGACGGTCATCGCGTTCGTGCCGCGCTATTTTCGCGTGCGCAGCGACATGCGCGTCGACACGCTCGTGCACTTTCACGGCTATCGGGATACGGCCGAGGAGGCCATGAAGCGCCATCAGCTGCGCGAGCAGCTCGTGGCCTCCAAGCAGAATGCCATTCTTGTATTTCCCCAGGGGCCGGTGCGCTCCGAGGACATGAGCGGCGGCAAGCTCGACGAGCCGGGCGGACTCGTGAACCTGCTCACGGAGGTGCGCGAGACGTTGCAGTCGCGGCGCCTCCAGGCGCGCCTTGCGCACTCGGGGATCCCGAGTCATGCACGTATCGGCAAGTGCATCTTGTCGGCGCACTCGGGCGGATTCCGCGTCGTGTCGTATTGCCTCGAGGTGGGCGGCTTCAACGTCAACGAGGTCTACCTCTTCGACGCGCTCTACGGACGGACCGACATCTTCCGCGATTGGCTGCAGGCCACGTATGCCAAGCAGGCCCCCGACGCGGAGCGCCACAAGGTCATCTCGTTTTACGCCGGCGACGGGCCGACGACGGAGAATCGGCGCCTCATGTGGTTCCTCGACAAGGCCGGGATAGCGTACGTCCACGAGGAGACCGAGGGGGCCGAGCTCACGCGGCGCGAGATCACGAAGTCGCGCGCCGTGTTCGTCAAGACGTCGTCGGGGCACGACCAGGTCCTGTTCCGAACCAACGCGCTGCGCGACTGCCTGTATGCGTCGTGTCTCACGCGCACCTTGAAATCCGATTGGTTCAAGGACCCCGACGCGCCGCGGATCGGTCCGCCCAAGTAGCGTCGCGGCTCGGTCAGAGCGGGAGATCCCCCTGGCGCTTGGGGGTGCGCGCGTGCGGTGTCGGGGGGGGTGGCGCATCGGCGAGGGCGAGGCGCTCGATCAACGCGGGGCCGTCATTGTGAACGGAATTCACAGTGCGCGCGACGGGGTGGTGCGTAAGGGGGCCTTCGTACGGCACGAGCAGCGCCTGGAGCGCCGCTGGTTCGGCGTCGGCGGCGAGCCAGAGCGCCTGCGCAGCGGCCGTCGGGAGGATGGCGGGCATGCGGTCGTGGACGGCGCGGGCGGACGGCGCGGCGTCGGTGGTGACGATCGTGAAGGTGTGGCGCGTGTGTCCCGAGAGTTGGTCACGCCACCTCGCCCAGAGGCCGGCGAAGAGAAGGAGCGGCTCGGTCGGCGGGTAGAGCCAGTGCGGCTGCGGCTTGGCGGCGGCGCCGGGGGCGAGTGCGGGCGGAGCTTCCCATTCGTACCAACCGCTGGCCGGGACGAGCAGGCGCCGCTCGCGAAACGCGTCGCGGAAGGCGGGCTTGGTCGCGAACGACTCAGCGCGCGCGTTGATCATGCGCGCGCCGATCCGCGCGTCTTTCGCCCAGGAGGGCACCAGCCCCCAGTGAGAGAGCCCGAGCTGGCGCGCGCCGTCCGCGGCTGCGAGCAGGATCGGCGCCGGGTCGGTCGGCGCGATGTTGTAGTCGGGACCCTCCCAGGCGTCGTCACGCAGGGGCTCGGCTCGCAGCAGCTTGGCCAGCGTCGCGAAGGTCGTCTTGAGTCCGTAGCGTCCGCACATCTCGCCTGCTCCGGCGCGTGGCCCGCGTCATAGCACGCGCGAGCGCGCTGCGGAATGCGGCGCCATCGGCGGGCGCGACGACCACGATGCAGTCGCCGTCTTGCCAGGTCGGGTTGAGGCGCTCGTAGCGGTCGTAGGCGGCCTGAACCTTGGCGGGCTTCTCGTCGCGGTCGACGATCGCGGGTGGGCGGTTCTTGTAGACCGCGACCTGACGCACCGGATCCCAGCGCTTGCCGCCGGCCTCGCGCCCGTACCATTCGAGGATGGCGCGCTCGAACGGCGCGGGCGGCGTGGCGTCCTGCAGCGTCAGCGTGCGGCCGAAGGTCCCATCGATGACCGCGTAGCTGTTCGGGAACATGAAGCCCACGTAGTAGATGGGCGCGCGTGGATGGCGCATGCGCAGCGCGAGGAACATGCGAAAGCCGGAGAGGATGAAGCTCGGGTGCCCGCGAAAGCGGGGTCGGAGGTACACATATTCGAGCGAGACGAGCAGCGCCGCGCGACCCTCGATGACGATCCGATCGTGGGAGTTGACGAAGAAGCCGACGATCTCGCCGGCGTGCCGGAAGACCACGGCGTCGCGGCGCTCGCGCTGGAAGTACGCGGAGAACTCGAACCAGTCCTCCTCGGCCGAGCGCTCGGGGCCGAGCGGGAAATAGTCGAGGCGCAGGCGCCAGAGGGTCCGCACGGTCTCGACCGAGAGCTGACGCGCGGGGGTGTGCTGGGCGATGAGGCGGGTCGGCATCGTCAGCTCCGGGTCTTCGGGGTGGCGGGGCGGGCGGCGGGCGCGCGCGCGTGGGTGCGGCGGCGCGGGGCGCGCTGGGCCAGGCGCGCGGTGAGGGCGGGGCGCGTGGCGGGCGTGGCGATCGCGAGCAGCGCGAGGTCGACGACCGAGCGAACCTGGTACCGACCTATAGACCGACGAGAGCGATTCGTCTAGTGCGAACTTTGCGCCATCCCAGTTGCAACGCCAGAGACTCGAAGTCCCAATGACGTAAACTTGGTCGCCATCAGACGACAGGC
>SXIE01000177.1 GCA_005772945.1 Pseudomonadota bacterium
CGCGCGGAAGGTGTCGCCCGCGACGAGCAGCACCTTCTTGCCTTCGCCCAGGAAGCGGTGCGCGAGCTTGCCGATGCTCGTCGTCTTGCCGGTGCCGTTGACGCCGAGGACCATCACGACGCGCGGGTCGCCGGGCGCGGGCTCGGGCGCTTTGACGTTCTGCCCGCCGCCGTCGAGGATCCGCTGCCCCTCGGCGCGCAGGACCTCCCAGACCTTCTGCTCGTCCTGAAGCTCCTTCTTGCCGAGCGCCTCGCGCACCGCGCCCAAGAGCCGCTCGGCCGTCCGCGCGCCGATATCGGCCGTGAAGAGCGCCTCTTCGGCCTCGTCGAGCAGCGAGGCATCGACCTGCCGTCCTTTGAAGAGGCTGCCGAGCTTCGCGATGAACCCTTCCTTGCGCGTCCGGCCGAGGCCGTCCTTCATGGTCCGGGGCGCGGGCTCTTCCTCTTTGGTGGGCGCCGGCTTCTCCGCCTTGGCCGACTCTGCGTCCTCGCGCAGCTCCCACGGGACCTCGGCGGCCTTCTCTTTCTTCCCCGCGCCCTTGCCCTTTTTCGCGGGCGCCTCTTCGGGCTCCTCGTCGTCGTCTTCGTCGTCCTCGCGCAGCTCCGCCGGCAGCGCTTCCTCGTCCTTCTCCTCGACCGCCGGCGCTCTCGCCGGCTCGGCCTTCAGCGGCTCGGCCGCAACCGGGGCGGCCGTGAACGCCTCCTTCGTCGCCGGCGTCGGCGCCTGCGTCACCGCCGGACGCGCCTCGCGCCGCGAGGCCGCTTCCCCCGGCTTCTTGCGGCGCGCGGTCAGGAAGATCACCAAAATGATCCCGACCAGGGCCAGCGCAACGATCAAGGCGGTGGTGTTCGCCGCGAGCAGGACGTTCATGATGCTCCCTCGAAAGCGCGAGCCGGACCGGCGCTCTCCGCCGCGCCCACGCTGACGCCCGCGGCGTACACCACATCGCGCCCCGTCGACAAGCGCCCCGGCACGGGCGCCGCACCCACGGAGCCACGCGACGACCTCGATCAGATGACCACGGCTCGAATCTCAACGCGTTGAACTTGCGGAGGGATCGAACGAGGATCATGGTGCGACGATCCCGTTGCGTCCGTCCCTAACTAAGGAGGCCCCATGGCTCGCAAGTCGCCGACGAAGAAGCGCCCGACCGCCGTCGTGACGGCCGCGCAGAAGCCCGTCGCCAAGGTGAAGTCCGCAAAGTCCGCAGACTCCGCGAAGTCTGCGAAGCCCGCCGAGAGTTCGCGTGCCGTACGCGCCAACGCACTTGTCGAGGCCGGACGCCGCGCCGAGGACCTGCGGGCGAAACGCGCGCGCACGATCGTCGAGCAGATCCGCAAAGCCCTTCGCGCCATCGGCGGCGAGTTCCTCGAGCTCGGTCGCGCCATCAAGACCGTCTACGACGACGAGCTCCATCGCCCGCTCGGGTATGACTCGTTCGAGGCGCTGCTCGTCGGCGAGAAGCTCGGCTCACGCACGCAAGCGTTCAAGCTGATGGCGGTCGCCGCGGTGTTCGCGCACGTCGGCATCGAGGACTTCGGCATCGAGCGAGCCCACGCGCTGATCGCGTACACGCGCGCGACGCCCGCCGCGGATGACCCCGCCGAACTGTTGCAGGGAAATGCCGTCGTCGGCGGCAAGCCCCTGCGTGACAGCTCCGTGGAGGACATCCTGCGAGCGCGCCGCGAGGTCCTCGCAACGGAGGCCGCCAAGACCCCCGCAAGCGCCGCCGCGAAGGCGCGACAGGCGCGCGAGCGCGAAGCCACCAGGCGCGTCGCAGCCGCACTGAAGGCCGCGAAGCTGCCACCCGCCGAGTTCGCCGTTCAGGGGCGGACGGTGGTCGCGAAGTGGGCGCTTGACGACCTGGTGTCGGCGCCGACCTGACCACCCTGAACGGATTCGTCCAGCCGACTGTACGAATTCGTCCAGCCGACTGTCCGGATTCGTCCAGCCGCGAACGTAGAGCTCTTCGGCAAGGTCGAGTTCGATCGGGGATACGACTACAAGAAAGCCCGCCGGCGCGCCGAGCCCTCCCCGGACTCACCGTGACTCACAGCGCCGGACCGTGTGGTGTCGCGAGGCGTGTGCAAGTTTGCGGGGCACACGATCCGCACCAAGGCCGCCTAATGAACGACACCGTGGCGACGCAATCCCGTCCAGCACCGGGAACGACTCAGCGGAGCAGCGACGCGAGCTCTCCAGGCGCGACCGGGGCACCTGGCGCGGCCGTTCAGCTCAAGCAAACGCTCGCCGACCGGCCCTTCGCCGAGCAAGAGGCGCTGCTCTCGCCGGTCCAGCGTTCGAGCAGCGGAGCCGACGCTCGAGGGCCCGCGCAGGCCGGCATGCCTCGCTTGGACGCTATCCAGCGCGCCTTCAGCACTCCGGACGACTCCCCGGTTCAGGCCAAGGCCGCGGCGGGCGGGCATGACGCCGTGCAGGCCCTTCACGGCGATCTCGGCGCCGCCGTCCGCCCCGAGGTCGCGGGCGCCAACCCCGAGATGGCCGGCCAAACGGTGGGCCAGGCGGCCGCTGGCCTGAGCGAGCGCGACGCGAACTTCAACCCGGCGCGCAAGGTCGAATTCGAGGTCAAGCTGACCGCCGCGATCCTCGCCAATCCGGGCCCGGCGGACGCGGTCGTCAAGGAGGTCTCGCGCAAGATGCTCGCGTACTTCGATGCGAAGATTGCGGCCGGGCTGGCGCAGGCCAACGCGGATCTGACGGCGCTCGGCGCCAACTTCGCCGGCACCGATGCCCGCCCCAACACGGTCTTCTTCGGGCGCCTCGCGGACTCGGCGACCCAGCTGCGCAGCGACATCGCGACCGAGATGCGCGGGCTCCTCGGCGGCGGCGGAACGCTGACCCAGCACCTGTTTGCGCATCACCAATTCATCGACCAGATTTGGGACCGGGGCGGCGCCGGCGACTACGCCGCGAATATCGCGGGGCGCCTGGCCGACATCGGGCGCGAGCGCGGGCAGGCCTTCGGCGTGGCGATCCAGCAGATCGCACCCAAGGCGGAGCGCCAGGACGACGCGGGCGCGACGCGTCCCGAGTTCGCCGAGCGCGGGCGCTTCGCACCCAAGGATGCGGGCTCGACCGTCGCGGAGACGTTCGGCCAAGGCACGACGGTGCCGACGACCGGCACGGCCTCCGGGATCGCGGCGCGCGCCGGCACCGGCACGCAGACGCCGCAGGGCACCGAGATGCAGAGCGCGGCCCCGGGCGCGACTCCGGGCAATGGGCTGAACGCGGCGCAGGGCGGTGAGCAGGCGCATCAGCGCGGCGTGGACCGCCTGACGATGGACGAATCGAATGGGTTCGTGCAGCGCGCGCGCCTCATCCTCGACATGCCGCTGGCGGGCGGGATCTCCGGCACGACGACCGATCTCATGGAGGTCGCGCAGGTCTTCGGAGTCTCGAACCTACACGTGTACGCGCTGGGGGTCCTCGGGCACCTCGGATCGGCGGGCGCGCACAGCTTCCACGAGATCGCACAGGCGGCGTCGTTCGCCGGCGTTCCGTATCGCGAGGGCGACTACGCGTCGTTCATCCCGCCGGCGTATATGCCGACGGTCCAAGGCCTCTTCACGCAATACGCGGATGTCATCAACACGCGCGGGGGCACCGTGCCGGCCCCTGGCGGCGCGGCGACGGC
>SXIE01000178.1 GCA_005772945.1 Pseudomonadota bacterium
ACCATCTCCGGCGCATCAAGCCACGCAGCCGTGACGCCCTGGACAGCGCCATCGCGGCCACTATGAATGCTCTGCCCACGGACCACATCCGCAACTGGTTCAACGAGTGCGGCTATGGTCACTGAAGTCGATCGGCGCTGTGACACGACCACGGCGACGGACACGGCCGTGCCGACCGGGCCCGAGGTCGCCACCTCGGCGGACGCGACGGCGCCCGAGACCGCGACCGAGACCGCGACCGACGCGCGCGAGTCCACCGCCGCCGACAGCGCGCCGACCGCGGACACGGCGCCGGCCGAGACGACGCCGCGCCCAGGACCCACGCTGACCTTCGAGATCGAACCGATCACCGTGCAACCGGGCAAGGAGCGCCAGGTCTGCCGCACGGTCAACATCCCCGGCGACGTGCCGTTCGACGTCGTGCGCTTCACGGCCGACATGGCCGGCCGCTCGCATCACTTCAACGTGTACAAGGTGATCGACGGCAAGGCGCTCGACCCCGTCACGGGCGGCGATGGGGTCACCCACGACTGCGCGCCCGCGAGCGAGCAGCTGGCCGGCGACGCGGCCTACATCTTCGGATCGGCGACCCCGAATCGCGTCATGGAGACGCCGCCCGGCGTCGCGTTCCACCTCGAGGCGGGGCAGCGACTCATCCTCGAATATCACGCCATCAACTACACGCAGGCGCCGGAGCAGGCGGGCGTGAAGATCCACCTCGAGGGCGCGAGCCCCGACACGATCATCGCGCACCACGCCGAGATCTTCTGGTTCGCGAACTGGGGATTCCTGCTCCCGCCCGAGACGGAGATCTCGGACACGGCCCAGTGCACGATCCCCTACGACGTCGAGATCTTCGGCCTGATGAGCCACTTTCACGAGCTCGGTACGCACTTCCTCATCGAGACGATCCGGGGCGATGGGGCGACGAACGTCTACGAGGACGACGACTACGCGCACCCGAAATACCAGGCCTTCGATCCGCCGCTGGCGCTCGACGCGGGCGACGCGATCCAATGGACCTGCACGTGGTTCAATTGGCGCACCGACACGGTGATGCCGAACAGGACCTCGAAGGACGAGATGTGCATGGTGTTCGCGGCCGGCTACCCGCGCGCGGGGCTGTCGGCCGAGCCGGCGCAGTGCAACGTCGTCTTCTGAACCGTCAGCCCGCGCGCGCCCACCGGGGTCGTCGCGACGGGGCTACTGCGCCAGCGCGAGCAGGCCGTCGGAAAAGACGTCCGGCGCTGTGACGGCCGGCGGATGCGCGGCGAGGAAGGTCATCGCGTCCGCGAGCGGCGTGCCGCTGCGGCCCCCGCGCGACCCGATCCGAACGGCGGCGACCGCGAGCAAGGTCGGCTCGTCGCGGCGCAGCGTTTGGATGCTCGCCGGATCGGGTGCAGTGCCCGTGGCGGTCCAGATCCGGAGCCACGTTTCGAGCGCGAGGAGGCGGTCGCGATCGCGCCGGGACGCATCCAGCGCGGCTGCGAGCAGGGCCTCGTGCAGCGCGTAGGCCGCCGTGGGATTGCCATGCAGAGCCGCGAGGAGCAGCGGCGCGCGCTGGTCGTCGGCGAGGACGCGCTGCGCGGCGGTGACGAGCTCGAGCTCCGGGTCTTCGGCTTCGAGGGCCTGCGCGACGACCTCGAAGAGGCGCCGGTTCGAGGTGGCGTCGGCCTTGCGGATGAGGGCGGCCAGGACGGTCGCGCCGGCCGCCGTTTGGCCGGCCGCCAGGAGGTCGCTCGCGGCCGCGAGGCGGTTGTCGGGGTGGTGTGGGTCGTCGCTGACGAAGGGGGCAGGGGCCTCCGCGGGCGCTTCGTCGGCGGCCGTGACGTGCGCGCCCACCATGCGCAGCGCGAGGAGCTGCTTGGCCGGGCCGGGCGGGAGGACCTGGTAGGCCGCGAGGGCGGGGCGCGGGTCCTTGGCGATGGTGAGCTCGTCGTCGGGGGCCTTGCCGAAGGCGGCGCCAAGCTCGGTGGGCGCGAGCAGGTCGGCGAAGCGCAAGGCGTGCGGCTCGCGGCGCGCGAGCCAGCCGCGGCCGGCGCGTGCGTACTCGCCGATCGCCTCGAGCAGCGCGAGGTCCTCGGGTGACGGCGCGACGTCCCCGACGTCCGCGTCGGGCGCCGCTGTCCCGAGGACGAGGAGCCGCGTCTCCCAGCCGGCTCGAATGGGCTCGGGCGCCGCGCGCTCGGGCGCCGGAAAGTCGCGTCGTTCCCCGTCTGCGAGCAGGAGCCGGCGGGCGGCCAGCGCACGCTCGACGTCGTCGCTCGTGCCATGTTGCGTCAGCGCGAGCGTGAGAAGCTCGGTGCCGCGCGCAAAATCCCCGGCGGCATCGGCGGCCTCGGCGGCCGCTAGCGCGGGCCCCGGGCCGGCCTGCGCCGTCCAGTCCGCGATGCGCTCGAGCTCGCGCCCGAGCGCCGGGCGCCGCGCAAACGCCAGCGTGAGGTTCGCGATCTCCGTCCCGTCGCACACCGACGCGAGCCAGGCGTGCCCGTAGGGCTCTTTGCCGCGTGGCGCCGCATCCAGCGCCTCGACCGCCGCCCGGCGCAGCCCCTCGCCGAGCGCCGTCGCATCAGCCGCGCCGCGCAGCTCCGCGATCCGCCGCCCGAGCTCGACACCCGCCAGCGCCGCCGCCCTGAAACGCGCCACCGCCAGCTTGCGGCGCGCCTCCGACGACCCCCGCGGATCCAAGCGCGCCTCGAGCTTCCCGATGAGCTGTCGCGCCCGCTCGGCCTCGCCCGGCACGCGCAAGAGCAGCTCCAGCGCCGCCCACGCGCGGTCCGTCTGCCCGAGCTGCCCCGCCTCGGCCGGCTCCGGCAACGTCACGAGCTCGGCGGCCAGGGCCGCCCGGTCCTCGGGTTGCCAGCTCGCGAACGTCCGCGCCGCCGCACTGGCCGCCGGCAGCTCGCGAATCGGCGGCGGCACGAAGCCGCGCGCCCGCAGATGCGCGAACCCAAGCGCCAGCTCGCGGTCCCACGGCGCCATCGCCAAGAGCCGTCGCGCCCGCTCCCCGAGCCATCCCGCGACGTGTCGCCCGCTGCTCGCTGCGCGTACGCGCGCTGTGTCCGTGAGCGCCGCGAGGCGCTCGATCGGACTCAGCGCGCCCAGGTTTTTTTTTCGGCCAACTCCACGCCGAGCGTGCGCGACCCGATGCGAAGCTCGGCCGGAACTCCAGAAAGCGCAGCGCCCAGCGGCACTTGCACGCGCAGGTAACCGACCCCCTGAAGACCGAAGCCGACGTCCTCGGCTCCGAGCCGCGGCGCCATCGCCTCGGCCAGCGCCACCGCGATCGCGCCCGGCGTCGGTGCCTCGGCGTCCGCCATTGCCGCATCCCACGTCACCACCAGCTCGCGCCGCGCGTCCTCGTCGCGCTCGTCTGCGCGCCGCAAGACGAACACCGCCGGCCGTCCGCCCTCGTCCGCGGCCACGAAGCGCGGCGTCTGCAGCATCGCCGCGCGCCCCGCAGCGACCTCGACCGCGGCCACCCCGAGGCGCCCCGGACCGATCATCCCGACGTCCTCCGCCGGGATCCCGAGCCCGACCCCGAGCGCCCGCAAGACCCGCCCCGGCACCAACAACCCCGCGGACGCGCCGCCCGCCTCGAGCTCGAGCGTCTCCCAAAGCGCGACGCTCATGCGCTGGCCTCCCCGCTCGTCACGGCGACGACCGCTTCGCCTGCGTCCGCGGCCTCGGCGACCTCAGCAGCCTCGTCCTGAGCGGCGGCGCCTCGCGGCAGCGGCGGCGCTTCGACGACCTTGCCGACCACCGCGTAGGCCGTGCCGGCACCCTCGCCGACGCGCCCGACCTCGCCCACAAAGCGCTTGCCGCGCCCCCCGAGCGCCGCCGGCTCATAGCCCTCGGGCAGCTGCTCGACTTCCATGCGCGGGCGCAGCCGGAATTCCTGTCCCGCCGGCCCGAGCAGCCGCGCGATGATGCGCTTCTTACGCCCGTCCCAGGCGATCTTCAGCGCCACAGGTTTGCCCGAGCCGATCCCGAACGTCTGCTCCTCGGCCTCGACGCGCTTGTGCAAATCTTCGGGCGCCAACGCGACCTTGACGGCCTTGCGATCCGCCACCCAGTACACGCGATAGTTGTCGCGGTCGCGCTCGTGCGTCGCGTCCTGCCCGCGGACCGGCGCCTTGATCACGTCACCCTTCTTGAGGTCCGCCGCCGCGACGCCCTCCGGCAGGTCCTCGTCGCGCAACATGACGCGCAGGTGCCGATGGTCGTAGAACTCCGGTGCGTTGCGCTCGGTCACCTCGGCCAGCGCGTAGGCCGGGCTCGTGTAGACCACCTTCAGCTCGAACGCCTTGGCGGTCCCGATCCCGAGCTGGTCCTCGAACGCCACCAGCGTCCGCCAGCGCGCCTCGCGGTACTTCGGATCGCTACGGATCCGTCCGCGCAACGCCTGCACCTCGCCCGCGAGCGCGCCCTTGGCGTCCCCGAGCGGCCTCAAAACATCGTCGGCCTCGTCGAGGTCCTCGCCCCGCGCGACCAGCGCCCGCACGAGCCCGAGCCGCGCCTCGACCGGCCCGCGCTCGCTCACCGCGCGCCGCCCGATGTCGATCGCCGCCTCGACATCCTTGCCCTCCTCGGCCAGCGCCATCGCCCGCCGCCACACGAACTCCTTGCCCTTCAGCTCGCGCGCCTGCGTCAGCTTCGTGCGCGCAAACGCCACCGCCCGCTCGACCCCGAACGTCTCGCGCAGGAGCCCGATCAGCGCGTCGATGTCGTCCGCCGCGAGGCGCCCGAGCGCAGCCAGCGGCACCGACTTCATCACCTGATCGATGACCGTCGCCTCGAACGGCGCCGCGAGCCGCTGCCGCAAATTACGCAGGAGCCGCTCGAAGAGGTGCCGCGCCGCCGTCTGGTCCTTCGGATCCGCCAGGATCGCTTTCTCCGACAGCGCCAAGAGCGCGCCCTCGTTGCCCTGCGCCTCGAAAACCAGCGCCCGCGCCTCGTTCCACGCGTCCCCGCGCTCGCTCGACGCGAGCCCGAGCAGCTGCTGGACCTGGGTCGCGAGCGCGGCCGTCAGCGCCTTACTGCGCTCGAGGGTCCGAAGCAGCTTCGCCGTCCGCTTGGGATCCGCCGCCCGCTCGCGCACGTCCTGCTCGAGCAGGGTCATGGTCTCTTTGGCGAGGTCCGCGGGCGCCGCGTCCGTGCGCGAGCGCAGTTGGACGAGCGTCGCGTAGACCTCGCGCTGCGCCTCGCTCGGCCCGAAACGCGCCTCGTGGTCGGCGATGAGCCCGCGCGCCGTCGCGAGCGCCTCCTGGCGTCCCGCCCCATCCGCACCACGCGCCCCAAGCAACACGAGCTTGATCCGATCGAGCGCCAGATCCGGGTGCTCGGGCAGGCGCTTTGACAGGCGCTCGACCGCCTCGCGCACGGGCGCCGCGAGTCCCTCGGCCGCCGCCTTCACAGCGTCGGTCCCCGCGTGGCCCGCCTGCGCGACCAGCCGCGTCGCCGCCGCCGCGAGCCGCGGTCCCGCATGCGGCTTGGCGACCGCCTTGGCGACCAGCGCGAGATCCTCGGCCAACCGATCGTCCGCCGCGTCGTGCGATGCGAGCACGCGCTCCGCCCCGAGCGCCAACGCCAGCGCGCACGCGAGGTCGTCCGGATCGCTCGTCAGCGCCTCGGCGAGCCGCCGCCGCGCCCCCAGAAAGAGCGTCTCGCCGGCCGCCCGCAGCCCGGGCTCGGTCGCCCCGAGCGCGCCGACCAGCCCGCCCGGGCCCGCGATGGCCTCGGCCACCAACACGCCCAGGTCATGGTCGGCCCAGGCCGTCCCGACGGCGCGCCCGCCGCGGTCGCCGAGCGCCTGCTCAATCAGCGCCCGCGTGGTCTCGGCGAGGCGTCGC
>SXIE01000179.1 GCA_005772945.1 Pseudomonadota bacterium
AGCCCGAGCCCGGTGCCGCCTTCCTTGGTCGTGACATAGGGATCGAACACCGAGCCCGCCAGCTCGGGCGCGATCCCGACCCCGCTGTCGCGCACCTCGACCGTAACGACCGGCGTCCCGTCATCCCCGCGCGCCGCGCTCGCGGCCACCTCGACCCAGCCACCGGCCGGCGTCGCGTCGAGCGCGTTGCGGACCAGGTTCATGAGCACTTGGGTGATCTGATCAGCGTCGCCAAGCGCGAGCGGCAGCTCCGTCGCGGCCAGCTCCGGCGCCATGCGCAGCGTCACCGCGCGCTGCGCCGCGTTCGGCCCGAGCAGCGTCGTGACGTGACGAACCGTTGCCCCGATCGGGAACGGACGGAGTTCCGGCGCGCGCGGCGACGCGAACGCCAAGAACTCCGTCAGCACGCGATTGAGGCGCGCCGACTCGCAGAGCGCAATGTCCGCCATCTCCCGCTGCGACTCGCCCCCGGGGACCGCAGCCGCCAAGATCTCGATGGCGCCCTCGATGCTTCCGAGTGGGTTTCGGATCTCGTGCGCGAGGCCGCGCGTGAGGTGCACGAGCGACTCGAGGCGCGCCGCGTCGGCCGCCGCCCGGGCCCGCTCGAGGGCCGCCTGCGCGACGATCGCCTGGGCGCGGCGCTCGCGATCGACCAGCAGCCCCGCGAGGGCGCCGACGCCGAAGTAGAGGGCGATCTCGATGGCCTTATCGACCGCGGGCGCCGGATCCGAATGGTGGTCCATCATGAGGAAGGCGTGCGGTGCGTAGGCGACCGCGGCGATGACGGCGATCGCGAGACCGCCCCGCAGACCCGCGGCGAGCGCGGCCCAGACGATCGGCAGGTAGTAGAGGCGCCGAAAGACGCCGTGACTGACCGGGTTGTCGGGCGAGGTCGCGTAGTGGAGCAGCGTCGTGACCGCGACGAGGACGCCGATCGCCACCCACCACCAGAGCGGCACCCGACGCAGCGCGCGCGGGAGGCCCGCCGTGTCAGTGGTGTCGGGGGTGTCGGCTGTCACAGCGCGAACCCCGTCTCGACCAGGAGGCGGTAGCGCCCGCCGAGCGCCATCAGCGCCGCGTGCGTGCCCTCCTCGATGATGCGCCCCTGGTGGAGGACGACGATGCGATCGGCCTTCTGGATGGTCTGCAGGCGGTGCGCGATGACGATGACCGTGCGCTCGGCGAAGAGGGCCTCGAGCGCGCGATCAATCTGCTTCTCGGTGAGCGCGTCGACCGACGACGTCGCCTCGTCGAGGATGACGATCGGCGCGGGCCGCGCCAGGGCGCGCGCGATCGAGAGCAGCTGACGCTGACCGCTCGAGAGGTTCGTGCCGCGCTCGCTGACCGGCGTCTGCCAACCCGCCGGCAGGCGATCGACGAAGTCCGAGGCCTGCGCGAGGCGCCCAGCACGCGCGATGGCCTCGTCGCTGATGCGGTCGTCGCCGAGGCGAACGTTGTCGGCGAGTGTGCCCTCGAGCAGCCACACATCCTGGTGAACGACCGTCACCGCGTCGCGCACCGCCGTCAAACGATAGTCGGTGATCTCGACCCCATCGAGGCGGACGTGGCCTTCGTAGCCGTCGTATTGGCGCGTGAGCAGCTTGCCGATCGTCGTCTTGCCCGAGCCGGTCGCGCCGACGAGCGCGACGACCTCGCCGGGCTTCACGTCGAGGTCGATGCCGTGGAGCACCAACGGCCGATCGGGCGCATAGCGGAAGAAGACATCGCGCAGCTCGACGCGGCCGGCGACGGTCTCCGGCGCGTGCGTGCCTTCGGGGATGGACTCGTCGGTGTCGAGCAGATCGAAGATCTTCTCGAGCGCCGCGAACGACCGTTGCAGCGTCGCGATCTGCCCCGAGAGCTCGCGGATGGGCACGAAGATGCGGCCGATGTAGTCGTTGAAGGCCACCAGCAGCCCGGTCGTGACCGCGCTCCCCGTGTCCGTGAACTGCACAGCGACGACGTAGACGACGGCCGCCGTGGCCAAGGCGCTCATGCCGTCCATGATCGCGTAGAGGCCGGCGTCGAGCCAGTTCGAGCGATGGTAGGCTTGCATGAAGCCCTTGCTCATCGTGTCGAACGTGCGCTGCGAAATGGGCTCGGCCCCATAGAGCTGCACGATCGTCATGCCGAAGATGCGCTCGGCGAAGTAACCGTTGAGGTGGGCGAGCGTCTCGCGGATCTGCGCGGAGATCGGGCGCAGGCGGCGACGGAACCAACCCACAATGAGCCAGATGATCGGCGAGAAGAGGAACGTGACGAGCGTCAGGGTCGGGCTCATGGCGAGCATGGCGATGAGCATCGCGAGGATCGTCAGCGAGTTCGTGAGGAGCTGGATCGCTCCGCGGGCGAGGCTCTCGTAGACCGCGTCGACGTCGTTGATCGTGCGCGAGAGGAGACTCCCCGCGTGGCGTCGATCGAAGAAACGCGAGCCCTGGCGGATGACGTGCTGGAAGATGGCCGCGCGAAGGCGTGCCAAGGCGCGAAGGGAAACGCGCTGCAGCGCCGAGGAGCCGAGCGCGCTGAAGAGCCAGCCGAAGGCCACCGTCAGCCCGAAGATCGCGGCGATGACGGGGAGGCCGTCCGGCTGCTTGGTCATGATGTGGTCATCGATGCCGGTCTTCAAGAGGATCGGCTGCAGCGTGTCGGCCAATACCGCCAGCGGCGTCAGGGCGAGGACGACCCAGAGCCAGCGCCGGTCCTCGCGCGCATAGAACATCACGCGCCGAGCGAGGCCCCAGTCGGTGCGCGGAGAGACTCCGTCACGCATGGGTGGCCGCCTCGTCGGCGTCCCGCGCCTGCTGCAGGCGCCATGCGCGCCAATAGGGTCCGGACGTGTCGGCCATCAGCGCCGCGTGCGTGCCCTCGGCGATGATGCGCCCGTGATCGAGCACGACGATCCGATCGGCGTCCTTGAGGGCGCTCACACGGTGCGACACGAGCACGACCGCGTTCCCCTGCCCTTTGCCGCGCGCGTAGATGCTGTCGATGAGGCGCTTCTCGGTCGCGTGGTCGACCGCCGACAGGACGTCGTCGAGGAGGAGGAGCCCGCGCCCCTTGGACGCCTTGCCCGATTCACCCGTTTCAAGCGGCCGGTAGAACGCGCGCGCGAGCGCCGTGCGCTGCCGCTGCCCGCCCGAGAGCGTGATGCCGCGCTCGCCGACTTTGGTATGCAGGCCTTCGGGGAGCGCGTGCAGATCCTCGTCGAGGGCGGCGGCCGAGAGCGACGCCTGGACGCGCGCCTCGTCGAGATGGTCCGGTCCATCCGCGAGCGCGACGTTCTCGCGGAGGGTCTGACTGAAGAGCCAGGCGTCCTGCGGCACGTACGCCAGCCGCTTGCGGTACGCTTGCAGATCGAGGTTCCGGATGTCGGTGCCGCGCTCGAACACGGTGCCCGGCGGCGGCTCGTAGACACGCGCGAGCAGCGACAAGAGCGTCGTCTTGCCGGAGCCGGTCGCGCCGAAGATCCCGAGCGTCTCGCCGGGTCGCAGGGTCAGCGAGACGTCCGCGAGTGCGGGCGGACGCTCGGATGAGGCGCCGCCGGAGGCGGAGGCCGGGACCGCCTCCGCGCTCTGGGCCGGCGGCGTCGGGTACGTGAACGTCAACCCGCGGACCTCGAGCGCCGCGTCGGGCTCCGCTTTCGGCGCGCCCTCGGCGGGCCCCGGCACCGTCTGTGTCGGCACGGGCGCGTCCATGACCTCGTACACGCGCTTGAGCGAGATCCAGCCGCGCTGGAGCGCATTGACCAGCCAGCCCAGCGACGTGAGACCGCCCGCCACGATGCGGATGTAGCCGGCGAAAGCCGCCAACTCACCCGGGCTCAGCGTCCCGTCGATGACGCGCTGCCCGCCGACGAGCAGCAGCAAGACCAGGCAGCCGTTGCCGACGACGTCCATGACCGGCAGCTGCCAGGCCTGCACGACGGCGACGCGCCGGCTCACGCGCAAGAGCGCGTCATTGCGTTGTTCGAAGCGCCTCTCGGCCAGCGGCAGCGCGTTGAAGGACTGAAGCACCGGCACACCACCGTAGGTCTCGAGGACCTGGGTCGACATGCGCCCGAGCTCCTCCTGGGTGTGGCGCATGAGCTTGAACAGCTCGCCGATCGCGCGCCTCAGGACGAGCGCCGCGAGCCCGAGCGGCAGCACGCAGACGAGCGTCAGCAGGATATCGGTGAACGCCATCTTCCCGATCGTGAGGACGAGCGTCAGCCCAGCGTTGAATAGTTGCAGCGAGCCGAAACCGACGAAGGCCCTGACGCCCGCGGTGTCGTTGGTCCCGCGGCTCACGATCTCACCCGGACGCATCCGATCGTAGTACGAGCGCGGCAGCGCCATGAGGTGCTTGAAGAGGTCCGAGCGCAGTCGATACTCGATCACGCGCCCGGGGTTGAAAAAGTAAATGCGCGACAGCGTGCGCACCACCATGACCGCGATGCCCGCGCCGATGATGGCCCACGCGAAGGCGGTCGCCGTGCCCGTTTCGTGCGCCGCCATCGCGTCGACCGCGTGCTCGACGAACGTGGGGATGGCGACGGTGAGCCCGGTCGTCGCCAAGAGGAAGGCGAAGCCAAGGGCATACGATCGGACATGCGGCGTGCCGTAGGTCGTCAGGAAGCGGCGGAGCACGCTCATCGGCGCTGGACCTTAGATGAGCGGCTCCGACGTGTCTACGGCGACGACCGCGCCCGCCCGCGACGTCACTGCGGGCAGACCTCGTAGGGGGCGACGTCGCTGCCACCGCCGGGGAAGGTCGTGAGGCCCTCGAAGCAGGCGCCATCGGCCCCCCAACCCTCGAACTCGGCGATGACGCCGGTGCCGTCGTCGTAGAAGAACGCGAGGAAGTTACCGCTGCTTGTCGACGTGAGCGTCCACTGACCGGTGTAGCCGGGGGCGTCCGGAATCGTGATCGAGCCGTCGCTGTGGAACACGGTCGTGTGCGCGGAGAGGACGCCCGGGGAGAGCGTGCACTCGTAGAACGCGGTGAGCGCGGTGCCGGTGCAGTGGCGGTTGTTCATCGTCACCGGGACCCCGGGAAGCGCATTGATGGGCGTCGCGTAGTACGTCTCGAGCGCCGTGCGCGGGGCGGAATTGTTGGCCGTGGAGTTCTCGGGCGAGGTCGTGGTCGCGGTCGCGACAAACGTGTAGGCCGCGGCGCTGACCGGCAGGGCGATGTCGAAGAAAACGCTGGCGGTCTGATTCCGGGCGATCGTGCCGAGCGTGCAACGGAGGCGCGTGCCGGTCTGCGTGCACGTCGGGCTCTTGGCGCCGAGGGTGCCGAGCACGTAGACCTGCGGGCTCGTGTGGGTCGCGGGGAGCGCCACGTCGACGACGCAGTTGCTCGCGCTCTTGTTGCCGATGTTGCGGACCGCCGCCGTGTAGCGTGCGGTCGCGCCGGTCAGCGCGGGCGAGGTGTTCACCGTGAGCGTTGTGGTGAGATCGGCGGCGGCCATGGCCGAGGGGGCGGCCAGCAGCGTGAAAGCCAGAAAGATGGTGCGGGTGAGCATCGAGTGACTCCAAGCGGAGGTAGTGGGAACGCCAGGCCCGCGGTCGCGAGCATGATTACGTTGCTACCAATACGAATCGCTCGATGAAACAATTCAGCGGCGGCGCAAAAAGGTGCGGCCGACGCTCAGGCGGTTCGAAGGTGCGTGCGCTGGAAAAGCCAGACCCCCGCCCCGAAGTAGAGGATCGAGAGGACCGACAGCCAGCCGAGCTCCCAGGCGACGTCGCCGAACGAGGCGCCGAGCGAGAGGATCTTGTTGAACGCGACGACCGCATGGGTCGGCGGAAGCATGTCGAAGAGACCGACGACGTGGTCGCCCACGCTGAAGAGGGCGATCTTCGGGAGCGGGAAGACCGAGCCCGAGAAGAACATCAGCATGAGGAACGGGACGTTCGCGACGAGAAACGCGCGCGTGACGGTGCGCGCGAAGCACGCGACCACGAGACCCACGCCGATGACCCCGAGCGAGGTCATGAGGCCGACCAGAATGGCGACGCCGAGCGGGCCCTGACTCCTGAAGCCGAGCGCCACGGCGAGCCCGAACGTGGCGAGCAGCGCGCCCACGCCGAGCGCGAACTGGACGGCGCTGACCCCGCCGAGGAAGTCGAAGGCGGTCATGCGCGTCAGCTGGAGGCGCGCGAGCGTGCCGGCCTCGACCTCGCGCGCGACCGCCATGGCGGCCGTGAAGAGGGACATCACGATGGCGATGACGAGCAGCCCGGGGACGTAGTTCTCGAACTCGGTGCGCGCGGCCGACGCACCGAGCGCGTCCTCGACCACGCGATACGGCGCCTCGGCGCCCGTGCGTGCCGCGACCACGCCATCGACGGCCACGGCGGCCATGATCGCCGCGACCGCATAGCTCGCGTTCGAGAGGTCGCCGACGACGTTCACGGCCGCGCGCGCATCCCCCTTGCCGCCCGCTAGCAGGCGCTCGGAGAAGTCCGCGGGCAAGATGACGAGCACCGCCGCGTCCCGGTCGCGCAGCCGCCGCTCGCCCTCGGCCCGGTCGTCGAGCGCCTGGACGGCCAGCATCGGCTGACCATTGCGGTACGTCACCTCGCTCATCGCCCGGAGGATCTCGCGCCCGGCGGCGAGCGTCGATCCGTCGCGCATGGTCACCGGGCGGTCGTGATCGATGAGCAGGATGCCGTAGGTCGTCGAGCCACCCCCCGTCATGAGGAAGTAGAGCAGGACGAAGAACGGCGCGATCGTGATCGCGAGGACGAGACTCCACGGGTCGCGGAGCTGCTCGACCAGAGTCTTGCGCATGACTGCAAGCGTTCGTCGCGGGCTCGCGCCCCAAAGGCTGTTCATGCCCTGAGCCCCCGGCCGGTGAGTGCGATGAAGACGTCTTCGAGCGTGGCCTGGCGAAGGCGCACGTCGGCGCATCCGAAGCCTGCGGCGCGCAGCGTCTCGAGGATCGCGCCGAGGTGCTGGGCCATGTTCGGTGCGCGCAGAAGGAGGATATTGCGGGCGGCGGTCGCACTGACGACGTGCCCCTTGACCGCCTCGAGCGCGGCTCCGGCGTCGGTCGTGTCGCCACCGTCGAGTGTCAGCTCGAGGACGTCCCCCTCGCCTATCTTGCGCTTCAGGGCGTCGGGCGTGTCGAGCTCGAGCAGCTTGCCGTGATCGATGATCGCCACGCGATCCGCGAGACGCTCAGCCTCATCCATATTATGGGTCGTCAAGACGACCGTCTTCTTGCGCGCCAGCGACCGCACGAACTCGCGCACGAGGACGCGACTCTGTGGATCCAGCCCGGCCTCCGGCTCGTCGAGGACCAGGATCTCTGGGTCGTGGACCAGCGCCAAGACCAGGTTGAGACGGCGCGCCATGCCGCCCGAGAGCGTCTTGGCGAGCTTGCCCGTCTTGTCGTCGAGGCCCATGGCGCCAAGAAGCGCAGTGCCGCGCTCACGCGCGAGCGCGCGCGGGACGCCGTACATCTCGCCGACGAAGACGAGCT
>SXIE01000180.1 GCA_005772945.1 Pseudomonadota bacterium
ACGCCGCACGGATCGCCCGGGCGCGCCCGATGGAGCGGAGCGCGCCGGCCGTCTTCGCCGCGGAGCACGCGGAGGTCCACCCCTCGCCGAAGCGCGCCGCGTAGTCCCGCTCGCGGATGTACGGCGTGGCGTCGAGGCGCACGGCGGCGAGTTCGTCACGGACGATCGCTCGGAGCTCGTCCTCGGTGAGTACCGCGAGCCGGATGGCTTGCCCGCGGTCGGATCTGTGTGCAGAATGCATCTTGTCCTCCGCGACGTCCCGCGCCTCGCCAGCAAGCTCGGCGGGGCGTCGCCTTGTGGGGTTACGCCGCGTCGCGCGCTCGCGAGCGGATCAGGGCGATTGAACCGGGACGCGCCGGGATGCCGGCGACGGCGCGGGCCAGCGTCTCCTTGCTCGTTCCGCGGCGCCGAGCGGCTTCGCCGAGCGACGACCGTGCGATCTCGTCGGCGAGGTTTTGGCGCTCGGTTTCGGTCAGGATGGTGTCGGGGCGTTTGAGCATGAGAAGCGTTGTGCGGCTTCTCGTCGGCTCCGCAATCGGTGGCGCAACGCTTTCCGATTTCGAAGAATCGGGTTTCCCCGATCCCCGATTGTTAGTTAGTTAGGCGGCCTTCATTTGGTCCGCCGTCGTCTTCCGACCGCTCACGCGCTCGTACAACTCCGCGAGCACGGCCCACTTGCTGCGATACCCCTTCCGGCCACGCCCCGCCTTGGTTCGCGTTCGCGCGTCCATGTACTCCGTCAAGAGCGCCTGGCACTTGGACTCCGCGAGACGTTGAGCAGAGTCCATGTTCATGAAGGTGGCCAGGACGGTCACCGCGTACGCCTCATGTATCGGATCGCTGACGAGCCGTTTGAAAGCTCTCCGCTCGAGCGTGGCGACGTCGGCCCCGGCGTACCACTTCACGAATCCTCGCAAGATCGGTGTAACCGTCTCGCGCCCTCGTCGGAACAGCGGTTCGTCATCGGCGCTGATGCTCTGCGCGTGGCGGTCGAGCGCGTCCGCAAGGTCGAACGCCTCGCCGAGAGCGCGGTACGCTCGCCGCGCTTGCGCAAGCCACATGGGGTCGGCCACGCGTGGCGTCTCGCGGGCCCGCTGTTGCTCCCGCGAGCGCGATCCAAGCCCCACTGGGCCTCACGCTCTTCTTCGGGGACCGCCACGCCAGCGGCGCCGTACATGACGCGCGCGAGGCTCGCGAGTGGTTGGCGCGGCGGTCCCCCAAGGCCGGTCCACTCCCCGTCATTGATGCCTGGGTCGAGGCTCGCCAGCGTGATCGATGGCGGCGACGTCCTCTCGCACTCGCGGTCCCGCGACCGTGCGCTACGCTTCTTCGTGGCCATGAGCTTCACCTCGTGGTCTTCGCGGCGCGTCGGCTTCCACCCCGGCGCGCCGCTTCGTTCGTCAGCCTACCGCGTCGAGGCGCGCGCTACGAGGGCTCCGCGCCGTGGGCGGCGAGCACGAACCGCGCGAGGGCGATCGACGTCTCGGGGTCTGCGGGCGTTGCCTCCACCCTCGTGCCCGCGGAGGGCGCCACGCGGTCGCGCCGGCCCCACGCCTTCGGGTTGCGGCGCTCGAGGAGCCACGCGGCCGCCGTCCAGTGTCGCGGCTCGCTCGCCGCGCGTCGGATCTCCCCCACGAGCGCGGCCTCGCCTTCGGCGAGCGCTTTTTTTGTAGCGGACAAGAAGGACACGAAGGGAGCCTCACCGGCGCGCCCGCGAGCGAGCCACCTGCGAAGGGTCCGCGGGTCGACGCCCCCGAGGGCGCGCAGCGGTCGCGTACGTGTTCCCCGCTCGGACCGCGGCGACGATCCGCCGCTGGACGTCCGCGGTCAGCTTGCCGTCACGCCGTCGATCGTCGGGCATGTCCCAAGGTAGCGCCCGCTCGCGTTCCCGCACGCCTACTTCCCTCCACGATCGCGCTCACGCCGCGCGTCCCCAAGATCCACGACGTCCGCCCGCTCCTCGCCCCCGGGCGCGTCCACGAGTCGGTGGAGGGCCTCCACGACGACGTTCAGCGCCCCCACGTCCCCCGCGAGCGCCAGCGCCTCCACCTGGCGTGCGAGCTCCGCGATCAGCTTCGCGCGCGGGTTGTTGCGGTCTGCACGTTCCTGGTCCAAAGCTGGTCCACAAGCTGGTCCAACGGCCTCCGCAAGTCCGCGATGTCTCGTCGCGTCTCGAGGGTCGCCGTCCTTGCGACGATCGAGAATCCCCGAGAAGACAGGGAGATCCGTGCGCGCCGCGCTTCTTCGATTCCCGGCGCCTCCACCATTGACCCTTGTTTTCAAGGGGTTTTGTGACGGGGTTTCGTCCGGGTGACGAAACCCGTGACGAAACTCCTGCGTCCTCCGGGGTGGCATCCTGCGTGCCCGCGGGACGCAGGATGCAGGCGGGCAGCGCGGGGAAGGGCTCGCCGAAGTTCGCCGCGGCGAGGTTCTCGGCCTCGCGGATGTAGCCCTCGGTCGTGCTGAACGACGCATGGCCGGCCCGCTGCTTGATCTTAAGGGCCTCGACGCCCGCGACGGCACACCAGGTGATCCCGGTCGCGCGGAGGTCGTGGAACGTCATCGGCTTGCGGCTCGCGTCGCTCGCGAAGAGGTCGGCGCGCGTGATGCCGGCGACGCGGAGGCAGCGTTGCAGCTGGCGGGACAGCTTCTTGTCCGTCGCGGAGATCGGTGAGACGCGCCCGAGCCCTTCGGCCTCCGCGTGCATCGCGCGGAGCAAGGGGAGGAGGGGCGCCACGATCGGCACGCGCCGGCTCGTCCCGGTCTTCGTGGTCTTCGCCTCCCCCGTGCGGCGGTTCACCGAGCCGTGGATGTGGGCGATCTCGCGCTCCAGGTCCACGTCGTCCCAGGTGAGTGCGTTCACCTCGCCCGCCCGCGCAAAGAGGTACGTGGTGATCGCGAACATCCGGCGCCACGCGACGGGGACGGCGTCGCACGCGAGGAGTGCGGCAAGCTCGGTCGGGTAGAGGTACACCTTCGCCTTGCTCACGCCGCGGTCGGGGGGATGCACCCCGCGCGCGGGATCGTCCTCGCGCACGCGGAGAGCGCGCCGCTTCGCGCCGGCCGCGTCGGCGAACATGAGGCGGACGAGGCTCCAGGCGTGCGTCGCGGTCTTCCACCCAAGCTCGCCAGCACGGACGCGGCGATCGAGCGCGTCCACGAGGGCCTCGAGGTCGTCGCGGGTGATGCTCCGCACGTCGCGCGCTCCGAGCGTCGGTAGCACGTGGGTGTCGAGCCGGCCGCGATCGTCGTCGACGCTCGCGAGGCCGCGCTCCAAGCGCCACGCGAGCCAGCGTTGCACCCACTCGCGGACGGTCTCCCGAGTCTTCGAGGACACGACGCCGGTCTCGCGCGCGAGGTCCGTCACCTGCGTCGCGCACGCGCGCGCGCCGTCGCGGTCCGCGTGTGGGATCGCGGGGTCGAGCTCCACCGCGGGGCGCGATCCATCGGGCAGCGTGATCCGCGCCCACCACCGCGAGCCGCGCCAGAAGATCGAACCCGACGCCGGCCTTCCGCCTCGCTTCGCCCGTGTTACCTTCTCCGCCATCGGAATCACCCTTCCGGTCGCGCCCTCGGCCGTCGCAAGCGGCGCGGGGGCGTCTTCATTCTACGCTGAAGAGGCCCTCAAAAGTCCCGGAACCCTCGAACGTGTCCCCCAACCCGGGATCCGTCGGTGGAAGCTCCGTCCACGCCTTCGCCCGGATGGCGCGAAGCCACTCGATGAAGCGTTGCAGCGCCGCCTGTGGCCCTCCGGCGAGGGCCACCATGTCGGCCGTCATGCCTCGCGCGACGTCGCCGAGGATGCGTTCGGCCATGCCGTCGAGCTTGTCCCGCGCGCGCTCGGACGACCACGACAGCACCTCGCGCGCGTCGAGCGGCACGGGCCCGAGATCGAGGGTGCGGGTCTTCGCGCCATACGCGAGCACGATCGCCGCGACGTACTTGGGCGATGGCACCCCACGACGACGGGACCGCGGGGCGATCTCGCCCGTCGGCGCGCCGAAGGATGCAGACTGCACGCCCCCCCAGCGCGGGTCCGTCGTCCACCGCGTCCGCCGCGTCGCTGAGTCGGGCACGCAGAGCCGGACCCACTCGTTTGTCAGGAACGCCCACACCGGATCGAGCCGGTCGGCAAGCCGGGCAGGATCGCGGAGGCGACCGTCGTCGATCTCGTCGAGCGTCTTCCCCTGGATCTGAAACTCGACGCGGGTCACGTCGTCGAGACCGTTCCAGCCGGCCGCACGCCAGCGTGCGTGCTCGCTCGCCCTCTTCTCTCCGCCGAGATCGTTCTTCAGCTCCAGGGTCTTGTCGTAGACGCGGAGCATGAGGGCGTTCTTGCCGACGTAGAACGCGGTGCGTTCACCCCCGACGAAGAACTGCTGTCCGTCGACCTCCGGGGTCAGCTTCCGGGTCTTTGCGCGCCCGCGGCCCACCCACGAGGTCGGCTCGACGCTCCTGAGATCGAGCCCCACGAGGTCCGCGCAGAGGTCGACGCGCATGACGCGCGCGCAGCGGTAAGCCTCGCTGCCCTCCAGGATCGCCGACGCCAGCGCGTCCGCGCGTGCCGCGGCTTCCAGTGGACCGATCGCGGCCAACATCATGGCGCGCACGGCGACCTCCAGGATCCATCCGCGGCGGCACGCCTGCTCCGCGATCTTCACGGCCGCTTCCGCGTTCTGCATCTGCCACCACCCGGCGCGGGACCTCGCATCCAGAGCCATCTTGAACGCGCCCACGTCGATCTCGACCTTGGGCACCCCGGCGTCGTGTGCTCGATCGAGCGCCGCGGCGAGATCGGACCGGAAGGCTTCGCTGAGGCGCCCGTTGAAGCCGATCGTGAGAGCGTCGACGCGAGCCTGCAAAATTTGTGCGGGCGGCGCCGCCGGCGCCGGTGGTCGCGCGGCGTTGCGCTCCGCATCGGGGCAGTCCGCATCGGGTGGCTTTCTGCGCCGGGTGATACTCCCACCCGGCGCACGCTGTACCACCTTCGATCGCGGCGCGGCCCCGTCGCGGGCGTGCCCAGTCACGAGGCGCCCCGGGGCCGGCGCACGGACGCGGCTTCAAGCGCGGCCTCGGGAGACCAGGGCCCTCGGATCACCTTCGCCGGTCGGCCGGTCCGGGGCGTTGCGCCCTCGGCCCAGCGCTCGAAGGCGACGACCGCGATGACCCAGTCGCGCCCCTCCTTTCGCGCGCCCGGCATCTGCGGGAAGTGGTCGCGACACCAGCGCGCGCCCTTTCCCGGGGGCCGTGGGCCGCTCTTGTTCGACGTGTAGTGCGCCGTCGTGCCGTTCTTGGGATCGGCCGGCGCGAACAGGTCGCGGAGCGTGACGAGGGCCTCGGCGATAGCCTCGGCCGCACGCGCGACGCGCGGATCTCTTCCGTTCATGGGTCACCCTTCGGTCAGGTCGCCGCCGAGACCGACGGCGACGTTTCGTCACTCGTCCTCGCTCTCGTCGTCCTCGTCGTCTTCGGACTCGCCCTCGTCGTCGTCGTCGTGGGCGTCCTCCTCGTCTTCGTCGGCGTCGCCGTCCTCGAGCTCCGTGTCCGCGGCGTCCTCCTCTTCGTCCTCGTCCAGCAGCGGACGGATGAGCGCACGTGTCCCTGGGAGCACGGGGAGCCCGATCGCGGCGTTGAGCAGGGCCGTTCGGCTGAGGCCGCTCGCCTCCCGCAGCGCCGGGAGCCCGTCGGCGTCGATCAGGCGGACCAGCCCGTTTCGTTCTTCGGTGCTCAGCGGCGAACCGCGTCGAGTCGCTTTCATGTGACCTCGGATCTCCGAGATCACGTTTTGAGGGAAGAACTCCTACGCGGACGGGATTCGGGACACTTGCTTACTTTTTCCCTTTTGTGCCGGGCTGCGCCGGCCCTTCGGTCCGCCCGCGTGCCTCACGGCGTCCTTCGCGGCGCCCTCCGGGACGCCGATCGCCCGGAGCGCGGCGGCAACGGTCCGGCATGGATCCTCCGCGAACTGCTCGTCGCGGTTCGTGTTGCTGACGTCGGTGGCGTTGCCGTGGCCCGCCTTCCCACCGCGCCCGAGCGGCATCTTCGCGTAGATGGCCTCGGCAAGCTGGTTCATGTCCGCCGTGACGAGGGCGGGCTCGCGCACGAACAGCCGCACCGCGCGCGCGAGAACGTACCGGGCCACCTGCCAGCGCGTCAGCCGTACGTGCTTGAGCGTGTGGGCGTCGATCGCACCGTGGTCGTCCGTGTAGAGGCGAAGCTGGCGCGTCAGATCGCGCGATACTTCGGGGAGCGTGCGAGGCGCCGGGGCCGCGCGGAGCGGGTCTTCCTCTCGCATCAGCTTCGCGGCGCCGACCGCGAGCCGTTCGAGGAGGTCATCAGCGCGGTCCGCGCAGCGGCGCGTCGCCGCGTCCGCGACCGTCTCCACGATGGCGGCGACCTGCGCGATGTCGGCAGCGACCTCCGGCCTTGTCGACTCCTGGGCGAGCCGGTACAGATCGCGGTGCGCCCGCGCGAGGGCGCCGACGGCCTCAGCCCATACCGGGTCGGCCACGGCAAGCCCCTCGTCGAGCGCAGCGACCGTCGATCGCACGAGCGGCGAGGCCAGCAGCTGAGGCGCCAGCGGGGGCCAGGCACGCGGCTCTTCGTAGAAGGGGCCGTACCCGGCCCACTGGTCGCACGCGCGCCTGTACTCGGACACCTCCAGCCAGGCGTCGCGCGTCGTCGACGCACCGAGGTCGTCCCCGGCCGACGTGAGGTTCACGACGCGATGGCGGTCGTTCGCGCGTGGGTCGAGTTGCTGTGGTCGTGCCTGGGGTGGCGCGGGCGCCTGCGTAGGTGTCATGGTGCTTGAATCTCTAGCATCACGATCCTGACGCGCACGCGGTCGAGATGGCTTTCGTTTCGCCGCTGGCGTGCGCGCTGCGTGTAAACGCGCCGGCTGCTCCGTGCTCGACGGGGAGCCGCCGTTTACACGCGAACCCGGCGCCGCACGTAGCGTCGAGGGCTTGCGCGCCTTTCAGCGTTGAAACAGCCCGCGAACAGCGCCAAGCGACACCCGAACGGCACTAAAACAGCGCTCAGCGTCGACGAAATCAGCGGGAAAGAGGCCACGCAGTGCCGAAAAATCGCCGCGCGAGTGCCGTTGCGGGGCCATGTCGAGGCCGCGGCGAGGCCGTCGAAGCGCCGCGCCGAGGCCGTCACCACACCGCATTCGTGCCTGCGAACGGCGTGGTCGCGGCGAGCTCGTCGACGTGCGCGGCGTCCTCGCGGCATCGGCGCGCCGTCGGCGCGAGCACGGTGCTCGTTGTCGAACGGATCCCGCAGGGACCGGCGGGCGCGCACGAACGCCTTTCGCTCACGCCCGACTCGCCGTAACCTCGGCGAGCCATGAAGCGCATCATTCTAGGGGACAACGCCGAGATCCTGCCGAACCTCCCGGACCAATTTGCCCGGCTCGTGTACGTCGATCCACCCTTCAACACGGGGAGGGAGCAGAAGCGCGACCGGATCCGCGTGAAGCAGGCGGTCGGCGAGGGCGCGCGTGGTGGCTTCGGCGGGCGTCGGTACGACGTGGAGAAGGTCGAGAGCAGCTCGTACGCGGACGAGTTCGACGACTTCGAGCGCTTCCTCTTGCCGCGCATCAAGGCTGCGCTCCGGTGCCTGACACCGGACGGTTCACTCTTCGTTCACCTCGACTACCGGGAGGTCCACTACATCAAGGTCGCGCTCGACGGATTGCTCGGGCGCGACCGCTTCCTGAACGAGATCATCTGGGCGTACGACTACGGCGGTAGGCCGAAGAATCGTTGGCCGTGCAAGCACGACACGATCCTCTGGTACGCGATGAACCCGGAGGACTACGTGTTCAACTTCGACGAGATGGATCGGATCCCGTACATGGCGCCCGGGCTTGTCTCCAAGGAGAAGGCTGAGCGCGGCAAGACGCCGACCGACGTCTGGTGGCACACGATCGTTCCCACCAACGGCCGGGAGAAGACCGGCTACCCGACACAGAAGCCCCTCGGGATCGTGAATCGGATCGTCAAGGTTCACTCGCGACCGGGCGACGTAGTGCTCGACTTCTTCGCCGGGAGCGGGACGGCGGGCGAGGCCGCCGGAAGCCAGGGGCGTGGGTTTGTCCTCGTCGACAACAACGTCGCTGCGGCGCAGCTCATGGCCGCACGGCTCGCAGCGTACGCCCCCGAGATCGTCGGCTTCTCACCGACGCCGGCAAGGCCGGACGCGCAGATGTCGCTGCTGGAAGGCTAGGGCGCCAGCTTCAACTTCTTGATGAGCGCGGTCACGCGATCGGTCGACTTCGTCGCGAGGGCCTTCGACTCCCGAAGCACCGTAGCCATCGCCTCCTTCATTTCCGGGTACGTGTTCGCCTCCTGGCACGCGGCGATCGTGGCGGTCCTCAGGTCGGACTCCGCGACCTCGTACTTGCCGAGCGCGAACACGTTCACGGTCGAGGACTCGAACGGGTTCTCCGTATGCTGCCCCCGCTTCTTCGCGGCGACCAGGCACACGACTATGTGAGCGGGGACGACATACCAGCGGTTGGTCGGCTCATGCAGCACGACGAGCGGGATGTACTTGACCGCGCGAACCTGATTCAGCGTCGCGGCGGTCGCCCGCTTCACCTCGATGACGCACCCGTCCAGGACGGCATCACCGTCGCCGGCCCGCCCCGGCTTCGTAGCTCCCGTGGCTTGCCGGAAGCGCTCCTCCGCAGACCTGCCGCCGTGACTGATCCCAGGTGTCGCCATGGCGGTCCACGCTACCAGCGCGCCGTGGCGCACCGCCACTGCGTTCGCGGCTCGCCGTACGAAAGGATGCACGAGCGCGTCGCCCACCTTCCCGCCCCGCGTCCGCGAAGTCGTTCCCCGCGGGCGCGCCCCGGGCGTCGCCTCGTGGTAGACCTCGCACTATGGCATCGGCGGAGATCATGAAGCAGGCCGAAAGACTATTCGCGGGGCGATCGGACGCGGAGATCCGCGGCCTGTGCGTGCGCACGTTGAAGAGCTGGCATGCGACAGCCACCAGCCGACAATTCTCGGTGCACGGTGATCTTGTGCGCGGGGTGGTGACGCTGCTGATCGAAGGAGGAGCAGCGGTGACGAACGCGCCTCGCCTGATCAGCGATATCGGCGAGATGTTCGTGGTCTCCGGCTACGATCTGCCCTGGATGGCGCCGATCGTCGAGTTCGTCGACTGGCTCACGCGCGCTGGTTTCGCGATTGCTTTGTCGCCGGACAGGCCGACCGCGCTTCCGGTAACGTATCGGGTGACCCGCGCGGGCGTGCGCCTTCTCGAACAGGTGGATGACCACCCGCTGCTGCCGGGTTACGTCGAACGGCTCCAGCAACGCTGCCCCGGGCTCCGCGTCGAGGTCGTCGCGCTTCTCGTGGACGCGCGAACGTGCCTGGAGCACGGGCTCCTCCGTCCTGCGATCGTGGTGTTGGGCGTCGCCTACGAGACCGCGGTCGAGGCCGTGTCCGAGACGCTGGTTGGAGCAGGTGTCGTGCAGGCGAACATCCTCGACCGCGGCGCGGCTCAGCGCATCGACGCCCTTCGCGCCGTGATCGATAGCCGCTTGGCGGCAACGACGCCACCCGAGCGCGACCACCGCGCCGCCGTGCACGCCGCGTACGACTTCGCGCACCAGCTTCGTCGACGCCGGAACGACGCCTCGCACACGACGCCGCGCTACGGCTTCGAGGATCGCGAAGAGATCGAGGAGTTCCTCGTATCGGCCGAACGCCACTTCCCGGCGCTCTGGTCCCTCCGAGCCTGAGACCCACGGACGGAGCCTTGCAAGAGCGGGTTCGTCGGCGTACGCTGGTCGCCTGTGTAATATACAAGGAGTTGGAAATGCTGCGGGTGGAGCGCTTCCGAGGATCGCTGCTGCGCGGGATGACCGCGACGACCGTGATCGTGTTCTGCGTGGCCCTCTGTGCGGCGGCGTGCTCTTCGTCCCAGAACACGCAGGTGCAAGCGCAGAAGGTCGCGTGCGACCAGGTTGAGAACCTCACACCCGGGCAGTTGGAGAGGTTCTTCCAGGCGGCCAAGGGGGCGCTGGAGAAGGAAGGCGTCAAGCTCGACGCGCAGGTATGGGGCGACCCCGACAGGTTCCAGCGCTACGTGACCGCGGTGTCGAACGCGGCAGGATGCCCGACGGCAGGCGGTCCAAGCGCGAGCACGCCGGGAACGACATCGTCGCCGCTGCACTCAAACGAGATCACGGACTACTGCGGCCCCGGCCATGGGCTCCTGGCAGTCCACGTTAGCGACTGCCTGAACCGAGCATGCCTTGAGCACGACAGCTGCTATGCGCGATGCTCCGCCCCGACAGATACGAACCCCCTCGACGGTTGCGCGTGGTCAGCGCCCACACATCCCTGCGACGACGTCCTTCTCGCCACAGCGGATGCCTGCGACAACTCGGGAGCGCGCTTCCGGTCATGGGTCGTCAGACGCCTGGCCCACGCACTCTACGATGCTGGAGGATTCGACCATGGCTGCCTACTTTCGATGCGGTGCCCCGGCCCCAACGCGCGTGGTTACGGTCCGTGCGCGATCGACGCGACGGGCGAGACCTGCAAGGCGTGCCGGATGGCTAACGCCGATTCGTTGTGCGAGGAGCGCGTGCTCAACGCGAGGGATCCCGCTCACGAGCCGTGCGCGAAGGACGGGTCGGACTACATCTGCGTCACGGCCGACTGCCCGCGCGTGGCCAAGTGCTTCGGCCCTCCCGCCGCGGCAACGCCCGACGCAGGAGCGGGCGATGCGGGCGACGCGGGACCCGCCAACGACTTGGAGATTCCGCCAACCGGCGGAAAGTGCCCGGCGACGCACCTCCTCGTCCCGCAGGATGGGCTCTGCCACAAGATTTGCGCGGCCGGTGCGGGCGGCGTCGTTATCTGTGGCTCGGCACGGTGCACGCTGAAATGCGGCACAACGCAACCAGTCTGCGTGACAAACTCCACGCTGTGTCCGTAGCGTCTCACGGGAGGAGGCGGCCTCAACGTCCGGCCGCGCCGCGCTGCACAAGCGACAGGTCCACGACATTCCCTATGTCGTCGGAAGCCGACCCGAGCAACCTCGCGATCGCGGCGCCTGCGACGCGCGCGGCTTCGAGGTCCCCGGCAACCACGAGCACCTTCACGTGCTCCGCGAGGTCCGCGACGAGCGCCGCTCGCGGGTTCGCCGGTTCCGCCATCGTCCGCCTCGGTTCGTCGCCACCCGTCGCCGCGCCCCCCTCCCCCTCGCGCCAATCCGCGCCCGGTCGCGCCGGTTCGCTACACGGATCCTCCGGCTTCGATTCCCGGCGCCTCCACCAGGATTTCTAAGCAATTTCAGTGGTCTTCAAGATGGGACCCCTGGCGCTTCCCGTTATGTTCCCACGACCTTCGAGAAGTCCAACCCATGTGCCCCTCAATGTGCTCCGACCTCTGCAC
>SXIE01000181.1 GCA_005772945.1 Pseudomonadota bacterium
CCGGCACCGAGAACTTGAGGTCACGCGGCATGAGGGTCTCGGTGGCGCCGCGCAGGAGCGCCGCCAGGAGGGGTCCGCCGTGGTTCTTCAGGAAGTCGAGATCGACATTGAGATCCTGGCTGCCGGCCGGCTGGATCTTGTTCTTCTCGATGTAGTCGGCAAACGCCTTGCGCAGGGCATCGCCGAGGCCGAAGCGGGCTGCGAGCCCCGCGGCCGGGGTGGGCGTGGGCGTGGTAGGGGGGACCGTCGTGTCGTCGCTCATGGCTTCCTCCGAGGCGGCGTTCTAGCACGTCGCGCCGAGACGGACCACCCGCGCGCCGCCGACGGCGCCGAGGGTACCGCGGGCGGGCGGCTCGATGTCCCCGGGCGCGGTTGCCGGAGACAAAAAGGGGGACAAATGGACTCCGACTGGACCTTGGGCGCCACGGGTGAGAGGATTCGCACACTCGCGGGCGCAGGCCGGCGAATCACTCATGATTTCGCAACATTCCGTCAACCTCTGGAACCGTCACCATGACGTTTGCCGCCCTGTATCCGCACGACGACGCGCCTCACCTGACGCGGGCCCTCGCGGCGAGCGGCGTCGGACTCTGGTCCTGGGACATCGCACGCGATGTCGTGGTGTGGGACGAACAAATGGAGCGCATCGTCGGCGCGCGTCCGACCAAGGCATCCGAGTACGCCGCGCTCGTCGCCCCCGACGACCGCGAGCGCGTGTGGACGTCGGTCCAAAGAGCAGTCGCGAGCGGCGTCTATGCGGATCAAGAATACCGCTTCGTGCGGCCCAGCGGCGAGGTTCGCTGGGTCATGTGCAAGGGGCAGGTCGAGTGCGGTCCGGACGGACGACCCGCGCGTGTCCTGGGCGCCACGGTCGACATCACCGAGCGACGCGCGCACCACGAGCAGCTCCTCACGCTGCATCGACTCGAGAGCGTTGGGCTCTTGGCAGGCGGCATCGCGCACGACTTCAATAACATGCTGGCGGTCATCCTCGGGTGCGCGAACCTCGCCGAGGCGAAGCTGCCGGAAGCCGGCGGACCCGCGTTCCAGGCGGTTCGCGGAGATCTCGCGGAGCTGCGCGAAGCGGCGGTGCGGGCGGCGTCATTGACGAGTCAACTCCTCGCCTTCGCCGGCAAGCAGGCGCACGAACCGCGCGCGTTCGACGTCAACGCTAGCGTCGCAAAGGCGCGGCAGGCGCTCGGGGCCCTCTTGCCGCCCGAGGTCGAGGTCGTCCTGGATCTGCGCGCGACGCGCCACGTTCATGCCGATCCGCGCCTCATCGAACGCGTGTTCACGAACCTGCTCATCCAGGCGCGCGACAGCATGCCGGGCGGCGGGCGCGTCGTTGTCGCCACGCGCGACCTCGCGCCGGGAGGGCCGCACGGGGTTCGCGTCGACGTCTCGGACACCGGCCCCGGCATCCCGACCGAGCACCTGGCGCGCATCTTCGAACCCTTCTTCGCGCCCCATGCGACGGGTCCGGGCGGCGGGCTCGGACTTGCCACCTGCTTTGGGATCGTCGAACAGAGCGGGGGCACGCTCACGGTCACGAGCGTTCCCGGGCGCGGCACGACGTTCCACGTGGATCTCGAGGCCTGCGCGCCGCGGAGTGTGACCGCGACCGCGCCGATGCCTCCCCTCGCGGCACCGCGCAGAGGCTCGGGGCCGACCTCGGTCCTCGTGGTCGAGGACGAGGCGATCGTCAGGAAGATGAGCGTGCGTTCGCTCGAGCTCCATGGCTTCCAGGTGCATGCGGCGGCGTCGGGCGCCGAGGCGCTGGCGATCCTGCGGACGACGCCGATCGACCTGGTCGTCAGCGACATCATGATGCCGCAGATGACGGGGCGACAGCTCGCCGAGCGCATCCGCGAGACCTGGGCCACGATTCCGATCCTGCTCATGACGGGCTATTCGGAGGAGCCGGTGGGCGGGTTCGAGCTCCTGCCCAAGCCATTCACGCCCGCCGCGCTGGCGGAGCGCGTCCAAAGCCTGCTCGCCATGGACACGCGCAGCGCTGCCGGCTAGACTTCGAGGCATGGCGGCCTCTTCGCTCGAGCCCGCGCCTCGGCCATCACCCGGAGTGCGCGACCGTAGCAGCGGGCACACCCCTGACGCGGGTTGCGCTTCCGGTGTCGTTCAGCGCGAGGCGAGCGCCGGCGGGGTCGGATTCGCCGCGCAGGAAGCGGCGCTCGCGCCGGCCGGGGAAGCGCCTCCGCGTCAGCGAAACGCGCCGTCCGCGGCGCGGCTCGAGGCGATCCAGCGATCGTTTGCAGAGGAGGGCCAGGCGCCCGTGCAGCGCAAGGAGCGCACGCACGTAAAGACCGACTTCGAATCGCTCGAGGTCGGCAAGGAGTGGTACAAGGACATCGGCAACTGGCCGTTCGTGGCGACCCCCTGGTTCAAGGGAAGCGTGGGCGGCAAGGTGAGCGTGAGGCCGGGCGCGAAGGTCGCGTTCGGCGAGGGCGACGCCTCCGGATGCAAGATCAGCTGTGGGGGTAGCCTCGCGGGCAGCCTGACGGCCGAGCTCGGGCTCGTGGGCGTCATCACCGCGGGCGCCACCGGCGGTCTCCAGACGAGCCTCACCGCGCAGTATGAACGCAAGGGCACGGACACCTTCATCGGGCTCGAGTTCGCCCCGAAGTTGACCACCGATCTCTTCGTGCAGCTCGGGCCGAGCGGCCTGGTCCGATTCTCGTACCCGCTCGTCGACCTCCCGCTCTTCAAGGCCAAGACCGGCTGGAAGAACGGCCAGCTCCAACCCTTCAAGGTCGAGGCGAGCGACGAGATCAAGGCGCTCTGGGAGTTCCTCCAGGACATCGTGCGCGATGGGCCCATCGACGCGCTGCGCGCGCGGATCGAGGCGGCCGGGGCGCAGATCACGCGCTTTGTCGACGACATGGGGGCCATCGCGGCCGAGCTCGGGCTGGTCGTGGGCTGCATCGCGAAGATGCCGTTGGACATCATCGGCGGGATGATCGGCAAGGCCATCGACCCGGCCACGTACCTCGTGAACCCGAACTATGCGAGCCTCTGGCAGCAGCAGGGCGGCAGCGAGGGACCGGCGCCGGCGAAGGTCCAGGGAGCGATCCAGGACATCGTGCGCCTCGCGGGCGTGCGCATTCGAAAGAAGAGCCAAGAGCCGCACAAGGGCGGCGCGAACGCGCTGCTCACGTACTACCTGACGACACCGATCGGCGAGCTGACCGGCGGAGGGGCCAGCGGACCCGCGCGGATCCTGGCCGAGGCCGTGCAGTTCATGGGCAAGCACGACCCGAATTCGCGCGGTCTGCTCCTCTTCTTCCCCGACGGACAGGCCATCGTGGCGTATCAGATCGGCGATCTTTCGGACGCCCTCGGGGACTCGGTCCTCGCGTTTGATTCGACCATCACCCTCAGCTGCGCGCCCGAATAGCGGCGGATTCCGGGGTGCGCGTCGTCGCAGTGCGCACGCGATACTCGCTCGCGAAGCGAAATTCTTGTGCATCGCGATCGCGAGGTCCAACGTCGCGGCGCTGGAGGGCGCATGCGTCTCGGGGTTCGAGAGGTCGCTCATCTCTTCGAGGTCACGGAGCGAACGGTCTACCGCTGGGTGCGCGAGGAGGCGCTGCCGGCGCACGAGGTCGAGGGGCAGAGCCGCTTTCACCGCGCCGAGGTGCTCGAGTGGGCCACGGCGCGAGACATCACGCCCTCGCCCGAGATCTTCGATGCGGAGGCGACCTCGCCCGAAACGTCGATCGCCGCGGCGCTGCGGCGCGGGGGGATCCACCGCCTTGCGCCGAACGACCACGAGGAGGCGCTGGGCGGCCTGGTCGCACATCTGCCGATCTCGGACGTCGATCGCACGGCCGTGCATGAGGTGCTCGGCGCGCGCGCGGGCCTCGGCAAGACGGGGGCCGGCGACGGCATCGCCATCCCGCACGTGCGCCACCCGATCGTGCTCGACGTGGCCGACGCGATCGTGACGCTGTGCTTCCTCGAGCACGCGCTTGTCTTCCCGTCCGAGCCCGCCCCGGTTCGCACCGTGTTCGTGCTCGTGACCCCGTCGGTTCACGCGCACCTCACGATGCTGTCGCGCCTGGCGTTCGCGGTGCGTGAGCCGCACGTGCGCGCCGTGCTCGAACGGCGAGGCACGGATGCCGAGGTCCTGGCGGCGCTCGAGTTGGTCGAGCAGCAATCGGTCGGACGCGCGGCGCCCGCCGAGGCGGCGGAACGTGCCGAGGCCGCCGCGAGCGAGCAGTTCCGGGAAAGACCCGCCAACGGGGTGGACTTGCGAGAGCCCGAGCCGAGGAGTAGACCCGCGCCGTGATCGAATGGGAACCGAGGTGTTGACGGGCATCGTCCTTATCGCCCTCGGGGGTGTCGCGGTGAGCGGTGTCCCAGGTCTCTTCCTGGCCCGCCGGTCCAAGCTCGGTGAGTGCATCGCGACGACGGTCGCGCTCGCAGGCTGCCTCGCGGCGTTCGTCTCGGCGCTCCTGGTCCTCGCCGGCGAGCCCGCGGCCCCGTTGGCCGTCGCGTGGGCCCTGCCGCTCGGCCGCTTTGCGCTTGCCATCGACCCCCTGAGCGCCGCCTTCCTCGCGCTCATCGCGCTCGTCGGCGGCGTCGCGACCCTCTATGGCGTTCGCTACTGGCCCACCGCCGAGCACCCACACAGCGCCCGCCGCGTGCGCGCGTTTCTCGGCCTCTGCATCGCCTCGCTCGGCTTCGTCGTCACCGCGAGCGACACCGTCTTCTTTCTCATCGCGTGGGAGCTGATGGCACTCGCCTGTTTCTTTCTCGTCACGACCGAGGACGAGAGCGCGCCCGTGCGCGCCGCCGGCTGGCTCTACCTCGTCGCTACTCACTTGGCGACGCTCGTCCTCATCGCGTTTTTCGCCGTGATGGCGGGCGCAAACGGCAGCACCGACATCGCCGCCATCCCGACCACCGTCGCACCCGCGACCCGCGGGCTCCTGTTTGTGCTCGGCCTCTTCGCCTTCGGCCTCAAAGCCGGGCTCATGCCGCTGCACGTCTGGCTCCCGTCGGCGCACGCGAACGCCCCGAGCCACGTGTCGGCCCTCATGTCGGGCGTCATGCTCAAGATGGGGATCTACGGGCTCGTGCGCTTCCTCGGCCTCATCCCGAATCCGCCCTCCCTCTGGGGCGGGGTCCTGCTCGCGCTCGGCGTCGTGTCGGCCGTCGCGGGCGTGCTCTTCGCCCTCGGACAGCACGACCTCAAGCGCCTCCTCGCCTATCACAGCATCGAGAACATCGGCATAATCGTGATGGGCCTCGGCATCGCGATGCTCGGACGCGCGCACGGGGATCCGACCCTCATCGCGCTCGGGCTCGGCGCCGCCATCCTCCACACGTGGAACCACGGGCTCTTCAAGGCCCTCCTCTTCTTGGGCGCGGGCGCCGTCATCCACGCCACAGGCACTCGCGCGCTCGATCGCTTGGGCGGCCTCGCGCGCACCATGCCCTGGACGACCGCCTTGTTCCTCGTCGGCGCCCTCGCCATCTGCGGCCTGCCGCCGCTCAACGGCTTCGTCAGCGAGCTCCTCGTCTACCTCGGCCTCGCCGCCGGCGTTACCGCCGAAGGTAGCACCATGTCGGCGCCAGCGGCCGCCCTCGCGATGCCGGCCCTCGCTCTCGTCGGCGCCCTCGCGGTCGCCTGTTTCGTCAAGGTCGTGGGCACGGGCTTTCTGGGAGAAGCGCGCACGCCCGAGGCCGCGCACGCCCACGAGGCCGCCCCGAGCATGCGCGCCGCGATGGTGACGCTGGCCATCGTCTGCCTCTTCATCGGCGCCCTACCGGTGGTTCTTGCGCCCGCCCTCGATCGCGTCATCGCGCTCTGGCCGTCGCCGATCCCAACCCCGCGGCTCGCCGACGTCGCGCCGCTCGGCACCGTCAGCGCCATCGCCATCGCCTTACTCGCGACGCTCGCGCTCGGCACCTGGCTCCTCCGGCGGCGCGTGGCGCAGGTCCCGCTTGGCACCGTGCCGACCTGGGACTGCGGCTACGCCCGGCGGCCACAATGCAGTACACGGGCTCGTCGTTTGCCGCATCCCTGGTCGGCGTCTTTGGTTGGATCCTGCGTCCGAGCACGCACCGCCCGCAGCTGACCTCGCCCGCCCTCGGTCCCAGCGGCGTGCGCTCGGCCTTCGCGTCGCACGTCGCCGAGCCGGTCCTCGAGGGCTTCGTCCTCCCGGCGCTCGGCCGCGGCGAACGCGCCCTTCGCCGACTGCACGTCATCCAACAGGGGCGCCTCCAGACCTACGTCCTCTACCTCCTCCTCGCCCTCCTCGTCCTCTTCCTGTGGCTGCTTCCCATCGGCTCGATGATCGCGGACCTCGGCGCCGAAGGAGCGTTCCCGTGAGCGCCGTCCTGCTCGTCGTCGGACTCGCGCTCATGCTCGTGAGCGGCCTTCCGAGCCTCTTCTGGCGCGGTCGCGCGGGCCGCCTCGCCGCCACCGCCACGATCCTCCTCGGCGCCCTCGTGCTCATCGCCGGCATGGCCGTCGGGCTCGCCGATCCCACCAGCGCCGCCCTCACGCTCGAGTGGTCCCTGCCATTTGGCCGCTTCGCGATCGACCTCGACGTGACCTCGGCGCTCTTCCTCATCCCGATCGCCGTCGTGCCGGTCCTCGCGGCCCTCTACGGCCACGGCTACGTCGACGCCGATCCCGCGCACTGGTCCCCCGCCGCGGCCGCCCAGATCCGCGTCTTCCTCGGCCTCCTCGCCGGCTCGCTCGGCTTCCTCGTCATCGCCCGCGACACCATCCTCTTTCTCTTCGCCTGGGAGGGCATGGCGCTCGGCTCCTTCTTCCTCATCACCGTCGACGACCGCGACCCCGCGACCCGCGCCGCCGGCTGGGTCTATCTCATCGCCACCCACGTCGGCATCCTCGCCATCTTCGCCCTGTTCGCCCTGCTCGGCACCGCCCGCGGCGATACGGCCATCGCGGCGCTCGACCCCGCCGCCATCACGGCCCTCGGGCCCGCCGGCCTCACCGCCGTCTTCGTCCTGGCCCTCATCGGCTTCGGCTTGAAAGCCGGCCTCATGCCGCTGCACGTCTGGCTCCCGCCCGCCCACGCCGCGGCTCCGAGCCATGCCTCGGCCATGCTCTCCGGCGTCGTCACCAAGGCCGGCATCTACGGCCTCGTGCGCGTCCTCATGCTACTCCCCGACCCACCCCTGGCCTGGGGCGTCGCCCTCGTCATCCTCGGCAGCGTCTCCGCCGTCGCCGCCCTCACCTTCGCGATCGGCCAGACCGACGTGAAGCGCATGCTCGCCTACTCGACCATCGAGAACATCGGCAGCATCACGATCGGCCTCGGCGTCGCGCTGCTCGGGCGCACGCTGGGCCAAGGCGAGCTGGTCGTGCTCGGCCTCGGCGGCGCCGCGCTCCACGTCCTCGCGCACAGCCTCATGAAGACGACGCTCTTCTTTGGCGCCGGCGCCATCATCCACGCCACCGGCACCCGCAACCTCGAGCGCATGGGCGGCCTCGCCAAGCGCATGCCACACACCGCGCGCCTCTTCGCCTTCGGCGCCCTCGCGATCTGCGCGCTCCCTCCATTGAGTGGCTTCGCGAGCGAGCTCCTCGTCTACCTCGGCGTCTTTCGTTCCCTCGATGGCGCTGCCCCCGGGATCGTCACCCTCGCCGCGCCCGCCCTCGCCCTCACCGGCGCCCTCGCCCTCGCGACCTTCGTCCGCGCCTTCGGCGTCGCCTTCCTCGGCGAGCCACGCACCCGCGAAGCCGCCCATGCACACGAGGGCCCGCGCGCCATGCTCGTCCCGATGGCGATCGCCGCGTTCCTCATCGCCCTCATCGGCCTCGCACCCGCCCTCATCGCTCCGCTGCTCGACGGACTCGCCGCCGAGTTCGTCGCGGGCAAGGGCTCCGCCCTCTTCGCGAACGAGTTCATCGCGCTCAGCGGCTCCGCGCTCCCGCCCCTCGCGGACCTCGCACCCCTCGCCGAGGTCACCCTCGCCGGCCTCGCCCTCGCCCTCGCTCTCGCCCTCGTCTTCCTGCTCCTGCGCCGCCGCGTCGCCCGCACCGCCTACCGCACTGTCCCCACCTGGGACTGCGGCTACGCCGCGCCGACCGCCCGCATGCAGTACACCGCCTCCAGCTTCGGCACGACGCTGGTCGGCCTCTTCCAATGGCTCGTCCACCCGAGCCGCACGCGCCCGACCCTCACGGCCCCCTTTCCGGCCGCGAGCCGCGCCGCCGAAACCGTCCCCGACGTCGTCCTGGACCGCCTCGTCGCCCCCGCCGGAGCCCACGCCGAGCGCGCCATCGCCCGCGTCCGCATCGTCCAGGACGGGCGCCTCCACATCTACATCCTCTATGTCCTCATCGCCGTGCTCGCCCTCTTCCTCGGACTCGGACTGTGATGGCCATCGCCCACATCGCGCTGCAGATCCTCGTCATCCTCGCCTTGCCGCCGCTCTTGATGGGGCTCATCAACAAGACCAAGGCCCTCTTCGGCGGCCGCGTCGGCCCGCCCCTCTTCCAGCTCTACTACGACCTCGCGAAGCTCTTTCGAAAGGACAGCGTCACCAGCCGCACCACGACCTGGGTCTTCATCGCCGGCCCCGCCGTGAACCTCGTCGCCATCGTCTTCGCCGCCCTCATCATCCCGATCGGCCCGGCGCCCGCGCCCGTCCACTTCAGCGGCGACTTCGTCCTCTTCGCGTATCTCCTTGCCCTCGGTCGCTTCTTCACGACCTCGGCCGCGCTCGACACCGGCTCGGCCTTCGAAGGCATGGGCGCCGCCCGCGACGTCACCTACGCCGCCTTCGCCGAGGTGACGCTCTTCTTCGCGCTGCTCGCGACCGGCGCGCTCTCGCATTCGACCTCGCTCAGCACGATGCTCGGCGGCATCGACCCTGCCACGCGCGTCGCCGCCACCGCCCCGCTCGTCCTCAGCGTCGCCGCGCTCGCGATCGTCCTACTCGCCGAGAACGCCCGGATCCCCGTCGACGACCCCAACACCCACCTCGAGCTCACGATGATCCACGAGGTCATGGTCCTCGACCACAGCGGCCCCGCCCTCGGCGTCATCCTCTATGGTGCGAGCATCAAGTTCCTCGTCTTCGCCGCGATCATCGTGCGCCTCGCGCTCCCCCCGATCGACGACGTCGCGCTCGGCTGGGTCCTCTTCCTCCTCCTGCTCCTCGCGGTCGCGATCATCGTCGGCGTCATCGAATCGGTCATGGCGCGCCTGCGCCTCACGCACGTCCCGGCACTCCTGGTCGCCTCGTGCCTCCTGGCCGGCTTCGGCTTCCTCCTCGTGGTCACCTGAGGGTCACGCGATGTCTGGCTCCGTCTTCTCGTCCCTGCTCGTCCTCATCATGCTCCTCAACTTCTACTGCCTCGGCACGAGCCGCATCCGCGCCCTCGTCCAGGCCGTGTCGCTGCAGGGCGTCGTGCTCGGCATCATGCCGCTGCTCGTCCACGATCACCTCGAGCCGATGGCCGTCCTCATGTCGCTCCTGACCGTCGGCATCAAGGGCGTCGTCATCCCGCTCATGCTCCTCCACGCCCTGCGCGAGCTCCCCATCAAGCGCGAGGTCGAGCCCTTCCTCGGCTTCGTCACCTCGCTCGTCCTCGCTGCCGTCGGCACCGCGCTCGCCGTCGCGTTCGCGCAAAACCTCCCGCTCGGCAAGGATCCCGGCGCGCATCTCGTCGTCGCCGCCTCGCTCTCCACGGTGTTCTCCGGCTTCCTCATCCTCATCACGCGCCTCAAAGCCGTGACCCAGGTCGTCGGCTACCTCGTCCTCGAGAACGGCGTCTTCGTCTTCGGCATGTTGCTCGTCGAGGCGATGCCGTTCTTCGTCGAGGTCGGCATCCTCCTCGACCTCGTCGTCGGCATCTTCGTGATGGGCATCATCATCAACCACATCAGCCGCGAGTTCCCCTCGGCCAGCACCGAGCGACTCTCGACGCTCAAAGACTAGCCAAAGACCAGAACGATGGCCTACGCAATCATCGGCATCCCGCTTCTCTTCGCGCTCGTCGCGTTGTTCGTGCGCTCGAACGCCGCGCGCCCGCTGCTTCTCCCGATGGCGGCCGCACTCCACCTGACGCTCGTCATCATCGCCGTCGCCGCCCCGGAGGCCCCCGAGCCCGGCGCCTGGCTCTCCCTCGACGCCCCCGGGCGCCTCGTCCTCACGCTCGTCAGCGTCCTCTTCTTCTTCTGCGCGCTCTACGGCGTCGGCTACCTACGCGCGCGCATCGATCGCCAGAACCGCGTATTCATCATCTGCATCCTCTCCTTCGTCGCCATGATGAGCCTCGTCACCTGGTCGCGCCACCTCGGCCTCGGCTGGGTCGCCGTCGAAGCGACGACGCTCGCGGGCGCGCCGCTCATCTACTTCAACCGCAATCCGCGCTCGCTCGAGGCCACCTGGAAATACCTCGTCATCGGCTCCATCGGCATCGCGCTCGCGCTGCTCGGATCGTTCTTCCTCGGCTACGCCGCCCTCTCCGGCGGCCAGGAGCCGTCGCTCCTCTACGACGACCTCCTCCGCATGGCGCCGAGCATGTCGCGTCCGTGGCTCGACTCTGCGTTCGTCCTCCTCCTCGTCGGCTACGGCACCAAGATGGGCCTCGCCCCGATGCACACCTGGAAACCGGACGCCTACGGCGAAGCCCCCGGTCTCGCGGGCGCCCTCTTCGCCGGCGGCATGACGAGCTGCGCCTTCCTCACGCTCCTCCGCACGCTCCACCTCTGCGACGCCGCCCACGATGGCGAGTTTCCTCGCGCGGCGCTGCTCGCGCTCGGGCTCATCTCGATGGGCATCGCCGCCGCCTTCGTCCTGCGCCAGCGCGACTTCAAGCGCATGCTCGCCTACTCCTCGGTCGAGCACATGGGGATCCTCGCGGTCGGCCTCGGCCTCGGCGGGCCGGCCCTCTTCGGCACGCTGCTCCACCTCGTCAACAATGCGCTCGCCAAGGCCGTCATGTTTCTTGCGGCGGGCAACATCCATCGCGCCTACGGCACCAAGTCCGCAGCCGAGGTCACCGGCGCCATCCGTCGCCTGCCCATCTCGGGCACGCTCTTTCTCCTGGGCTTCCTCGCCGTCACCGGCTCGCCGCCCTTCGGGCCGTTCGTGAGCGAACTCTGGATCATCAACTCCGCCTTCTCGACCGGCGCCACCTTCGTCGCGGTTCTCTTCCTCGTCCTCCTCATGATCGTCTTCATGGGCATGGGCGCAACGGTCTTGCCGATGTGCCAGGGGGCCCCCTCGGAAGCCGCCAAGCGCACGACCTTCGGCGACACGCTGCTCACGGCCGGGCCGCTCTTGGCGCTGATGGCCATCGTCCTGGTCCTCGGGCTCGCCATCCCCGGGCCGCTCAAGACCCTCCTCGACGACGCGGTGGCCTATCTACAGGTGCACCCATGAAGCCCTCCGAGCTCCCCTCCGTCCGCAACGGCGGCATCCTCCCGCGCGCGAAGCTCCCGTTGCTTGCGCCGACGCGCTTTCGCGAGACACTCCTGCGCGCGGTGGAGGCCGGCCGCCGCGTGGTCGCGCTCTTCGGCGACGCCGATCTTGGCCCAACCAGTCCCATCGCGCTGGTCGCCGTACTCGCCGACGACGCCGACTCGCGCCTGTCCCTCGTCGGCGCGCGCCTCGAGGAGCCGAGTTTCCGCTCGCTCGTCCCCGCCTCGCCCGAGCTGCACATGTTCGAGCGCGAGATCGCCGAGCAATATGGGGTCGAGCCCATCGGCCACCCATGGCTCGAGCCAGTCCGCTTCACCGAGCGCACCGGCGCCGGCCCGTTCCGCTTCGGCCGGAAGGACGACGAAGCGCCCCAAGTCGGCGTCCGCAACTTCTACCGCGTCGAGGGCGACGCCGTGCACGAGGTCGCGGTCGGCCCCGTTCACGCCGGCATCATCGAGCCGGGCC
>SXIE01000182.1 GCA_005772945.1 Pseudomonadota bacterium
CCGGACGGGTGCGCGGTGCCGTGCGCGGACGACTGCGACTGTGCGGCGAGCGCGGCGATTGCGGCCGGGCTCGACGGCTGCCAGGACGACTGCCCGACGTGCACGATCCGCGGGAGCTGCAGCGCCGGCGCGTGCGGCTTCCGATGCGAGCTCCCGACGATGTGCGTCGCGGCGCCCGAGGTGGTCTGCGGCTGCAACCGCACGACGTATCCCGATCGGTGCGCGGCGTCCGAGGCGGGTACGGGGATCGAGCGGTCGGGGGACTGCGGCAGCGGGCGTTGCACAGTCGGGGACCCCGCCGGATGCGGGTTTGGCGCGACCTGTGTGGATGATCTGGACGGGTGCCAGGCGAGCCCTCCGAACGCCGGCCACTGCGTGGAACAGCCGGTTACGTGCGCGGCGCTCGTCGATCCGTTCTGCGGCTGCGACGGGGTGGATTACGCGAACGACTGCGAGCGGCGCGCGGCGGGCGTGCGGCGCGCTGTTCAGGGCGCGTGTCCGTAGCGCGCGATCGAAATGCGACCGAAGAATTGCCAGGCTCCGAACGCTTTGTTAAGAACAGTAACGGTGTGGGAACCGGCGTCGTGACGGATCGCCGCGCACTTCAGAGTGTCTTGTGGCGGGCGGATTCGGGGACCGGGCCAGCGTGATTCGCGTCGCGCGCCCGGCGCCTCGGCCGCAGGTGTTTCGACCGCCGACCTGTCTCTGCCCGCACGAGACAGCGTCAGGCGGTCTCTTTTTTCACGCGGGACGGCTTTTCGCGTGGAGGGTGCGCGCGACGACCAGGCCCAGTCGCCTTTACGCGCCGCCGTCACGCGGGTAAGGTCGCGGTCGTGTCCAGTCACAAGGAACCCGCGATGACCTCTCCCCTCGCAACCTCGCTCGGCGTGCGCTTCGCCCAATCGCGTCTCCTGCGCGTGCTCTTCCTGCTGCTGTTCATCACGGCGACCGCGCCGGCATGTCAGCTGCTCAAGAAGATCCTGCCCGCCAAGACGATCGACAACCCCGAGCCGGAGACGCGCGAGTGGCTCGTGCTGAAGGGCTTGGAGGCGGCCAAGCAACCCGACACCAACGAGGGCTGGAAGATGCTGCGCCCGCTCCTCCACACGCAGGTCGTGGAGATGGTCTCGAGCGAGTCGAGCTTCCGCAATAACAACTTCGAGGCGCTGCACCGCAAGGTGCGCCTGTTTCTGCCCGAGGACGGCACGCTCAGCTACAAGCTCGAGCGCGAGTCCGAGGACCAGGAGGATCTCGAGTGGCGACTGTTCATCGTCACGCGCGGATCGGATATGCCGTCGCCATTTCGCATCCGGCGCGACAAGAACTTCGGCAACGAATGGCGCATCGTGAACATCCCGTAGTCGAAGGCCATCGGCGCGAATGTGCCAAAATGATGGCTGGCGATCTCGGGTGGCACTTCGCTGGCACTCTCTGACCCCAATTCTCCGCCTCAAAGAGACAGGCGCGACGACTCGCGAATGGCCTGCGTGACGAAGAAACGCGCGGCCTCGCGGCACTCGGCCGGATCGGCGACGCCGTCCGCATCGCGCGCCTCGTCGAGCGCCTCGTGGGCGGCGCGGACGGCCGCGAGTCGCACGTAGAAAGGCAGCACACGGCGCAGCGTGAGGTCACGCGCGGCGGTGGCGTAGGTATCGATGACGCGCTCGGCGAACGCGAGCGGCGTGACGGCGGCGAGCTCGAGTGCGAAGCGGGCGATGTCCTCGGCGGTGTCGACGAAGCGCGTGTCGTCGGTCGCATCGCCGGGATCGATGAAGCCCGGCGGATCGGTGAGGAAGATGTGCTCGAGCGCGAGCCCGCCGTGGCCTTCACGCATGCGACCCTCGATCACGCGGTGCGCGAGCGGGCGGGCGATGTGGGTGAGGAGATCGCGCGTGTCGGCGTCGAGGCGGGCGAGCGCGCTCGCAGCGACAGGCAGCTCGGGGGCTTGCTGGAGGCGCTCGATCGCGGCCGTCCAGGCTTGGAGGGCGCGCTCGGGGCGGCCCGGTCCGTCGTCGCCCCAGTGAGCCGCGGCGTGGTCGTGGTAGCGCGCGATGGCCATCGCGACCGCGGCGAAGGCGTCGCGTGGCGGCTCGCTGGTGACGAGAACCTGGTCGGCGCGGCGGTCGTCGGGCAGGCGGTTCATCGCGACGACCGGCTCGCCGGTGTCCGCGTCGCTGCCGGTGGAGACCTCGAGAACGATCGTGCCGTCCTCGCGCCCGACGAGCTGGACCGGACCGAGGTAGACCTGGGGAGCGATGCGGCTGCCGAGGACGCGCTCGCGTTGGGCGAGGGTCGTGCGGACCGCATCGGAAGCCTGATCCCAGCTCCCCGCCCGGCGCGGGCGACGGAGCTTGAGGACGGTCGCGCGCGTGGTGACCAGCACCGACTGGCGCGTGATGCGCACGGACTCGGGGCGAACCGGGCCGGCGGGCGCGAGGACCCGGCCTTGGCGAAATGCGGCGACGAGCTCGTCGAGGGTCATCGTGGCTTCCGAAGCGGCGGCGAGAGAAGCGGGTGCTCGCGCGCCGCGGGCTCGGGGGGGATGCGCCAGCGCGCGTCGTAGAAGCCGCCGGCGAGGATCTGGCGCGGGCCGAGGATGCGGTCGCCGAAGACGGCGCGCATGCCGTCATCGTAGATGAGATAATCGGGCACGAAGTCGGGCAGGTAGCGCGAGCTGAGCGTGCCCTCGGCGCCGACGCCGGCGTGCAGAACGACGACGTGGTCCGGGTCGAAGGGGCTCGGGCGAACGGTCGAGAGGCCGATACGGTCACCCTCGAAGCGGCGCGCGCCAAAGACGATCGCGTGCGGCTCGAACGCGATCCCAGCGCTGGCGAGGTCCTTTTCGATCCGGCGCGTGATGAGGTTCGAGGCAGGGTTGCCGACCAGGACCAGGCTCCGGCCGGTGAGATCGTCGGCCGTCACGTCGGTGTCGGCCTTGCTGGGCATGTCGAGATCGATCCAGGGCGAGTGACGGCGCCAGCGCTCGGCGGCAAGGCGGTTGGCCTCGCGCTGCGACGGATCCTGGGTACCGTAGACGACGAGGAAGCGGTCGAACCAGACGTCGTTGATGGGGCCCTCGACGCCGGAGCGCTTGCCGTCGGCCGGGCGGTCGATGGCGTCGACGAGGTGCCACGCGCCGCCCTCGCGCGAGAGGTGGAGCGCGCCGACGATCATTTGAGTACCAATGATCTTGCCGTCGACGACGACGGTCAGCGGCTTCTCGGCGCGGGCGCCGAGCGGGGCGGCGAGCAGGCTGAAGGCGGCGACGTTGCGCGTCGTGACCTGGAGGCGCTGGCCCTTCAACTTGCCGCCGAGCTGGCCGAAGGCGTCTTCGTTCGCGAAGCGATCGATGCGCAGCCAATGGTTGGTACTCCAACGATAGCGCCCCGTGCGCAGCGAGGGCTCGACGGCGACTTTCGGGCGCTTGCGGGCGGCGAGCCAGTGGAGGAGCTTGCCGTCCTCGAAGGCGTAGTCCCAGACGTTGTGGCCGAGCGGCGGGGTGTCGAGGTCGACCTGGTAACGGAGGGTCTTGTAGCGCTCGGCGATCAGCTCGGAGCGGCGCGGGTTGTCCTGGGCGCCGTGCACCATTTTGAGGGGCAGGTAGCGGCCGTTCTCGGCGTAGCCGACGACGCCCTCGTCGGCGAGGAGGATGTGATCGAAGGGGCGCTTCTGGGCCGCTTTGACGGAATTGTACTCGTGGAGGTTCGGGTAGCCGCAGAGCGGGGCGGCGGCGGAGAAGAGATCGGGCGCATGGAAAGCGGCCCAGAACGCGACCGAGCCGCCGAGCGAGAAGCCGGTGATGGAGATGCGCTGAGGGTCGATGTCGTAGAGGGCGCGGGTGCGGGCGATGACCTCGAAGACGTCGAGCTCGCCTTGGGGGCGCTGGCCGGCGTTCACGAAACCGTCGTCGGCGACGAGGATGGCGCCCTTGGGGGCGGCCGGTGGGTCCCACTTGTAGATGACGCCGGAGGCCCAGACTTCACGCGGTCCGGCGGGCTTGGCGAGCGCGATGCGCAGCATGTCCTCGGGGGTGTAGTTGAGGCCGTGCGAGAGAAAGACGAGCGGCACCGGCTCTTTGTGGTGGCGGTAGCTGTCGGGGACGGCGACGACGTAGCGACGGAGGCTGCCGTCGAGCGGCGAGCGGTAGGCGCGGATCTGGATCCCCGGCTCGAGGAAGGGATTCTTGTCGCGGCGTGCAAGTTCGATGTGCCGCTCGAGGTAGTCCAGAGCGGGCTGGAGGCGGCGATCGGCGCGGGTCTCCGCCGGGTCGCCCTCGAGCATGGCGCGGATGTCCTGGGCGAGGTAGCGGAGGCTGTCGCGACCGTCGGGTCCGAGCGTGAGGTCGGCGAGGCCCTCGATGCGGTCCTCGGCGGCGAGGAGGCGGGCGCGCGCTTCGGGGCGCGTCTTGTGCGCGAAGCGGGCGCAGGTGTGGGTGCCGACGAGGAGCTGGAGCTCCGCATCCGAGGCGCTCGCGGGCAGCGCGCCGGTGAGGCGCTGGGGCTGAGCGGCGAGGGCCTCGGCAGGGAGCGCGGCGTCGGCGAGGGGGTCCGGGACGCGCTCGCGCACGAGGGACCAGCGGGTCGGGGACTGGGCGCTCTGCCCGAGCGGGATGAGTCCGCGCGCGTCGAGCGTGCCGTCGATTCGCCAGCCGACCTCGGCGTCGACGCGCGGCGTGATGCGTGCGCCGAAGGCAGGGCACGGATCGAACGCGTCGCCAGAGGCAGCGAGGCCCGTCCGCGAAGGCCCGGCCTGGCCCGTCAGGACCGTTGCCGGGCTGCCCGCGAGGCCCGCGCGTGGAAGATCCCACGCGAGCTCGGGGACGGGAAGCTGATCCTTGCCACGAAAGCGGAGGCCGAAGGCGGCGGCGTACAACGGGACCTGCTCGACGCGCACGAGGAGCTCGTTCCAGCCGGCCTCGAGGACGACGGGGACGGTGCGGTGATCGGGCAGGAGGTACTGGTCGCCGATCTCGGCGAAGACCTCGCGGCCGCCGAGCGTGATGGCCACCTTGCCGTTGACCGACAGCTTGAGGAGGACCTCATGGCGCGCGGCGCTGTGGACGCGGGCGGCGAGGAGCCAGACGCTGCCGGCGCTCTTCTTGTCGGCTTCGCGCGCGAGCTCGACCAACGGGGCCGCGAAGGCGCGCTCGCGGAAGGCCTTCTGTTCCGTGAGTTTTTCGGCGAGCGCGGGGAGGTCGGTGAGCTTGCGCAGCTTGCCGTCGCCGATCGGACCGGCGACCGCGAAGTGGTTCGCGAAGCCATCGGAGGTCTCGACCCAGGCCGTCTGGGGATCGAAGCCGCAGGCCTTCGCGCCCGCGACACAGGTCGGCCACGTGAGCTGAAGGACCTGGTCGGTGCGCGGCCAGAGGCCCAGCGGGAGCGCGCGACCGGCCTGGCCAGCGATGACCTGGATGGATCCCCAGAGCACCATCGCGTGGAAAGAGAGGATCACGGACGGCTCGTGACGGCGAGCGGCGCGAGGTCGAAGCAGCAGCGCACGCCGAGGTCGTCGGCGACCGTGTCGGCCGTCTCGGAGCTGCGAAAATCAAGGCGCAGGTCGCGTGCCGGGCTCCTCCAGCCGAGGCCGCGCACGACCGGCGCGCCGGAGCCCTCGGGCGGCGCCGGCGGGTTGTCGATCCAGAAGAACGGCGTCCCGGCGCTCGCATGCGCGCGCAGCGCGTCGTCGTACCACGTCGCGTAGATCGCCTCGGCGTACGCGTCGGCGACCCACTCGCGCACGTTGCCCAGCATGTTCAACGCGCCGTAGGGGCTCGCGCCGTCGGCACCCGCGTCGACCGGGACGGTGGGGTAATCGCTGTCGTCGGAGCAGCTGGACGCGCCCCCAGGCACGCCTTCCGTCGTCTTGAAGTTCGCGCGGCTGCACGTAGGCTCGGCGTCACCCCAAGGATAGAGGCGCGCCCCGACGCCGCCCCGCGCGGCCTTCTCCCATTCGGTCTCACGGCAGAGGCGCCTCCCGAGGAACGTGCACAACTCCTTGGCCTGGCCGAAACGCAGCGGGGCCGCAGGGCGATCGGGATCGGCGGGACCCTTGACGTTCGCGTCGCGGGGCGTGCACTGCGTCGCGTCGACGCACGCCGTGAACGCGCGCTCGGGGACCTCGGTGCGGTCGATGGCGTAGGCGGGCAGGAAGACGTTGATCTGCGGCATCGCGTCGTCGCGACAGTCGACCGGCGTGGTCTCGTCGTCGCAGCCCATCAGGAACGTGCCGTCGGCGACCACCACCATGCCCTTGGGGACGCACTGCTTGTCCACGCAGACGAGGTCGGTCCCGGCCGCCGTGCAGATCGCGGCGCCCTGGTAGATGCACTCGCCGAGGGCGTTGCAGTATTCGGCGCCGTTGCAGGCGTCGCCATCGCTACACGAGGTTTGGTCGGCGGCGGGCGACGGCCCGGGTTTGCACACCCCTTCGTCGCAGAAATCGACGAAGCGGCAAGGGTCGCCATCGTCGCATGCGACGTCCTTGCCCGCGTTCCCCGTCCCGCAGACCCCGTCGACGCAGGTGGCGACCCGGCACGTACCCGGCGCTGGCTGGGGGCAGGCGGAGGGGGTCAGGCAGCCGGCCTCGGCGGTGTCCGCGCCGTCAGTGGCCACGTCGGTCTCCGCGGTGGCCGTGACGTCGCTGACCTCGGTGTCATCGGCGGCGACCTCGGTCGCGGCGCTGGTATCCGCGTCGGGCGGGGCGAGCGTGCGATCGGTCGCGATGCAGGCGCTCGTCGCGAGCAGCGCGGCCAGGCTCGGGCCGAGGCCGATCCGCGCGGGGAGGTGTCGGTTCGGGTGAGCAACGTCCGCCATGGATGGAGCATAGCGGGGCGCGGCCACGGCGAGAAGGCCCCAGCGACCGCGGCGTCAGATAGGGCGCCGGGCCGCCGAGGCGTACCCGCGGCGACCTGATCGCCCCCTTGCTCAGAGCTCGTCGCCCGGCCCTTCGTCCGCGCCATCGTCGGCGCCGTCGTCATCGCCAGCGCCGGGGCCCATGCGACCGCCGGGACCGGGACCGAAGCCGGGCCGATTTTGCCCGCCGGGTCCGGGCCCAAAGCCGCCGCCGTCCTCGGGGCCGCCGCCCTGACCGCGCAGTCCGTGACGCCCACCACCGTGATGGCGACCGCCCTGGAAGCGGTGCCGCTGCTGCTCGAAGCGCGCCTTCTTCATGGTGAGGAGGAGCTTGGCCGCCTCCCTCGGGGTGACGATGCGCGCGACCTCGGCCTGCTGCTGGTCGCGCAGCGCGCGCAGCTTGTCCTGCGCCGCCTTCAGCTGGGCAAACGCGGCGTTGTAGGCTTGGTCATCGCTGGCGTTGCTGTCGACGAGGCCGCGCAAGGTGCGCATGGTCTGGCGCACGGTCTTGCGGAGCGCACGGCGCTCGGGCTGGTAGCGCTCGAAGATCGCCTCGATCTTCTGCGCGCGCGCTTCGTCGAGGCCGACGCGCTCGCGCAGGACCCGCCCGCGCAGCGCCTTCACGCGCGCGATCTGCTCGGGCCGCGGGCCGCCGCCGGGAGGCGCTGCGACCGCCGTCTGGACCTCTGCGAGCGAGGCGCCGAGCGCCGTCGACGCCATGAGTGCCGCCATCCACCAGGTTCCGAGTCGTCCTTTCATCGTCGTTCTCCTTGCTTGCTTACGTGCGTGCGTGCGTGCGTGGCTCATCAACTTCCCAGGACGGCTTCATAGCCGGCCTGCATCGCGTCCAGGTCGTCCGGGTCGTCGCCGTCGAGGTCCGGCACGGGGTCGAGCCCGAGCTCGTCCTCCTCGTCCCAGTCCGCTTCCAGCGCGAGCGCGGTGTCGTCGAGCGCCCACGGCTGCGCCGTTGGATCGGGCGTCGTAGGCGGGTCGGGCCGCTCGCCGCCCGCGACCGGAACAGCCACGGGCCCGGCGTCCGGCGCGCCACCCGTCGCGAGCGCCACGGCGGCCGCGGCCC
>SXIE01000183.1 GCA_005772945.1 Pseudomonadota bacterium
CTCGCGCTTGCTCAGCGGCGGTGGCGGCATCCAAACGGAGAGACGTGATGGCTGATTTGAGTTGGACATGGACGGACTCGATCAGAGTATCCGTCGTCTGTCGATCCCCCGCCGATAGGAATCCTGATCGGTGTTCTAGCGTGTTGCCGGTGAGGTCGGTCGCGGGCATCGGATCCGAGACCACGCCCGCGTCGACGAGCGCGCCCGGCGCGCGCGGTCGGAAGTCGACGAGGTCGATCAGATCGGGGATGCCGGGCGTCCCGACGATGGTCCCTGTCGCAAGCCCCGCGCCAGCGAGCTCGCTCGCCCGGTAGCGGTGATCGCCGGCGCGGACCTCGAGGACGGCATCTTCCGCGAACGGACCGAACGCGTTCGAGGCGAAGCGGACGCCCGTGGTGACCGGGATCGAGATGGGACCAGAATTATTGGTGAACAAACTATTTTCCACGCTGAGGGTCAGCAGATCGCAGCGCGGTCCGAGGCCGGTCGTGTCGCCCGAGTCGTTGCGGCAGCAGCGATTGGCGATGCCGCCGTCGCCGCAGGTCGTGTCGTAGGCCACGGTCATGGTGTAGGCGCCGGACTGCCCTTCGAGGTGATGCGCAACGACGCTGTGGAGGACGCGATAGCGGCCGGGGCCGTCGAAGACGACCGCCGCATCGGCGCCGGTGTGGCTGACGATCGTGTTCTGCACGTCGCCGCCGTGCCAGAGCTTGAGACCGTTGCGACCGACGTTGCGGATGATGCTGCCGGTCACGAGCACCTCGACGCCCTTGACGTCGAGCCCGTCGGCCCCGGCCCCTTCGACCGTCAGGTGATCGAACCAGAGGCGCGCGCCGCGCTCGAACGCCACGCCGTCGGCGCCGCTCGAGCCGCTGCCGCCGTCCTGCAAGGTCACGCGCACGCGCCGGAAGAGGACGTCCGCGCAGGGCCCGACGTTGCACGAGACGCCGATGAGGCTCGGTCCGACGACCTCGACGTCTTCGAGGCGCAGCCCGCGAACGCTCGGCGTCGTGTGTGCGCCACCGAGGTCCTCGTAGTTGACGATGCCCTCGACCGGTGACTCGACGCGCACGTCCTCGAGCGCGAGGTTCGTCACCGCGCCACGCCCACCGAGCTCGACGCCGACCGCCGCGAAGCCGCGTACCTCGAGGTGCCAGAGGCCGGTGCCGGCGGCCGCGAGCTGGACGCCGTAGCCGAAGCTGCCCGCGCCCGGGGTGATCACCGGGCGCGCTGCCCCCGGCTCGCCGGCGACGACCACGTCGGGCACGCCGAGCGTGAACGCGTGGCCGGTGTCGTCATCCCATTCGGGGTAGGTCCCGGGGCCGACGCGTATGAGAGTCCCACCAGAGGCGGCAGAGGCGGCAGAGGCGGCCGAGGCGGCCGCGACGATCGTCGCGAACGGACGCGCGCTCGAGCCGTCGCCGCCGGGCGCGGCGCCTTGGACCACGTAGAGCGTCGTGGCGAACGTTCGCGCCGACGGCCTCGGGGGAAACGCGCCGAGGTCGAGCGCGACGAACGTGGCGGGCGCCCCGGGGTCCCCGACGTTCGCCACCTCGGCCTCCGCCCCCACGGCCTCCGACGCGCTCGCGTCGGTGCCCCCGAGCGTCTCCGTCAGGGCGCCATCGCCGCCGCCGCTATCGCCCGCGACCACGACCGCATCGACCTGCGCCCCGCTGCCGGGCGCCGCACACGCCCCGAGACCGGCCTGGATGGCGGCAACCCCGCTGAGAACGCGCACGATGTTCATCGGTGTCATGCGCCGGACTCTACATTCTTTTTACGACGGGCTCACGCCCACGTGGCGTAGTGCGGCTACTCTCGACGTTGACCACGGGGATGGATCTGCGCGGGTGTGGCGCGCGCGACATTCCGAGAGGAGCCCTTGCAGACGTCGTCCCCGGTTTTCGTCCTCGGATGGCTCGCGTGCGCCGTTCTCGCGCTATCGCCGGCAGCGCACGCGATTCCGGAGGTGCACCTCCGCGTCGAGGCGCGCCTCGACACCCCGACGCTCCCGTCGAACACCGTCACGACCGCGTTCCTGCGCACGACCATCCTGGCGCCGAGATCGCGCCAACGCGCGCCACTCAACGTCGCCATCGTCATCGACAAGTCCGGCGCGCTGGGCCAAGAGGACTTCGCGTTCGCCAAGACGGCCGTGCGCGCGGCCGTGAGTCAGCTCGGGACGGACGACATCGTCTCGGTCGTGGCCTTCGACGCGACGGTCCAGGTGCTGCTTCCGGCGACCCACTTTCGCACGGTCGACGCGGTCGCCGAAAGCCTCGAAGACCTCACCGCGGGCGGGTCCAATGCGCTGTTCGCGGGGACGGTCAAGGGCGCCGCCGAGGTCCGCAAGTTCGTCGCGCGCGAGCGCGTCAATCGCGTCATCCTGCTCTCCGCGGGCGCCGCCAACGTCGGCCCCGCGAGCCCCGATGCGCTCGGCCAGCTCGGCGATTCGCTGCGCCGCGAGGGCATCGCGGTCACGACGATCGGGCTCGGCCTACGGCATGACGAGGACCTCATGATCGCGCTCGCCCAGCGCTCGGGCGGCAGCTACTACTTCGTCGAGCATGCGCGCGACCTCGCTGGCGTCCTCACGCAGGGCGTTGCCAGCCTCGCCTCGGTGACCCTCCAGGAGGTCGTCCTGTCGATCAAGCTCGCCGACAACGTCCGTCCGGTCCGCATCCTCGGCGGCGATGCGGACATCGTCGGGCAGACCGTGACCGCGCGGATCCCCGAGCTCCAGGCGGGGGTCCTGGGTGACCTGGTCATCGAGTGCGAGGTCCGCGCGACCGCCCCGGGTACCACGACCGTGGCGACCGTCGAGGTCCGCTACGAGGAGAGCACCACGCGCCGCGCCGGCCGTGTCGCCCTGTCGGTCCCGGCCGAGTTCGGCCCGAGCGCCGAGAGCGCCGGCGAGGACGCGGCCACCCTCGGCACACGCGCCTCGGTGCAGGCCCACCTCGCCCTCGAGAAGAGCGAGCTGGCCGTGCGCCTCCGCGACGCCGGCCAGGTCGAGGCGGCCCGCGCGACGTTGGTCGAATCCGGACGCGCGCTCGAGCAGTTCGCGACGATGCTGCGCACGCCGGCGCTCCAGACGCTCGCCAAGGCGTTCGCGGCGGACGCCGAGGGCGTGGGCGGGCCCGGGTGGACGCAGCAGAGAAAAGCGATGCGCCAACGGAACCACGTGTCGCCAAATCAGATTGGGGGCTATCATTTCTGAGGCCCGGCGGCCGCCCACGCGATGTCCAAAGCTCCCACCGTCTCGCGCAATCGTTTGAGTGCAAAGTATCGCCTCGCGGCCCTCCTGGCGGCGATGGTGATCGTGCCGCTCGCGGCATTGTCGTGGGCGGGCGTGCAGCTCGTGCGCAATCAGGAGGCGATCGCCAAACACGAGTCGCTGCAGGTCTTCGTCGACCGCCTGCGCGGCGTAGCGCGCGCCGTCGAGACGGTCGTGCGCTCGCTCGAGCGCGAGCTCGGACGTTACGAGGCGATGCTGCCGTCCGAGCCGGACGCCATCCGCGAGGCGCTCCGACGTCTGCCGCGCGCGCTGCAGGCGTTGGTCGTCAGCGCGGGGCCGCAGGGCGAGCTGCTCTTTCCGCCGCTGACGGGCGCGACCTCCGAGCGCGAGCGGGCCTTCATCGATCGCACGCGCGCGCTCTGGCAAGGTGGCCTGCTCAAGAGCCTCGCCGACAAGGCGACGCGCGGCGGGGCCGATCGCGGCTGGGTGCCGCTCATGACCGACGGCACGCAGAGCCTTGTCTGGTGGCGCTCCAACGGCGAGCGCATCATCGCGCTCGAGGTCCCGCGCGTCCTCCTGTCGTCCGAGCTCGTGATGCAGCTGCCCGAGACGCCTGTGGGCGAGGACGGCGCCCGGGGCCTGACCGAGGGGCGCACCATCCTCCTCGACGAGGCCGGTGGCGTCGTCTACCAGTGGGGCCAGCACGAGCCGGGCGCCCGCGACACGCCCAGGGCGACGCTCGCGCTCGGCCCGCCGCTCGAGACGTGGCGCCTGGTCCACCACGCGCCCGCGGGGGCGGTCGGCGCGAACTTCACCGGCGCCTTGCGCTGGACCGTCGTCGGCATGGTCGGCGGGCTCGCGCTCGTCCTGGGCGGCGCGGCGTGGCTCATCTGGCGGGCGCGGCGGCGCGAGATGCAGCTGGCGTCCGAGCGCGTGTCGTTCGTGAACCAGGTCTCGCATGAGCTGAAGACGCCGCTCACGAACATCCGCCTATACTCGGAGCTGCTCGAGGGGGCCCTCGACCTGGACGACCTCGAGCCCGATCCGAACGACGCCAAGCGCCGCCACCTGGCCGTCATTCGCCGCGAGAGCGACCGCCTCTCGCGCCTCATCCGCAACGTCTTGACCTTCGCCAAGAGCGAGCAGCGCCCGACCAACGTCACGCCCCGCGCCGGCGTCGTCGATCGGATCGTCGAGGCCACGCTCGCCGCGTCCGAGCCGGCACTCACCCAGGCGGGCATGCGCATCGAGCGCCAGCTCGCGGCCCCCGGGCGGGTCGAGGTCGATCCGGACGCGCTCGAGCAGATCGTCGCGAATCTCCTCTCGAACGCCGAGAAATACGCGCGCGGCGGTGGCGTTGTCCGCGTGACGACCGCCCAGGACGGCGCGCGGACGACCGTCGTCGTCGCCGACCGCGGCCCGGGGATCCCGCCCCCACACCGCGACAAGATCTTCGATCCCTTCTATAGAGTGTCCGACAAACTCTCCGACGGCGTGACGGGAACCGGCATCGGCCTCGACATCGCACGCCGCCTCGCACGCCTCCACGGCGGCAACCTCGCGCTCATGCCGAGCGACGTCGGCGCAACCTTCGCGCTGAGCATCGACACGCCGCCCTCCGCCCCATCCCCCGCGCCCCCCACCGCCTCCACCGAGGAGCCTCCCCGATGAACGTACTGCTCGCTGAAGACGACGACGCGATCCGCCAAGGCCTGGTCGAGGTGCTCTCCTCGGAGGGCTATCACGTCATCGAGGCCCGCGACGGAGAAGAGGCCATCACCCTCTTCTCGACCGCCAAGGACAAGCCCGAGCTGGCACTCCTCGACATCATGATGCCGAAGAAGAACGGCTACGATGTCTGCCGCGAGATCCTCAAGCAACAGCCGGGAACGCCGGTCATCTTCATCTCGGCCAAGTCTGAAGAGGTCGATCGCGTGGTCGGGCTCGAGC
>SXIE01000184.1 GCA_005772945.1 Pseudomonadota bacterium
CGTGACCGAGCCGCGCGCGACATTTTCGGCCTGCTTCGGAGCGCCGTTCATGGCGCGCCACCCGACCGTGTATGCCACGCTGCTCGGCGAGAAGATCGCGCGGCACGGCGTCCGCTGCTGGCTCGTCAACACCGGTTGGACGGGCGGCCCCTATGGGGTCGGCGCGCGCATGTCGATCCAGCACACGCGTGCGCTGCTGAACGCGGCCCTCTCGGGCGCGCTCGCCGACGTGCCCTTCGCGCCGCATCCGCGCTTCAAGTTCGGCATTCCGAGCGCAGTTCCGGGGATCCCGAGCGAGCTTCTCGACACGCGCCACACGTGGGCCGACAAGGCCGCCTACGACGCCAAGGCGCGCGACCTCGCCGAGCGCTTCAACGCGAACTTCGCCAAGTACGCCGCGTTCGCAATTGAAGACGTGCGCGCCGCGGCCCCGGGGGTTTGAGCGCGTTGGGGAGGCCCCCGCACGGCGCCGGCTTCAGGCCTGGCCGAGCGCGCGGAAGCGATCGGCGAGCGCCCAGGCCTCGATGAGGTTGTCCTCGATGCCGCAGTAGGTCCAGCCGCCATAGCGCCCGAGGCTGTGGACGCCGCCCAGCACGAGGAGCGCGCGCTTCTCGGCGAGATCGGCCTGCGAGGCGCGCGTGATGTGCACGTAGGCGGGGTCGAGGAGCACGTGGTGCGCGGCGACGAGCTGGTGATCGGTGGTCACGCCGACCTTGCGAAGGTCCCCGAGAACGCGCTCGCGATAGGCGGCGATGGCCGCTTCGTCGGGGCGCGGCGCGTCCGCCGGCAGGCCGATCTCGACGTAGATCGACATCCTTGGTGTACCAAAGATATTGTCGTAGAAGCCGACCCGATAGAAGACCACGTCGCGCGCCGCATAGTAGATCCAGTGCGGCTCGGGCGGGCCCTTCTTGTCGAATCCCAGGTTGAAGACGAGGACCTTGTTGGCGGTGTAGAGGGCCGGGTCGTGGGCGACGCCCGCCATCTGCAGGAGCCGCGGGAAGGGCACCGACGAGACCACGTGCTCGTAGTGAATGTCGTGGTGGGCCCCCGCGGAGTCGCGCACGGTCGCGATGCGCGCGGCGAGATCGAGCGCGACAACGGCGTGCCCGACACGAAGACGCGTCGGGTCGAGGCCCTGCGCGAGGGCGTGGATGTACTGGACGGCGCCGCCGGCCGGGTACGTGAAGGTCGCGTTGTAGCTGGCGTTATCGGGCTGACGGAAGTTGCGCACGATGTCGGCAAGGCTCGCGTGCGGGAAGAAGCGGCCCATCGCGTCGACGTCGAGCGTCGCCAGATCCGTCGCGTAGAGCTTCTCGTTGTACGGCACGAGGAACTTGTCGGCGATGCCGCGTCCGAGCTTCGCATCGAGCATGGCGCGGAAGCTGGTGGACGGGCGATCGTCGCGTAGGACGAGGCCCTCGAGGCATTCGAGGAACTCCTCGAAGGGCAGCTGGTGGATGTTCTTTTGGAACGGAAAATGGATGTAGCGGTCGCCGTGTCGGATCCAGGAGACCTTGGTCACCTTCAGGATCGACTCGTTCGGAGGCATGCGCTGCACCAGGTAGCGCTCGATCTCGGGGTGTTTGAAGTGGAAGAAGTGGCCCGAGTAATCCCACACGAAACCGTCCCGTCGGACCGTTCGACAGTACCCGCCAAGCTCCGGCTCGGCCTCGCAGAGGAGCCAATCCGCCCGGCCTGCGGCGCCGGCGCGCGCGCCCTCCGCGATCCGGTTCGCGAACGCGAGCCCGGTCGCGCCGCCGCCGATGATGAGGAAGCGCGTTTGATCCATGAGCCGGTCCCCCAGATGCCTGCGCGACAGATTGTCGTGGGCAAGCGCTACGCGCTCTTCGCGAGCGAAATGCCGTCGTGGCGCCCGCAAGCTGCCATGACGGGGCGCGCCTTGTCGACACGGCCGCGATGGAACAATATCCGCGCCCGTCGTGGCGGCGCACTTCGCGCAGGTCGCGAACCGGCTATCCGCGCGCATGCAGGAGACCTCATGTCACATCCCCGAAGCCCCCGTGCTCTCTGGTCCTCGCTCTTACTCGTGTCCGCCCTCGTGGCCGGCGCGGCCGCCTGCGGCGGCAAGAAAGCCGGCGGGAGCCCGGCCCTCGTACGCGCCATCCCGGCGGACTCGGAGATGATCGGCGCCTTCGATCTGAAGGGCATGCTGCAGAACGAGAGCCTGAAGCAGCTCGCCAAGGTGCGTGGCGTCGACGCCGGCGACATCGAGCAGAAGCTGGCGGCCGCCGGCATCAAGCTCGACGACATCAAGGGCTTCATGTTCGGCTCGACGATGCCCGACGGGAACGAGATGCCGACGTTCGCGGCCGCCATCGAGACGTCGCTCGATAGCGCCACAGCCAAGAAGGCGATGGACAGCCTGATGGACATGATGCCGGCGCGCGGCAAGGACGGCAGCCTCACGACCGAGGCGGTCGAGGGCGGGGTTGTCCTGGTCGGTCGCGGCACGCTCTTCGACAAGGCCGTGACAGGCGCCAAGGGCGCGGGCGCGGGCGATGTTCGCCCCGAGCTCGCCGCGATGCGCGACGCGGTCGACGCGGGAGCGACGATGTGGTTCGCGGGAGCCCTCCCGGCGGACGCCAAGCGCGGCATGGGCATGCTGGGACGCCTCACCGGGGAGGCCAAGCCGACGCACTTCGGGATGTCCATCAACGCCGGCTCGACGATCGAGATCCGCCTCGCGGTGCGCCTCGAGGGCGGCGATGCGGGCAAGCTCGCCGACACGCTCGGTGGCTTCCTCAAGGTCATGCCCCGCAAGCAGCTCCCCGAAGGCGTCGGGGACCTGCTCGACAAGGTCGACATCGGCGGCTCGGGCGAGGTCCTGACCGCCAAGGTTTCCCTGCCAGCCGAGGTGCTGGCCAAGCTCACCACGGACATGCGCTGAACCGCGTGGGCGCACGGGTCGCCGCGGTGCGGTCCGTGCGCGCTTCGTTTCCTTCATAAGGTTGCCGTCATGAACACCCAACTCGATCGCGCCGAGCTCGTCGCTCGCCTGCAAACCGAACTCGCCAGCGGCTCCGTCGCGCCCGAAGATCCGCAGCTGGCGGCCTTTGCCAGGACGCTGCTCCGGCGCGTCGACGACGCGTACCTCTTCCGGCACCGGCTCACGACGCTCGGGGCCCAGCTGCGCGATTCGTATCGGTGGTTCCTCGAGGCCGCGCCGCGCTCGGGGATCGAAGTGCGCGTGTTCCGGCCGACGCTCGAGAAGAACGGCTACCGGGTCGAGGGCGTGGTCATCGAGACGCTGATGCCCGATCAGTCGTTCATCTACGCGACGCTCAAGTTGGCGCTCGAGACGGCGCGCGTCCGCATCATGAACAACCTGCGCGTGGTGGTGCCGATCCACTTCGACGATTCCCACAAGGCCGTCGAAATCGGCGAGGCGAGCGAGAGCACCGAGCCGTACGGCTACACGCGCTGGTATGTGACGTGGGAGGGCGGGCCGACGATGGACGAGCTCGCCGCGCTGCTCACGCAGCGGCTGGCGGCGGCGCGGACGATGGTCGGCGACTTCCAGCGCATGCTGCGCGAGGTGCGGGCGATCGCCAACGAGTTCGACTACCTAGCGACGCTCGACCATTCGCCGAGCGCCGACTGCATCGAGATCAAGGAGTTCCTGCAGTGGCTGCAGGACGAGCACTTCGTGTTCATGGGCCTCACGAGCTTCGCGCGAAGCGAGGCCGGCCTCCAGCCCACGCCGGAGCGCGCCCTGGGCCTGGCGCGGGACCCGAAGGCGCTCACGCTGGACGCGCCGTCGGCGGAGTTTCTGCGCGACGCGAGTGCCCTGCACTGGCCGCTGGCGCGCATCCGCAAGTCGGAGATCGACAGCACCATCCACCGACGCGGCAAGATCGACGAGATCCTGATCCGCACGTTCGACCCCGACGGACGGGCCACCGGCGGCATCGTGCTGCACGGGCTGTTCACGTTCCGCGGGCTCGGCGAGAGTGGCGGCGAGATCCCGATCCTCAGGCGCAAGCTCGAGCGCATGATCGGCGCCGAGGGGCTGGTCGAAGGCGACTACGATCACAAGGGGCTCGTCGCCGCGTTCAACGCGCTGCCGGTCGAGTATCTCTTCGAGGCCGAAGAGTCGGCGATCGGCGAGTTGCTACGCATGGTGCGGGCGGCCGATGAGCGGCACGAGTTCCACTGCCATGTGGCGCCGTCGGGCGACCGCCACTCCGCTTACGTCTTCGTGGTCCTTCCAAAGGAGAACTACACGGACGAGCTGCGCGCGGAGCTGCAGAGCGCACTGCAGGCGGAGCTGCGGGCCGGGTACGCCGACCACCGCGTGCGCTTCGGCAACTACGGCTTGGTCTCGGTCCACTTCTATTTGACGAGCTCCGACCCGCTGCCCGAGATCGACCTGAAGGGACTCGAGCAGCGCCTGGCCGAGCTCGGAACCCCGTGGAGTCAGCGCCTGCGGCGTGCCCTCGAGCTCGAGTTCGGTGAGGCCCAGGGCGCCGAGCACTTCGCGCGTTATGCCGACGCCTTCCCCGAATCGTACACCGAGCAGACCGCGGTCACGCTCGCGGTGGCCGACCTCATCCACCTCGAGGACGTCTGCACGACGGGCAAGATCCGCTTCGACCTCTTCCCGTCGCCCGAGAACGACGAGGACGCGGTGCTCCGGATCTACAGCCCGCGCGAGCTCCTCCTGACGGAGATCCTGCCGGTCGTCGACAACTTCGGCGTGGTCGCCGCAGAGCAGGTCGCCTTCGACGTGCAGCCGCCGCACGCGCCGGGGCGCCTGCAGATCAACACGCTGCGCGTCCGGCGTGGCGATCCGGATCTCTTGGCGCAGCGGAGCGCGCTGGTCGAGGCGCTCGCGGCGGTGTCCGAGCGGCGCATGCGCTCCGACCGCATCAACCGCCTGCTCCTGCGCGCGCGCCTCTCGTGGCAGGAGGTCGAGCTCTTCCGCGCGTATCTGTTCTACGCGCGCCAGCTTGGATCGCAGCTCATCCCCGAGGTCGTCCAAAAGGTCCTGCTCCGCCACGCCGAGTATGTGCATCGGCTCGCCGAGCTCTTCCGCGTGCGCTTCGATCCGACCCAGCACCCGGACATGGAGTCGCGTGCCGCAGCCCAGGCCACGCTCGTCAAGGGCCTGCGCCAATACCTCGACGGGGTCAAAGGCTTCGACGAGGACCGCGTCCTGCGCACCTTCCTCAACCTCGTGCAGGCCAGCGTCCGCACGAACTTCTACCGCAAGAAGTCGGGCGACACGGAGTACGTGTCGTTCAAGATCCGCTGCGCCGACGTGGCCGAGATGCCGCTGCCGCGACCGCTCTACGAGATCTACGTGCACGCGACCGAGGTCGAGGGCGTGCACCTGCGCGGCGGCAAGGTCGCGCGCGGCGGCATCCGCTGGAGCGATCGCCACGACGACTTCCGGCGCGAAGTCCTCGGCC
>SXIE01000185.1 GCA_005772945.1 Pseudomonadota bacterium
CGGACGGCCGATCCTCCACGGGGTCGACCTCGAGATACGCACCGGCGAGATCCTCGGCATCATCGGCCCCGGCGGCCACGGCAAGTCGGTCCTACTCAAGCACCTGCCGCGCCTGGTCGCGCCCGACGCCGGCCAGGTGCTCGTCGACGGCCACGACCTCGCGAAGCTCAGCGCCTTCGAGCTCGCGCGCCTTCGCGAGGGCTTCGGCTACCTCTTCCAGAACTACGCGCTCTTCGACTTCATGACGGTCGCCGACAACGTCGCGTTCCCCCTTCGCCAGGAACACAAGCGCAGCACCGCCGACATCGACGACGCCGTCGCCCTTCGCCTCGCCGAGGTCGGCCTCTCACACGCCGCGCACCAGTACCCGCGCGAGCTCTCGGGCGGCATGAAGAAGCGCGTCGGCCTCGCGCGCGCGACCATCTCCGATCCGACCATCGCCCTCTACGACGACCCGACGGCCGGCCTCGACCCCGTCACCTCGTCGCGCATCTTCGCGCTCATCGCCAGAATGCACGCCAAAACGGCGGGTTGCGCGACGGTCGTCGTGTCGCATGACATCGACCGCATGCGCCCGATCTGTCATCGCTACGTCATGGTGGAGGAAGGCCGCATCGTCTTCGACGGATCCGAGGCCGCGCTCGCGAGCGCGCCGCCATCGGTTCACGCCTTCTTCTTCGGCGAGGCCCTGCCATCATGAGCCCGGTCCGCGCCATCGGCGACGCCCTCTTCTCCCCGATCGGGCGCAGCACCGTCTACGTCCTCGAGACGTTCGGCGGCGCCTGCACGACCTTCGGCCGCATCGTCAAGGCCTTCTTCCCGCCGCACTTCGACCGCCACGAGACCTGGCGCCAGCTCTATCACGTCGGCGTCCGCTCGGCCCCGATCGTGGTCATGACGGCGCTCTTCGTCGGCGCCATCATGGTCATCCAGACCGCCTTCTACGTGCAGAAGACCGGCGCCACGAGCTTCCTCGGCTACGGCGTCGGCTTCTCGGTCTTCGCCGAGATCGGCCCGATCCTCATCGGCCTCATGTTCTCGGGTCGCGTCGGCGCCAACAACACCGCCGAGCTCGGCACCATGGTCGTCACCGAGCAGGTCGACGCCCTGCGCGCGCTCGCCATCGACCCCGTCCAATACCTGGTCGTGCCGCGCTTCATCGCCATGATGGTGATGCTGACGATGCTCATGATCCTCGGCGATCTCTTCGCCATCGTCGGCGCCGCTCTCACGGCCGACGCCCTCATCGGCCTCAACTGGAAGGTGCTCGTCGCGAACCTCGTCGAGAGCCACCTCCTCGACGAGCTCTTCATGGGCGTCGTCAAGGCCTGCGCCTTCGGCATCGCCATCAGCTGCATCTCGTGCCACTTCGGCCTGCGCGCCTCGGGCGGCGCCGCGGGTGTCGGGCGCGCGACGAACAATTCGGTCGTCGCGAACGCCACCGCCATCTTCATCATCGATTTCGTTGTCGGCTGGATCTACACGCTGTGAGCAGCAACCTCGTCACCGACACGCTCACGAACCTCGGCCGCCCGGTCCTGAGCCTGGCGCGCGACGTCCGCGGCCAGCTGCGCCTCTTTCGCGACACGGTCTTCGCCATTTTCCGGGGCCGCATCGCGTGGCGCGAGTTCTTCCTGCAGTGCCTCTATATCGGTAACCGATCGGTTCCCTTCGTCATCATCACGCTCGGCGTCCTCGGCTTCATCACCGTCTACCAGATCGGCGCCCAGCTGAAGCAGGTCCTCCCCGACTACTCGATGGTCGGCGCCGCCATGATCCAGCAGATGTGCCGCGAGTTCGCCCCGACCATCACCGGGCTCATGGTCGCGACCCGCGTCGGCACCGGCATCGCCGCCGAAATCGGCTCGATGGTCGTCACCGAGCAGGTCGACGCCCTGCGCATGTGCAACGCCGATCCGGTCGAGTACCTCATCGTCCCGCGCACGCTCGCCTCGGGCCTCATGCTCATCGTGCTCACCGTCGTCGGGGTCATCGCCGCGACCTCCGCTGGCATGGTCATGGCGCGCATCGGCTACGATGTCCCCTACGCGACCTTCTTCTCGTTCGAGCTGACGCACCCCAAAGACGTCTACGTCGGCCTCGCCAAGGCCGTCAGCTACGGCATCGCCATCCCGGTCATCGCGGGCCACGCGGGGCTCTCGGCGACGGGCGGCTCGGCCGGCGTCGGCTGGGCGACGACCCGCGCCGTCGTCAACACCAGCTTCGCCGTCATCGTCATCGACTTCGTCATCTCGGGCGCCGCCTACATCTTCAAGTTCTGAGCGCACACACGCGCGCCCCGCGCCGAGGCCCCTCACGCCATGATCCGCTTCATCGACATCCACAAACGCTTCGGCACGCGCGACGTGCTGTCCGGCGTTTCGCTCGACGTCGACACCGGCGAGGTCCTCTACATCATCGGCACCTCGGGCGCCGGCAAGTCCGTCCTGGTCAAGCACCTCATCGGCCTCATCCGCCCCGACGCGGGCCGCATCATGCTCGGCGGCCAGGAGATCACCTGGCTCAGCGAGAAGCAGCTCTACCCAGTGCGCAAGCAGTGCGCGATGGTCTTCCAGAACTCGACCCTCTTCGACGCCATGACCATCCTCGACAACGTCGCGCTGCCCTACCGCAAACACTTTGCACTCAAACAATCGGAAGCCCGCGCCCGCGCCGCCGAAAAGCTCGACCTCGTCGGCATGCGCCGCTTCGCCGCGCAGCTCCCGGGCGAGCTCGGCGACGGCCTCAAGAAGCGCGTCGCCATCGCGCGCGCCCTCACGCTGGACCCGTCCTACGTCATCTTCGACGAGCCCACGACCGGCCTCGATCCGCAGGCGGCCGCCCAGGTCGACAGCCTCATCCGCGCGCTGAAACACGACACCGGCGTGACCTCTATCGTCGTCTCGCACGACCTCCGCAGCATCTTCGGCGTCGCCGATCGCATCGCGATGATCTACCAGGGCACGATCCGTCTCGACGGCACGCCCGACGCGTTTCGCACCTCGTCCGATCCGATCGTGCGCCAGTTCATCGAGGGTCGTCCCGAGGGCCCGATGGAGACATGATCTACCGCGATGTCGATGGCTTACGGGCGGGTGTGCGAAATCGACACCCTCCGCGTGACACCGCCGATCGCGAGTGCTAGACCGCCGTCATCCCAACAATCCGTTCGAGCAAACGAGCGCACGCGCCGGCCGAGTCGCCGCGCGTTCGTGGGCTCGCGGCTTCTGCGATCGTTCGATCGCAGCGGCTCCGTGAGGCACGGGCTCGCACGGCATTGCTGATTTCGCGGGCAGCCCGGCTTCGGGGTCCGAGGCGGACCCACGCCGGGCCTTCGCGAACGATTTGCGCAGGAGAAGTCGCATGGCAACGGCAGTACTGTTCATCGGATGGAATCGTCCTTCGCCCGGCCACGAGAACGAGGCCTATCGCTTCCTCATGGGCGAGGCGATCGAGACCCTCGACACCTTCCAGAAGCAAGGCTACTGCGAGTCGCAGGAGCGTGTCGGCCTCACCGCGCACGGCGGTGATCTCAACGGCTTCATCCTCCTCTTCGGCGAGCGCGCCAAGCTCGACGAGCTCCGCCGCACCGACGCCTTCGAGCGCTTCGCGATGCGCCTCTCGACGCAGTTCGTCGGCGTCGGCGTCATCCCGGGCGTCAACTGGGCCGGCATGCAGAAGGTCGCCGCCCGGAACCCGGACCTGACGCGCTGACGGCTGCGACAGACGGGCGTCGCGCACGGGTCCCCCCGCATCGACCGGCGCGACGCCCACCCGCTCCTTCGCGAATCCACATTGCACGTACCTCGACGTCCCGCGCCACCGTGGCCTATCGTCGCCGTCCGGAGGTCGCCATGCGAACGTCACACACGATCCTCGCCCCGCTCATCGCCGCGTTCCTCGCCCTGCCGCACCTGGCCGCGCCCGACGCCCAGGCCCGGAGCCCCATCCGCAAGCCCGGCCGCTTCGGCCTCGGCCTCGGCCTGACGACCCTCAGCACGGGCGTGTCGGCGAAATACGTCGTCGACCGCGTCGGCGCGCTCCAGTTCGGTCTCGGCAGCCTCGGCTGCTGCGGCGCGCGCCATCGCTGGGGCGAGTGGGGCGGCGTCGGCGTCGGCGTCGACTACCTCTTCGAGATGCCGACCATCGCCATCGCGGGGCGCGCCTTCGAGCTCGCCTGGAACTTCGGCCCCGGCCTCGGTTTCGGCTTCGACGCCCGCAACCACGACCGCTACTACGGCGACGACGACGTCGCGTTCGCCGCGTCGTTCGTCCTCGGGCTCGAGTTCGACTTCATCCCGATCCCACTCGACATCGTCCTCGAGTGGCGCCCGAACTTCCTGTTCGTTCCGGCCGTCGACGTCGACCCGCTCGACTTCACGGCCCACGCGCGCGGCTACTTCTGATCCGGCGCAGTTCCCGTTCGAGGCTTCGCCATCGGACGATCTAGTGGTAGGACCACGCCCATGACCACACCCACCCTCGCGACCGTGAACGCCTCCGGTTTCGTCATCGACCCCGACCAGCTGCTGCGCACCGCCTTGTTCTTCGTCGGCGCGGTCGTCCTGGTCGCGCTCGCCAAGATACTGCGCGGCGCGATCGCCGTGCGCCGCGGCCACAACCTCGCCGAGCAGGTCGCCAAGCACGACAACGTCGCCGTCGCCATCGAGATGGCCTGCTTCGTCCTGGCGATGGTCATCGGCCTCCTCGGATCGCTCGTCGTGCAGGGCCAAGCCTGGTGGGAGCAGGCGCTCGACCTCGCCGGCACCGCCGGCATCGTCTTCCTCGCGCTCCTCTTCAACGACCAGGTCATCTCGCGCCTCGTGCTTCGCGGCATCGACTGCAACGCCGCCGTCGCCGCGGATCGCAACCTCGCGGTCGCCATCGTGCGCGGCGCCGGCAACGTCGCGACCGCGCTCGTCTTGAAAGGCGCCCTCGCCCACCCCTCGCCGATCCTCGAGCGCCTCGCGTGGGTCCTCATCGCGCAGGGCGCGCTGGTCCTCCTCAGCCTCGGCTACCAGGGCCTGACGTCCTACGACGACGTCGCCCAAGTGCGCCGCAAGAACGTCGCCGCCGCGTTCCCGATGGCCGGGATCCTGCTCGCCGGCGGCATCATCGTCCAGGCGGCGCTGGCCGGCGAGGGCGCGGGCTGGACCGCCGACCTCCTCGCGCTCGGCCTCGACCTCGTCGTCTCCGCCGTGCTCGTGCTCGTCCTGCGCTGGGCCGGCGACCGCCTCCTCATCTCGGGCTCGAACCTCAAAGACGAGATCGTGCGCGACCAGAACGCCGGCGCGGGCTTCATCGAAGGCACCGTGTACGTGGCGGGCGCCGTCGCCGTCGCGTACTTCCTGAACTGACGTCCCCCGCGAGCTCCGCCCGTGGGGACGTCACTCCTTCCAGATGAACTTCCAGGGGTGGCGCTTCAGGTCCTTCATCATCTCGCGAATGTCATCGTACATCTCGCGATCCGATAGCAGCGCGCCCACCGTCCCCTGCCCGTCCTTCAGCCGCGCCGTCAGCACCTTCGCGTCCGCCAGCACCGCCGCGCCCGTGTCCATGACCTTGGCGATCTGCCCCTTGACGTCCCCGACGATCCCCTCGGCCACTTCCCCGAGATGCGCATAGCGCGCGATCGCCGCCCGCACGTCCGCCAAGAGCGGCGCCACCCGCTCGCGCACGTCCGCGCTCAGCGCCGCCACGTTCGCGATCGCCGCGCGCATCTCGCTCCCGTCGCCGATGACGACGTTGGCGCCCTCGAGCGCCTTGTTCATCTGGTCCTCGACGACCAGCAATTTGTCCAGCGCGAGCGCGACCTTGGGACCGGCCGCGTCGACCAGCACGTCGAGCCGCTCGATGCTGTGCTTGATCGTCGCCATCGCCCCGGCCGCGTTGACGATCATCTCGTCGATCGCGTTCTCGTTCTTCTTGAGCGTCTTCGCGAGCGTCGCCAGGACCCGGCTCGCGTTCTGCGCCATCACCTCGAAGCGCAGCGGCGGCTCGGCCTCGACGATGTCCCCCGCCTTCAAGACCGGCCCCTCGACCGACATCGGCTCGATCTCGACGTACTTCTCGCCGAGCACGCCCGCCGTCGTCACGTAGAAGCGCGTGTCGCGCCGCAAGGTCTTCAGCTTCTCGTCGTCGATACGCAGCCCGACCCGCACGAACACCGGCCGCTTGGTCACCGGGTCGATCTCGCCGCCCTTGTAGACCACATCGACGACGCGCCCCGCCGACACGCCCGCGACCTTCACGACCGCACCAGGCTTGAGCGAGGCCGAGGTCTCGACGTCGACGTAGAGCATGCTCCCGCTGGTCGTCGAGATGTCCCCGAGCACGACGATGAAGACGACCAACAGCCCGATGCAGATCGCGACGAGCAGCCCGACCTTCAACTCGATGTTGCGCTCGACGCCGCTCATCAGTCCTTCCGCTTCGGGATGACGGGCCCCTCGCGCCCCTCGCGGTCCTGCGTGTACGAGAGGGTCTTCCGCTCCTCGCGCCGCTCCAGGACCGTCTCCTCGTACGTCTGGTTCGTGATGACCTGGTCGATGAGTCCGATCGCCGTGGCCTCGTCCGCCAGCATCCACCACGCATCGCGGATGCGCGCGCGGTACTTCTTGAGGTCCATCTTGAGGTTCTTGGCGATCTCGACATGCAGCCCATCGAGGTACTTCGTGAGGAAGTCGAGCTTCGATCGGTTCTGCGGGTCCTCGCCCTGGGTGCCGTAGGACGCCTCGTGCAGCATGAACGTCGCGTGCTCCATGCCGTACTTCTTGTCGCAGAAGGTCAATAGGATCGCGGCCATCGAGTACGCGCTCGACTCGACGATGCAGTGGATCGGCGCCGCGACGCTCTTCATCGTGTCGACCACGATGAGCCCCGCATCGACCGATCCGCCCGGGCTGTTGATGCGCAACCAGATCGGGTCGTCGCCCTGGGCCGCGAGCTCGAGCAGCTCCTTTTGAACCTTCTTCATCGAATCGAACGTGACGCCGCCCGAGACCTCGATGAGCCGATTGGAGATGACGACCTGCGCGCCGCTCACCTTGGACGGACGCGGCTCGGCGCCGAGCGCGGGCGCCGCGGAGCAAACGACGGCGGCGGCAACCCACGCGGTGAACCCGAGCCCCAGACAACGTGCAAACATGGAGAAACTCCAGCGATGGACGCTCGCTTCGCGAGGACCGTGGGGCCCCTGCCCCACTACCCGCCTCGCTTCCGCGAGGCTCATTCAGACACCGGAAACGACCCGCTTGGCAAGCCCCGCCCGCGCGCCGGCGCCTGCTATCGGTCGCTGTCGTCGAACTCGGGCGGCGTCGGGATGCGCATGAAGTCGATGCTGTGCGCGCGAAAACCGACGGTCACGAAGGCGTCCTGCCCGCCGAGATCGCGCAGCCCCGCGGGTGCGCGCGCGAAGCCGACGAAGCGCATGCGCCACCCAAAGCCGAGCCACAGGCTCCACTTGCGATGCCGCGGCGAGGTGAGCGGCACGTCGACGCCGGCGCCGAACTGGAACGCGAACCCGACGTCGGTGCGATCGTGGCCACCGCCGACGCTCGAGAGGACGTCGCACCCGCCGCCGACCGCGAGGTGGATCCCCGCCAGGACCCACGAGCCCTCGAGCGTGCGGATGAACAGCGGATGGAGCCGCGCCTCGACGCCGATGCGCGTGTGGCGCTCATCGTAGACGTCGCCGCGGATCCGACGCGCAAACCCGCTCGTCACGCTGCTCACGTCGACGTCGATCAGCGACATCAGCCCCGCGATCCGAAAGGATCCCCCGACCGCCACGTCCGGCGCGAGGTCGCTGTCCGCGACGCCGAAGGCCGCGCCCGCGCGCAGATCGAACCCCCAGAACGCGCCGTAATAACTGCCCGCCGCGACCCCCTCGGGCTCACCGCCGAACGAATCGTCCGCGACCAGCGCGGACATCACCGCTGCAAGCGCTAACGCCAACCGGTGCACGCGGCGAGGTTGACAGCAGGCCCGGGCGGCGGGACTTGTGGAGAGCGCCATGATGAAGCCCGTATCACAGCTCGCGCGAATCGTCCTTTTCGGCGCCCTGGCGGTGGCCGCGCTGGATGGCGCCGCGCGCGCCGCGCCGCCCCCGCCTACCCCGCCTACCCCGGCAGGCCCAGCAGGCCCCGCAAACCCGCTTGGCGTGGGCCCGCCCGGCGATCCGGTCCGCGCCGGCGCGGCCTTCGATCGCGCGATGACGTTCGACCGCGACGGCGATCTCACGGCCGCCTGCGAGCGTTTCCTGGCCGCCGCCGTCCTCGCCCCCTCCTGGGGCATCGCCCGCTACCAGGCCGCCCACTGCGTGCGTGTCCTCGGCGACTTCGCGGGCAGCCCCGCGCCGCGGTCCGATGCGGACCCCACGCGAGGCCTTCGCGAACAATTCGCGGGCAGCCTCGCGCCGCGGTCCGATGCGGGCCTCGACCCCCTCGCCGAGCTCGCGATGGCCGAGCGCCTCGACGTCAAACGCACGCCCGTGTACCTCGAAAAGGCGCGCCTGCTCGAGGACCGCGGCGAGCTCGCGGCCGCCTCGGTGGCCTACCGCGAGGCGCTCGCCGCCCAGCCAGCCGAGGTCCGCGCGCAGCAAGGCGCCGCCCGCACGGCCACCACCGAGGGCCCACGCGCCGCTCTCGAGCGCCTGCAAGGCTACGTCGCGGCCCAGCCCGGCGACACGGCCGGATGGCTCGAGCTCGCGAGGCTCGCCGAAGCCCAAAAGAAATTCGCGATCGCCGACAAGGCGTACGAGCAGGCCATCGTCCTCGCGCGCAACAAGCGCCGCGCCATCGCCGCCCTCGGCGCCTACGGCCAACGCACGCACCAGAACGCCGTGGTCGAGCGCGCGCTCAAGCTCCTCCGCCAGCTGCCTTAGCGCCGCGACTTTCACACGCCGGCGATGAACTCCACCTTGCCCGCGCCGCACGCGGTGCTAGTCTCAGCCCCGGCACCGGGTCTCTCGGCGTCCGCTGACAACTTCATACGGGGGCGAATGGTTTCGACGGGGGTGTTGACGTACGAGTTGCGTGTCCGGGGCCCTGCTACCCGGCCAAAATTGCGGGAAAACAACAAACGCCAACGATAACGCGTTTGCTCTCGCAGCCTAAAAAACTGTGAGCGGTTGGGCGGAAGCTCGCCTGTGGCGTCCGTTCCAATTGTCATTCAATACGGGCTTGGTTGCGTGGGCGCCCTGACCACGTGACGAGAGGTGCTCGCAAGAGGACCAAGGGGATCGGCCAGCGAGATCCTGTCTGCGAGAGCTCGACGGCCTAAATCAAAGCGCGGAAGCTACACACGTAGACGCTCGTGCGCCGCATTTTCGGACCGGGGTTCGAATCCCCGCGCCTCCACCAGACGTTGTTCGCGAAGGGCGCGACGGCATGGGCCCCCGCCCCGCCGTCGCGCCCTCTCTCTTTCTTTCGGCGTTCGACCTGCGTGACATCGAGGCGCGTGCGCGCGAAACCGGCTACGCTGCGAATCGTTGGCAAGCGGAGCCTTCGGTCATGCGCGCGTGCAACCACCTCTGGACGTTTCGTTTCTGCGCGTGCGCCGCGCTCGCCGTCCTCGGCGCCTGCCACCGCGACGTCACCTCCGACCTCGCGTTCGCGTGTCGCAGCGACGCCGACTGCCATGCCGGCTGGCTCTGCGACGGCATCTGCCGCCCGCGCGCCGCGCCCGACGCCCTCGCCAGCGACACCTCGGGACACGACGCCCTCCCCGAAAGCGTCGATAGCGTCACCGCCGACGCCCCCGAGACGGCCTCCTCCGCCTGCCCATCCGCCTCGTTCCGCTGGACCCGCACCCAGGTCCCGGGCTTCACCGTCCCAGCCAAGGCCGGAGACTTCGTCGCCAACGGCCTCGACGATGTCTGGGCGGTCAGCGGCGGCCGCGTGCACCGCTACGACCCCGACGGGCGGGCGACCGCGATCGGCCCCGACTTGGGCGCGACCGGGGGCATCGTCTTCGCGCCCGCCGGGGGCGTGCTCGTCGCCGCGACCGAGACGCGCAGCCTCCAATGGGTCACCGCCTCGGGCCAGAGCCTCGGCGTCGTCGTCGGCCTCTCGCACCCCGCCGGCCTCGCGCTCACGCAGCGTGACAGCGTCGCGATCGTCGACGCGTCGGGCGCCATCTTCGAGGCGCCGACCGCCCCACCCGCCAGCGCCGATCCCGCCATCGCCACCCCGACGACCAGCGGCCTCTACGCCCCGAGCCACGTGTCCGACAGCCCCGACGGCCTGCGCCGCTTCAGCGCGAGCGCATTCGCCGGCGTGGTCTGGGCCCAGACCTGGACCGGCAGCGGCTGGTCCGCACCCACCACGTTCGCGACGTTGCCAGGGATCATCGCGCCCCCCGAGCTCGCGACCTGCACCACCCCCGCCGAGCCGTGCTTCACCGCCACGGGCCTGAGCGGCGTATGCGCCTCGGACGCCGGCCGCGTTTGGTGCCGCGCCGACCCGACCGCGCCCGATCCGCGCGTCAGCTCGCCTGGCGTCGGCATCGGCCTCGAGATGTCCGGCGCGATCATCTGCACGCTCGGCGCGCCGACCATGCCCTGCAACGTCGCCTTCGCGGGCATCGGCCTGACCGGCACCTGCACCGACGATCGCTACTGCCGCTTGGAACCCCGCGACGTCTACGACGGTTGCGCACCCGAGGAGCTCGGCGACGCCTGCGTCCTGGTCGTCAACGTCCGCCAGGAGCCTCCGGCGATCGCCAACGACCGCGACGCCGACGGCCTCTCCGACGCGCGCGAGCTCGCCTCGGGCACCGACCCCGACGACCACGACAGCGACGCCGACGGCGTCACGGACGGCGCCGAGCCCGGCTGGTGCCTCGACGACGATCACGACGGCCGCATCAACGCGCGCGACGACGACGCCAACGGCGATGGACTCGGCGATGGCGCCGCGCTCGGCAGTCCCGTCCCATGGCTCGGGGTCTGCGTCGCCCGCGAGCGCCTCGAGAACTCGCCCGACATGCCCACCGCCATTCCGTGTGTGCCGCCCGTGGCGCCGCTGGTCGGCCGCGGCGTCATCGCCGGCCTCGCCGTGTCCGACTGCGGCGACGTCTATTTCACCGAGCTCCCGCAGGGCACCGGCGCGGCGGTCCTGTGGCGCGCCAGCGCCGACGGCGCGCACCTCGCGCAAGTCCTTTCGAGCGCCCGCGGCGATCCGGCCCTGGGCCCGATCCACTGGGTCGTCGCCGGCAACCCGCCGCGCGGCGCGCTCCTCGGCGTGGACACGCAGGCAGGCGGACTGGTCGCCATCGACGTCACCGCCCCGCCGCCCTGAGTACAGGGCCCGGCAAGTCCGTGCGACCCTATGCGGCGTGGAAGGACCCCGCCTCGGGCCCCAGCGCCGGCGCGTCGCACGCGATGCTTGGTGTACGTTGCATCTCGACCGCGGCCGCGAGCCACCCCTGCCAGCGCAGGTCGTCCGGTCGCAGAAAGAGCGCCTCGGTCAGGTGCATGACCGCGCCCTCGGTGTCCCCCATCGCCAGATGAACAACCCCGCGCACCGCGTGCACATCGGCCGCCGGGGCCTCCTCACGCATGGCCGCGACGAGCATGCACAGCGCCCGCGCGGGCAACCCCGCCGCCACGAGCAGCCACGCGCGCCCGAGCGCCGACTCGC
>SXIE01000186.1 GCA_005772945.1 Pseudomonadota bacterium
GCCGGCATGGGCGCGGGCGTTTCCGTCAGCGGTTGGGCGACCGTCGGCGCCGGCACTGGAGCGTCGATGTGAATCGCATTCACACTCAGGCGCGTCGCCTCCTCGGGAGCCTCCGCGGCCTCCGTGATTCTGGCACTCGCGACCACGCGCGCGCCCCGCGGCGCCCCCTCGACCTCCTGCGCCAAGGCGTCGAGCGCGCTCCGTTGGCGCGCCGCGTCTTCCCCATGGCGCAGCGCCGAGTCGGCCAGCACCAGCGGATCGATCGCCCGCAGCGCCTGCCGCGAACGCCGCCAGCGCGGCGCCAGCACCCCGTCGCGCAGGCTCTGGAGCGGCCGCCGCACCCCCTCGCCGAGACGCGCCTCGATGTGCCCCGTCTCCTCCTCCGCCAGCGTCACGAGCAGGCGCTCGATCTCGACCGGCTCCAGCGCCGCCAGCTTATCGCGCCCGCTCGCCGGCACGTCCACCCACTGCGTCCAGAGCGCCAAATCCTCGGCCTCGCACGGGCACCAGCCGCGCGTCACCTCGGGATCCTCCGCGGCCGCCCGATACGCCCCCTCGGCCAACGCGTGCGTCGCCCGCACCCACGGCACGTCGAGCTCGAGCCCCAACCGCGCCAAGCGCCGCTCGAGCCCGCGCCGCCCCGGCCGATGTTGCTCCGGCAGCTCCTGGTCGCGCAAATGCCCGACCAGCGCATCCCACAAGCGCATGCGCGCCTCGGGCCCGAGCCCCGCCAGTCCCGATCGCGCCGCCTCCGCGTCCTCGTTGCCGCGCCGCGCGATCGCAAAGAAGCGTGCCTCCCAGCGACTCGCATCCTCGCCGCCGAGCCCGACCGCCTCCTCGATCCGCGCCCACACCTCGCGCAGGTGATCGGCCTCCTCGGCGCCCGCGGCGCGCGCGACCACCGGCCCGAGCGGCACCGAGAAGCGCGCGTCGGGCACCTGCGCCAGATCCACCGGCAGGATCAAGACGAGCTGCGGCCCGGTCCCCGCGACGACCGCGAGCCGCGTCTCGAGCATCGTCCGCACGCTCCCCGCGATCGGCGTTCCCGGCCTGAGGCGCTGCCGCCGAAGCTCCACCTTCTGCCCGAAGCGCTCGAGGAAGCGCTCGCTCGCGAAGATCCGATCGACCGCGCGCACGTCCAGCTCGGCCGGGTCCAGCTCGAGCGCGATCAGCTCCTCGACCACCGACAAGAGCAGCGGCCCGAGGCTCGGCGGATACCCCCGCAACGCCTCCTCGCCCAGCAGCGCCTTGAGGCCCGGCAGCTCGGCGCGCCGCCGCCGTCCGAGCGCCTGCGCCGCGAAGCGCGGCAGATCCGTCTCCGCCAACGACGCCGGTGGCAGGCTCGCGAGCAGCGCGGTCAGAGAAAACGCCGACACCCCTCTAGCCATCGCTGGTCCGCTCCCCGCCTACCTTGCCGGTCCCGCCCGCTTGCCCGCCGCCGCTCTGCAGGCGCCCACGCGCCGCCGCCAGCGCCAACCGAGTCGCCCGCCGCGCCTCGCCCTCGCGCGCCCGCAGCAACTCTTGCTCCGTCTCGCAAATGAGCGGCCGCACCGCCGTCGGCTTCCCGTCCGCCCCGAGCGCCACGAACGTCAGATACGCCGACGCCGCGTGCTCCAGCGCGCCCGCGGTCGGCTTGCCCGCCTCGACCCGCACGCCGATCTCCAGCGAGGTCCGCCCGACGTAGTTGACCATGCTCTGCATGCGCACCACGTCGCCGATCCGGATCGGCACCAGGAAGTCCATCGCATCCATCGACGCCGTCACGCACTGCATGCGCGCGTGCCGCATCGACGACAGCGCCGCGCACACGTCGATCCAGGCCATGATCTGCCCGCCGAAGACCGTCCCGATCGCGTTGGCGTGCGTCGGCAGGACCAGCTGGTTCATCTCGACCCGCGACGCGCGCGGGGAGTCGGGTGGGGGCGTCGTCGTGGGGGACATGAGCGGGCTCCATCGTCGATTCGTTCGGGTGGGCGAGGCGCGGCATGATCCGACATTGTGGCCTGCACGTGAACCCCTTTCACGTTCATGTGGCAAACCCTAGAGCGCCGCGCGAAGACGCGCCGCGGCGATGTAGCGCCGGAGCGTCGCCTCGTCGTCGAGCGTCAGCGGGCCGCCGAGGCCGAGACCGGCTTTGCGCGCGTCGCTGAGGTTGCGGAGAAGTTCGGCCGCGGCGACGAAATCGACCGCGCCCTCGCAGGTCGCGAGCAGCGCTTGCCACGCCTCGCTGATGCTCGCCGGCACGAAGGCATGCGCCGTCAGCGCTTCGAATTGCGCCGCAAACGCCGTGAACTCGGAGGTCGCCGCGAGCTCGGGATTGGCCGCCTGCATCGTCGCACGCGGGTCCTTGCGCGTGGCGGTGCCCGGCGCCTGGAGCGTCGCGAGCACCAGCGTCAGCGCGGCGTTCGAGAGTTTGCCGATGCGAGATGCGGTCTGGGCCAAGCGCTTCTTGCCGAAGCCGGCGATTCGCAGTGTCGCCTGTGCCATCTCGGCATTGATCGTCGCCAGGCGCGCCCGGGCCACGGCGAGCGGCAGCGGGCGCTCGCTCGCGAGCACCTCGAAGCGCGCTTCGAGCGCGGTCATCGCGCCATCCATCGCCTTCAGATCCTCGACGATCGCCTGCATGTCGAAGAGGCCCGCGACGAGCCAAAGCGTCGCGATCAGCGTCGCGGTCGGGCTCGGATCCGGGTCGTGCGCGGCCGCCATCCGCAAGAGCGCGACGCCCTTGGCCATCACCACGACGCCGCCGGTCGTCTGCGCCAGCTGCAGCCGCAGGATGCCGATGTACGCATAGATGCGAGCGGCAATCGGCGCGAATGATTCGGTCCCCGCGAGGGCGCGCGGCAGCCGCTTCTCGAGCCGCTCGAAGCGCGCGAGCGCCGCCTGTTTCGCGGGAGGCGCGAGCGCATCGACCCCGTCCCGAATATCGGCGAGCGCGGCCGATCCGTCGTCGCTCGCGAGGGCCTCGAGGAACGCACGCTCCGCCCGATTCGCGGTGCGCGCGGCCACGAACGCGAGGAGCGTGCGACGCGGTGCGGCTGGGGTTGTCCGACGCGCCCACGCTTCCACGACCAGGTGGTCAATCAGATCGCGGGCCCCGAACGATGCATGCAGATCGGCGTAGAACGGGTCGCCCTCCATCGGGCTCGCGGCCGCCTGCTGCAAGAGCGCCAGCACATTCGCATCGGGCTCGTCCAAGGCCACCGCGAGGTACGCGCGCAAGAGATGCGGTAACCCCGACGCAGGCCGCGCCTCGACCAGCCGCGCATAGATCGCCGCCCCGCGCGTCGTGGCCTCGTCGCGATCCCAGGGCGTCGCCGACGGCGCCGAAGCCTGGGCCGCGTACGCCAGCAGCAGGCCGACCCGCATGCGGTACGCGAGGAACAGCCCCTCGGGCGCGGTCACGGCGCCGGACTCCAAGGCCGCGAGCGCGTCCTCGATCGGGCCTATCGCGCGCTCGGGGTGCGCCCGATTCCCGAGCGCCATCGCAAACGCCGCGTCGATCAGCGGCGGCACCTGCCGCAGGAGCGCGACGCGTGGCGCCCGCTCGGCCGGCGCGCGACGCGCCAGATCCGCCAACAGCAGCCCGAGCCCCACCGCGACCGCGCTGTCCGGGGTCCGCGCCCGCAAGCGCGCGAGGCTCGTCCGCGCGCCCTCGAGATCGACCAAGAACAAACGCGTCTGGGTCACCGCCGCGAGCACGCCATCGTCGTCCGGCGCCTCGGCCAGCGCGCGATCGGCGTCGCGTCTCGCGCCCGCGGCATCCCCCGTGCGAGCCCGCACGATCGCGGTGGTGGCACGCGTCGCCGGGCGCGTCTCGGCGAGGAGGTCGAACGCCGCGAGCGCCTCGGTGGTGCGGTCCATGAGCGCGAGCGCCGTCGCCTTCGCCGCGAGCGCCTCGGGGTGCTGGGGATCGAGCGCGAGCGCCTCCCCCGCGCGCTGAACGGCCTCGTCGTATGCGCCCGCGGCGAGCGCTTCGGAAGCCCGTGCGACGCGCGTTTCGATCTCGGCGCCGGCGGCTGCCGTCGCGTCGAGCGTGAGGACGCCCGGAAGCGTGACCGTCACCGTTTCGTCTCCTGCGCCCGCTGACGCGGCATCCAGGAGCGGCGCCAACGCCGCGGTCGCGACGGCCATCCGCCGCGTGACCCGACGCGCCGCCTGCACGCCGCCCGAGACGGCCCGGTCGCTCCCCCGCAGCGAGACGGGACCGATCCCCGGAACCGTGCTCGGGATTGCGACCTTGGCCGGAACCAGCGCCGCGAGCCGGTCCAACTCTGGCGCCGTCACGCCGTACGCTTTCAACGCGGCCGCGAGCTCCGTCGCATCGAAGACCGCGCGCAGCCGCATGAACTCTGGATATGCCGCGCACAGCGCATCGAAGTAACGCGTGAACATGCCCGCCGCGGCCTCGGTCGCGGCATCGGGGGCACCTCCCGCGACGAGCGCCCCGGTCTCGGCGCGCATCGCCTCCGACTGCACCTGCACGCGGCCCTCGAAGATCACCGCGAGCGCCTCACCGCCTGCCTCGGCGCGGCGATGCTCGAACAGCTCGCCGATCGGCGCGGTCAGCGGCGCGAGCCACAGCCGATGAAACGCGCCCGGCGTGTAGGCGACCCCCGCCTCGAGCAGGCTCAGCCACGACGCGAAGCCCGGAACGTTCGGCGTCACCGCGCCGAGATTGATGCGCTTCATGAGGTAGTCGGCCTCGAGCATCGCCTGCACGTAGGCCGTCGACCACGCCGCCGTCGGCAGCCCGCCGACCCGCACCCGCTGCGGTCCCGCCAGGTCCGACGGCGACGCATCGAGCGACACGAACGGCGTCGCGCTCTGCCGATACGCCGCCTGCAAGGCGACCACGAGCACGTCGCGCGAGACGGGCTCGCCACCCGGCGCGCGCTCGCCGACGATCGCGATGTGCCCGTCGGCGCCGCGAACGAAGCCGCGGATCCGGGTCAAGCCGGCGACGGTCCCGGCGGGGTCATCGATCACCCGCGCGATCGGCACGACCGCGAGCGCGCTCTCTGCGGGTCCGAGCCGAAATAGCGCCGCGCGCGCGGTCCCATCGTCGAGAAACGCCGCGTACTGCGACTCGAGCACGGCCAGGCGCGCGTCGTCGATCGCGCCGCTGAAGAGCGCGGGATCGAAGCGGACCATGACCCCACCGGCGGCGGGATCCTTGACCGCCTCGACCGATCCCGGACCCAGGCTGACGGGCGGTGGCGGCACCTCGGGGATCGCGAGGTGCGCGCGGATTTGTCCGAGCGGCAACCCCTGCAGTCCGTCGGTCACGAGGTCGACATAGGTCGACGCCTTCGGGATCGCCGAGCGCACGAGGTCGCCGGAATCGTAGCGCGTGAGGACCTGCGTGCCGACCGTTTCGGACCAGGTCCCAGGTTGACCGCGGGCAGGCGGGACGTAGACGAGCCGGACCTGATCGGGATCGAGGCCGGGCGCGCCGATGCGGTTCGAATCGGCCACCCGAAAGGACCAGCGCACCGTGCCGTCGGCCGCCTGGATCGGGTCTGCGCCGTAGATCGTCACGCGGTGGCTGACCCCGCCGTTGCGGCTCCCCATGATGACCGATTGCGGCGCGCCGGTGCGCGTCAGGGCCGCGACGATGTCGCGCGCGAACGTGTCGGGGGTGGCGCGAGCATTGGCGTAGTTGCCGGTCGGCTTGCTCGTCGCGAAGCTGTGTTGGGTCGCTAGATCCAAGACGCCGTCGACGTATTTCCCACCGCGGCTCGCTTCCATGAAGGCCGTCTGCTGCGCGAGCCCGGCGGCCTTCGGGTACTGCTTGCGCCAGCGGAAATAGGTCTGCGCCAGCTCGTCGATGCCATTGCATTTGCCGTGGATGGCGGAGCCGTGGCCCGCGCGATTGACGCGATTCGGAAGGTCGACGCTCGGTCGAAAGCCGGTGTCGACCGCGACCGGCAGCGGCCCCGCCGGCCCCGCCGGACGCGCCGGAACCGGTGGCTCAGCCCGAGCGGCCGTCGCGACCAACACCCAGAGGCTCGCCATCCAGACACGCGACACGCCCATGGCTCGTCACCTCGAACGGAAATTCGTCGCGGGCAAGCGCCTCAAGTGCTCCGCACTCTCCGTCGGGCAAGCGCCCGACTCGGTGCACCGAGCTTCGCACGGTGCGCTCTTCGCGAGCGAAATGGTCGCGTGGCCCGCCCACACGATCCCCGCCATTTCGGGGTTGCTCGTCTCGAGACGAGGACCGATGATCCCTTCCATGACGGTGACCTCCACGCGCCACACGACCGCAAACCTCGGTCTCGAACTTGCCTACCACGTTTGGCTCGGCCCCGCTCTCGGCGCGCGCGGAACGGTCGTCTTCCTGCACGGATTCCTCGACGTCGGCCAGAGCTTCGACCCCGTCGCGCGCGCCCTGGCCGCCGCCGGCTGGCGCGTCGTCGCCCCCGACCAGCGCGGCTACGGCGAGAGCGGCCACATCGGCGCCGGCGGCTACTACCACTTCCCCGACTACATCCTCGATCTCTACCACCTCTTCGAGGCGCTCTCGCTCCCGAGCGCCACCCTCATCGGCCACTCGATGGGCGCCAGCGTCGCCTGTTACTTCGCCGGCGCCTGGCCCGAGCGCGTCGACGCCCTCGCGCTGCTCGACGGCC
>SXIE01000187.1 GCA_005772945.1 Pseudomonadota bacterium
ACGCGCCAGCTCGCGCGCCCGCTCTTCGTGCGCATCGGCGATGGCGCTCTGCACCGCATGCAGATTGGCCTGGCGCGTCGAGTCGCGCCACTGCCCCGTCAGCACCGTGTCGGGCGTGAGGAGCGCCCGCTCCCACAGCGCCCACATCTCCTCGGCGTAGCGCAGCTTGGCCACGTCGGGCGCGAAGCGTGCCGCGAACGCCCGGATGTTGCTGACGTCCCTGACGAGCAGGCCCCGCGCCGCCTGACTCGCCGCCGCGTCGATCATCTGCGGCAGGTCGATGACGACCGGCCCCACGACCGAGAGCAGCACGTTGTACTCGGAGAGGTCGCCGTGCACGACGCCCGCGCACAGCATGCGCTGGACCTCGTGGATGACGGTCGCGAAGAGGGTCCGCGCTTCCACCTCGCTGAATCTGCAGTCCGCGAGCCGCGGGGCCGGCATCCCGTCCGCGGACAGCACGAGATCCATGATGAGGACACCATCGAGAAACGCGCGTGGCTGCGGCACGCGAACCCCCGCCGCGTGAAGCTTGCCCAGCGCCGAGAGTTCGGCGGTCTGCCACGCCTCTTCCTCTTGATCCTTGGCGAAGCGCCCGCCACGCGCCCGAGCGCGCTCGCCACGCGACCCGCGCAGCTTGCGCCCGTCGAGGTAGTCCGCGCGGTTCTTGAAGGTCCGGTTGTTCGCTTCCTTGTAGACCTTCGCCGCGCGCAAAACGCCCTGCGATCGGACGACGAAGACCTCGGCCTCCTTGCCGCTCGTGATCCGGCGGACGACCTCGTCGATGAGGCCCTCCTCGATGAGTGCCTGGAGGCGCTGGGGAAACTTCATGGAGCAGCGTAGACCACGTTGCGCGACGCGACCGCAAGCGCATGCGACACGACGACGTCCGATCCGAACCAAGACATCCGAGCCCCCTCGTGCTAGACGTCACGCATCGAACAACATGGTTGTGGGCGCGACGCGGGGTCTTGCGGGCTCGGCGTACGCGCGGAGGTACGGCGATGGTGCGACACCAAACCCTGACGGCCCCGGTTCGCGCCCTCGATCCGCTCGGGCGTCCTGCGCCGAGCCTCGCGGCAGAATTCGCATCCGCGCCGCCAGTCACGCGCGGCGACCCCACCCGCGACGAGCACTTCATCGCGGCCTTCGCGCGCTTCGTCGAGCGCGTCCTCGTGCCCTGGCATCGCTTCGAGTGCCGCGGCCTCGAGCACGTCCCGCTCGGGCCGGCCCTCTACGTCTCGAACCACTCGGGCAGCATGAACCCGGTCGACAGCTGGCTGGTCCCGTGGGCGATCTACCGGACGTTCGGCCTCGCCGAGGTGCCGTTCGGGCTCGCGCACGACGGCGTCCTGAAGCTGCCCGCGCTTGGCGCCATCGCGCGGCGCTTCGGGATGATGCCGGCCAATCACGCGAGCGCGCATCGCATCTTCGCGCACGGCCTGAAGGCCATCGTCTATCCGGGCGGCGACCTCGACGCGAACCGCCCCTTCCGCGCGCGCCACGAGGTGCGCTTCGGCGGCCGCACCGGCTTCGTTCGCTGTGCGCTGCGCGAGCGCGTCCCGATCGTCCCCATCGCCACGGCCGGCGCACAGTCGACCCTCCTCGTGCTGAGCGACGGCCAGTCCCTCGCCCGCCTCATCCGAGCACCGCAGCTCTTGCGCATGAAGGTGTGGCCCGTGACGCTCTCGCTGCCCTGGGGCCTCACGATCGGACCACCGCCGCCGCACATCCCGTGGCCGGCGACGATCCATTCGGAGATCCTCGCGCCGATCGCGCTCCCCGACGTCGACCCCGATGAACGTATCCGCGTCGGCGCACTCGCCGAGGAAGTTCGGAGCCTCATCGAGGCGGCAGTCGCGCGGCTGGCGCGCGGAATTCGGCGGCGACGCTCCTTCGGCCGGCGCCCGTTCCCATAGGCGACGAGGCGCGAGGCGAGAAGCATCGCGGCCGTGCGCCGTCAGGGAACGAGCACCGTCCCCACACTCCCGGGTGCGAGCACTGCCTGCGCCAGCTCGCCCGGCGCGAGCCGCCCGACGATATGAACGGCCTTCACACCTTGGGCGATCGCCGCGAAGGACTCCTCGAGCTTCGGGATCATCCCCTTGGTCACGACGCCGTCCGCGATGGCCCGCTCGCCCTCGGCGCGCGTCAACTGCGCGATGCGCGAGCTCGGGTCGTTCACGTCGCGCAGCACCGCCGGTACGTCCGTCACGAGCACCAGCGCGTCGGCATCGAGCGCGATCGCGAGCTGGTTCGCGACCACGTCCGCGTTGATGTTCAGCATCTCGCCCTGAGCCGTCGCCCCGAGGCATGCCACCACCGGTACATGCCCCGCGCCGCACAGCAGCGCCAGCAGCTCGCGGTTCACACCGATGACGTCGCCGACCAGCCCGAAGTCGATCGGGTCGGGCCCCGCGCCCGCCATCACCTTCGGCGGTCGCCGCTTGGCCTCGATCGTCAGCGAGCTCGCGCCGTGGAGCCCCACCGGACGCGCCCCGGCCGCCAAGAGCGCCGCGCACAAATCGACGTGCACGAGCCCCGCGACGACCATCTTCATGACGTCGAGCGTCTCGCGATCGGTGACACGCCGACCGGCCACGATGTGCGGCTCCTGCCCGAGCTTCTTCTGCAGCGCGGTCGCCTGCGGCCCGCCGCCATGCACGACCAGAACGCGCACGCCGTTCTTGCGCAAGGTCGCGATGTCCGCCGACAGCGCCCCGAGATAGGGCCCCTGGACGACCTCGCCCCCGACCTTGATGATCGCGGTCGTCTTCGTCGTTGCATGGCTCATGGCCACCCCCCCGGATCCTCGAGCGTCATCCGTTCGTCGAGTCCGAGCATCAGGTTCATCGATTGGATCGCCTGCCCGGCCCCGCCCTTGATCAGGTTGTCGATCGCCGAGAAGCACGCGACGAGCCGCGTTCCCCCCTCGCTGTCCCCGAGCTGGTACCCAACCTCGGCGTAGTTGGTGGCCTTCACGGCGACCACCTCCGGCAGCCGCTTCTTCGGGACCCGCACGAATGGTTCGTGCCCGTATGCGCTCGCGAACGCCGCCGCCACTTGCTCGGCCCCGACGTTGCCCGGAACATGCGCGAAACACGTCGCGAAGATCCCGCGCGTCAAAGGCGCGCTCACCGGCACGAAGCGCAGCCTCACGCCCGGCGCTCCGGCCGCCGCTAGCGTCTCGGCGATCTCCGGGACATGCTGGTGATCGAGGGGCTTATACGTCTTCAGGTTGTTCGCGCGCGACGGGTGATGGGTCCCCGCCGCCGGCGCGATGCCGCTGCCCGACGAGCCCGTGATCCCGACGACCTCGACCGCCCCGCTGAGCATCCCCGCCTTTGCCAGCGGCAGGAGCGCCAGCGCGATCGACGTCGCGAAACACCCGGGCGACGCGACGTAGCGCGCGCAGCGGATCGCCTCGCGATTCAACTCCGGCAGCCCATACACAAAGGTGCCATCGAGCTTGTCGGGACACGGGTGCTCGGCCCCATAGTACTTCTTGTAGACCGCCGCGTCGTGCAGCCGGAAGTCGCCCGACAGGTCGACCACTCGCGCGCCGGTCCCCATCAGCTCGGGCATCTTCTGTGCGCTGACCTTGTGCGGCAGCCCCAGCAAGACAATATCCATCCCGCGCGCCGCCTCCGCGGGCGAGAGACCCTCGAAGACCAGATCCGTCTGCCCTTCCAGATTCGGATGAACTGCCGCGAGCGGCTCGCCGATGAAGTCGACCGACGCCACGCGCGCCAGCTCGACCTCCGGATGCCGCAACAGCCGCCGAATCAGCTCCGCGCCCCCGTAGCCACTTCCGCCGATGATGGCGGCTTTGTATCGCTTGGACATCGTCGTTCACCCCTGGCGTTGGTCCCGCGCGTGATATACGTCCGCCCCGATCGGCTGTGAAGCCCGCTCGCATCCCGCGCCCTTCAGGCGTCGACACCCCGACGCCCGACTGCCCAAAGGAAAGGCCCGCCATGCCCATCCAATGGCTCTCCGACAAACTCCCCGCCATGGAGTCCGCCCTCGCGGCCCTGGTCGACATCAACTCCTTCACCGACCACCCGCCAGGCGGTCGCGCGGTCGGCGCGCGGCTCGTCGAGCTCTTCGCCGCCGCGGGGCTTTCGGCCCGCACCGTCCCGAGCGCGCGCTTCGCCGATCACCTGGTCTTCGAAACGGCCGGCTTCGACCCAACGTGCTCGCCGATCGCGCTCGTCGGCCACCACGACACCGTCTTCCCGCCCGGGACGTTCGAGGGCTATCGCAAGGACGACGCCCTCGCGCGGGGCCCCGGCGTTCTCGACATGAAGGGCGGTCTCGTCGTTATCGCCTTTGCCCTGCGAGCGCTGGCCGAGACCGTCGGCATGGGGAAGCTCCCCGCCGTGCGGGTCGTGAGCGTGGCCGACGAGGAAGTCGGCTCGCCCGAAGGCAAGCGCGTCATCGCGGAGGCCATCGCCGGCGTGGGCGCGTGTCTCGTCTTCGAGGCCGGTCGCGCTGGCGACGCCATCATCACGCGCCGCAAGGGCACCGGATCGATCACCGCACTGGCCCACGGGAAATCCGCCCACGCGGGCGTGAATCCGGCCGCTGGCGTGAACGCTATCTGGGCGCTCGCTCGCTTCATCGACCGCGTGCAGCGCCTCTCGGATCCGACGCGCGGCGTGTCGGTCAACGTCGGTACCGTCGCGGGCGGCACGTCGAAGAATACCGTCCCCGATCGCGCCAGCGCCGTCCTCGACCTGCGTTTCATCTCGCGCGCGAGCGGCGAGGAGCTGCTCGCCGCCATCCACGCCGCCGCGGCCGCGGCCGCAGACGACGTGCCCGGTGCGCGCCTCGAACTGAGCGGCGGTCTCTCGCGCATGCCGCTCGAGCGCACCGACGCCAGTGCCGCGCTGCTGGCCGAGTACGGCGCCTGCGCGCAGTCGGTCGGCCTCGGCGCAGGCGAGGCGGGGCTCATCGGCGGCGGCTCCGATGCGAGCACCTCGTCGGCGATGGGGATCCCGACCATCGACGGACTCGGTCCCCGCGGCAGCGGCTTTCACACCCACGACGAGCACATCGAAGTGGCCACGCTCGTGACGAAGGCGCAGGCGCTCGCGGCCTTCATCCTCGGACGCGGCGCGCGCTGACGCCGAAGCGGTGCCGATCGTACCCGTTCAGGGGTGGGCTTGAGCCGGTAATCGCGCCGTGCGACCTCGGTCCGCATGACAACGACAACCATCGAACAACTCGAAAAGCACATCGAACACATGATCCGCGCGCACATCGCGGAGTGCCGGCGACGGGC
>SXIE01000002.1 GCA_005772945.1 Pseudomonadota bacterium
CGCAGCTGCCAGGCCGACCGCTCGGAGTAGTCGGGCGGCAGATACGGCGGCAGAAAGCCCTGGAACGTGTAGTTGCCGCCCACCATCAGCAGCGTGTTCGCGTCACGCCCCACGGTGATGCCATCCCCATGGGACGCCGGGTGGGTGACGAGCCCCGCGGCCTCGATCGGGAGACGCGTCCAGGTCTCGCCATCATCCGAATACCAGGTCTCGCTGAGGTTGCCGCCTTCGATCTCGTCGTTGGCGCCGTTGATCAGCCAGAGGCGTCCATCGAAGACCTGCGCGTTGTTCCAGAGGCGTCGACCCCACGCGGGTGCGTTGTGCTGTTTCCAGGTCACACCATCGACCGTGGACCAGACGTCTGCGGACGTCTCGCTGCCGGCCCACGAGAAGTTCCCGCCGCCGATGAGCCACAAGCGCCCCTTGAACTCGAGAAGCTGATTGACACTGCCGCGGGGCGCCCAGCGGGTCTCGCTGGCGGGTGCATCGGGGGCGATGAGCTCCCACTGGAGGCCGGTCGCCGCGTCCCACGTCCCGCGCCAGACGTCGTTGTGGCGCACGTTGGATTCGATGTTCTGGCCCCCGGCGACCCAGAGCGCGCCCTGATAAATGCCCGCCATCTGGTTGAGGCGCCCCGTGTAGGTGGGATCGAAGCTGCCGTCCGGTTCGTAGGACCAAGGCGTGTGCGTCGTCCCGTAGGGCTCGTACTCCCAGGTCCGTCCATCGGCGGACGAGACGACATCGACTTGATAGAAACCGCGCCAGTTGTCCCCGCCGACGAGCCACAAGCGGTCGTGCCAGACGAGCGCATTGTGCACATGGCGACCGACCCACTGGTCGTGGCCGTCGGCCATTTCCGGGGTCCAGGTGACGCCGTCGGGGCTCGACCAGACCTCGTTCGTGGTGAACTGATCGCCGAAGCCCTTGGGTGGCGGATTGCCGTTCCAGCCGCCGGTCGCCCAGTACTTCCCGGTGGCGGGAAGCCAGTTCACGGCGGCGCCGTCGCGCGAGCGCCAGTCGGCGTGGACGTTGGCCGTCGTACGCGCCCACTCATACGAGCGCGCGGGCTTGCCGTCGGGATCCAAATCGGAGCCGCTGATGCCGAAGGCGGCGTCGAACACGCGAGCGCCGGCGATGCCCGTCGGGCTCCAGCTCTCGACGGTCCCGGACCACGTCGCATCCCCGCCGGGCGCGCTCACTTCGACGGCGTGCCCCGGCCCCTCGGCGACCGGACCGGTCGTGACCGTCAGCGCGCCGTCCGCGAGCTTCACCACGCGCGTCGCCTCGACGCCGCCGATGCGCACCGTGGTCACGGCCTCGAGATGCGCGCCGTCGATGCGGAGGTGCGACCCGCCGGCGGGATCGACGAGCGCCGGGGTGACGTTCGCGATCGTCGGGATGACGGGATTGTTCGTATCGGGCAGACCAGTCGGACCAGTCGGACCAGTCGGCAGCTCGGGGCCGTTGTCGGAGGCGGTCGCGTCGGTGATGACGTCGCTCCCGACCTCCGCGGAGACATCCAAGGACACTGCCGTCGTTTGCGCCTCGGCGCAACCAACGGTGAAGAAGACCAAGAGCATAGGCCATCGCTGAGACCTGCACGTCATGCGGCTCTCCCGTCGTCACGTTGGTTCCGATTCAGGGGGTGGTGAGGGCTATCGGAACGAGAACGAGTGTGCCGACCGAGCGGTGGGAGAATCCAGCGAAAGTGTGGCAACGGCGGCGTTCGCGGGCTGGGGCGATGGCAGAACGACGCGAGGGCTCCGCCGCCTCATCGTGCGCACGTCATGGGCGCCAGCGAAAAAGGCGGATGCGATCGGCGCCGGCGGGTCCGGGCTCCTCGACGAGCGCGAAGATCGCGCGCCCGGTCGCGGCCATAGCGACGACGCGCTTGCCGGCCAGAAGCGGTTCCGGTTGCCAGACGGCGAGGGGATCGGTGGTCCAATAGAGGCCCGGGCTCGGCGCGGTGTACGAGTCCTCGCCGGTGTGGGCGAGGAAGTAGCGCGTGCCGTCGGTGGCGAAGCCGGTGACGCGCCCGACGCTCGTCCGGTGCTCGAAGGCCGGCGTGACCGGCACGTCGGCAAAGTAGCCCGGACCCGCTTCCGACCAGGTCGCGCCATCACGCGTGCAGTGGAGACGGCGTCGCCGGTCGGCGCCGACGACCATGCAGAGCGGGCCGGGATCGGGCGTGAGCGCCGCCGAGGCGTGCCAATCGACGAGAGTGCAGGGGCCGCGCGAGGTCGCCTCGCCCGGCGTGCCTTCGACCGAGCGCCAGTTCATCCCGTCGTCGTCGGAGCGGAAGAGCGCCTGGCGCGTACAACCCCAGTGGGTCACCCCGACGCGAGCGACCGACACGAAGACTGGCGAGCGGCCCTCGTGCGCGCGCTCGAGCGCTTGGGCGAGTGGATCGCCGAAGGTGACGTTCGCGAATTGCCAGCGCCCGATAGCGCCATGGCGGACGCGCAGCACGCGGTCGCCGGTCGGCTGGACCATGAGCGCGACGTCGTCGAGCACGCGGAAGAGCTCGGGCGGACGCAGCGCCCCGGTGTCGTAGGCGAAGTCGCCGTGATAGGTCCCGACCGCTCGGCCGGACCAGGTGCGGGCGCCGTCTTGGCTCTCGTAGAGCGGCGCCTCCTGGTTCGTGCTCCAGGCGAAGAGGCGAGGACCGTGCGCCGCGATCGCGTCGAAGTAGAGTTTTTCGCCGCGTTGCGTCCACGACTCGCCTTCGTCGGCCGAGACGTAGAGGCGGTCGGACACGACGAGATAGAGCCGGTCCTCCGCGGGCGTGGCGCCGCGCGCCGCGGTGAGCGCCGCGCCGTTGAAGGGGACGCGCGGATCGGCCCCGATCCACGGCAATTCGGTCCACGCGCCGGTCGGTCCCGAGGGCGTCGCCGCGCGCGGCTCGCCCTCGAATCCGGTCGTACCGCAGGCGCTCACGGTGAGCGCCGCCCAGAGCCATCCATGCATCGCAGCCATGCTAATCTCCGCGCGCGAGGTCGTCGCGCGGATCCTTAGCACGTGACGACGCCAGACTGGCGGATCGGGAGGCGGACGGGTATAGGCGCGCGATGAACGAACGCCTGCTCGAGCGGTTCTTTGCGGCGATTCGATCGGCGGCATCCCCCGAAGCCTGGTCGTCCGGTGTGTCGCTGGCGCGCGAGGGCAAGATCGTGCGCGAGTCCGAAGGCGACGACGAGATCGTCTTGCGCGTCGTGACGGGCGGGCGCGGCAAGTCCCACGAGGTCACGCTCTACCCGCCGCCGCCCGACAAGCGCGCGGCCGCCGGCGCCGGCACGGGGATCATCGACTGGCAATGCGATTGCGGCACGAACGAGGACGCTTGCGCGCACGCCGCGGCGGCCGTCATCGCTCTGCGCCAGGCGGACAAGGGCGGCGTCGAGGTGCCGACGTTCCGGCCCGAGTTGGCGCGGCTTGGATATCGTTTGAGTACCAACGATGATCTCCTGAACTTCGAGCGCGTCGTGAAGGGCGTCGGACCCGAGCGCCCGTATCCTACCTCGTTGGCGGCCGAGCGCGGCGGCGAGACCATCATCACGCAGCCGGTCGATCTCGACATCGAGCGCGCGATGGGGACGTGGCGCCGCGGGGTCGTGCCGCGCACCGAGGTCGTGCGACTGCTCGACGTGATGGCGCGCCTTGGCAGCAGCGACGACGTGACGCTCGACGGCGCGCCGGTGCGCGTGATGACCGAGGCGATCGTGCCCGAGCTGGTGGTCGAGGACGCCGGGCGATCGTTCTTCGCGCGCCTGACGACCGATCGACGGGTCGAGCGGCGGCTGCGCAACGGGGCCGCGGTGCTGCGTGGATCGCCGGGCGCGGGCCTGAACTCGCTCGCGAAGAGCGCGGAGCGCTTGCCCGCGACGCGCTGGATCCTGCGCCCCCTCGACGACCAGGCCGGCATCGGCGAGGGCGACCGGCGCCTGCTCGAGCGCGGGCGCGGCTTCGACCCCGACCAGGTCAGCGAGCTCGTGCACCTGGTCGCGCGCTTCGAGGGCCGCCTCGGGCTCGACATCCGCACCAAGCGATTGCCCAAGGCGTCGATGGAGCCGCCGCGCCTCGTCATCGAGACCTTCAACGAAGAGGACGCGCTGGTCGTCTTGCCGACCATGGTCTACGGCGATCCGCCGATCGCACGCATCGACCGTGGGCGCCTGGTCGTCGTCGACGACGCGCGCGCGGTGCCGCTGCGCGACGAGCGCGCCGAGGAGGAGCTCGTGCGGCGACTCGTGGCCCAGCTCGGGCTCGAGCCGGGTCGCAAGGTCGCGTTCGAAGGGGAGAAGGCGGTCGCCTTTGCCGCCAAGCTCCACGGCTTCTCGACGAACATCGCGACCATCCGCGGCGAGGCGCACCTCGACTTCGAGATGGCGCCGCCGCTCGCGCCGCACCTCGCGCTCGACGACGAGGGGCGGCTCTCGCTCTCGTTCGAGTCGGACGGCAACCCGGCCGATCCGGCCCGGGTTCTCCGCGCCTGGCAACGCGGGCGTGCGCTCGCGCCGGTCGACGGCGGCGGGTTCGCGGCGTTGCCGGCGCGCTGGCTGCAGATCTATGGACCGGCGCTCTCGGCGCTCATGGCCCAGAAGCGTGAAGGCGCGCCCGACGGCGAGCCGCTGCCGCTGGCCGCGGTGGCGGACGTGGCGGCCTTGTGCGAGGCGCTCGGGCGGCCGCTGCCGCCGCGCTTCGAGCAGCTCCGGACCTTGGTGTCGGACTTTACGCGCCTGCCGCCGGCGGTGCTGCCGGCCGATCTGCGCGCCGAGCTCCGGCACTATCAGCAAGAGGGCGTCGACTGGCTCGCGTTTCACCGCGAGGCCGGGCTCGGCGCGTTGCTCGCCGACGACATGGGCCTTGGCAAGACGCTGCAAGCGTTGGCGGCCATGCGCGGCAAGACGTTGGTGGTGGCGCCCACGAGCGTCTTGCCGAACTGGGCGCGCGAGGCGGCGCGCTTCCGGCCGGGCCTCACCGTGCACGCGTATCATGGCGCCGATCGCAAGCTCGACGCCGCGGCCGACGTGACGCTCACGACGTGGGCCATCCTGCGACTCGACCAAGAGGCGCTCGCGGCGACCACCTGGGACACCTTGGTCCTGGACGAGGCGCAGACCATCAAGAACCCCGATTCGCAGGTCGCGCGCGCCGCGTATCGTTTGAGTGCAAAGTTCCGCATGGCGCTCACAGGCACGCCGGTCGAGAACCGTCTCGATGATCTCTGGAGCACGATGCATGTGCTTCAACCCGGCTATCTGGGCGACCGAGCGACGTTCCAGAGCGAAGTCGCCAAGCCCATCATGGAGGGCGACGCGCGCACGGCGGCCGAGCTGCGGCGACGCCTGCGGCCGTTCATCCTGCGCCGCCTGAAGCGCGACGTGGCGCCCGAGCTGCCGCCGCGCACCGAGCTGGTCGCGCGCTGCGAGCTGTCGCCCGAGGAGCGCACCCTCTACGACGCGATGAAGGTCAGCGCGCAGCGCGAGGTGCAGGAGCTGCTCTCGCGCGGTGGCGGCGTCATCGCCGCGCTGGAGGCGCTCTTGCGCGTGCGGCAGGCCGCCTGCCATCGCGGGCTCGTGCCAGGGCAGGAAGGGGTCGCCTCGAGCGCCAAGATCGACCTGCTCCTCGAGCGCCTCGAGCCGCTGGTCGCCGAAGGGCACAAGGTCCTCGTGTTCTCGCAGTGGACCTCATTCCTCGATCTCGTCGAGCCGCACCTGCAGAGCGCCGGCTGGGGGTTCCTGCGTCTCGATGGCTCGACGCGCGACCGCGGCGCGGTGGTCGACGCCTTCCAGGCGGACGCCGGACCACCCATCCTCCTGCTCTCGCTCAAGGCCGGCGGCGTCGGCTTGAACCTCACCGCGGCCGATCACGTGGTGCTCCTCGATCCCTGGTGGAACCCTGCGGTGGAAGACCAGGCCGCCGACCGCGCCCATCGTATCGGTCAGGACAAGCCCGTCTTCGTGCATCGCCTGGTCGCGGCCGACACGGTCGAAGAGCGCATCTTGCTGCTGCAGGAGAGCAAGCGGCAGCTCGCCGAGGCGGCCCTCGGTCAGGGCGGCGGCGGGGGTGGCGCGAGCCTGACCAAGGAGGACCTGGCGGGACTGCTCGGATGAGCAGCGGCCAGATCCGAGGGCGCGTCGTGCATGCGTCGCATATCAGCCATTCATAAGGGTGCGCGCCGACCGCGCGGGCGATTGTCGATTTATCTTAAGCTGGCGTCCGATCGTGCCGAATGCATGAGTGTCAAACAGTTGCGAAGTAGGTCCAAGGCGCTGCCCCCGTTCGCGAGGGCACGTGCGAACGTACGCGGGTTGGGGGACTTTGCGTTGTTCGATGGACCATCGGGTTGGACGCACCCAGTTCCAGAGCGGGATTCGGCGGTTGGGGGACTTGCCGAGTCGCGCAGGCTTTCGAAGGGCGCCACGCAGCCCCGAAGGGCCGGCTGGATGGGTACGCCAACCCATTTTATCTCACCCGGTCGGGTCGCTCGCGCGGCCCCGCCGGGGGTTCGTCCGCGGAGGCTCCCAGCGCTCGTAGCGGAACGCCGGGCTCTGGCCGCGCGCCGGACATTCTTGCGTCGCGGTGCAAATGTAGTCGGCGGGGACGCCGCTCCAGGTGAGGTCGCAGTCGCAGTCGGCGAGGACGCGCGTCAGCTCGATCGCGGCGATGTCGTCGCGCGCCAGCGCCTGACGGTAAAGGTCGGCGCCGCCAACGATCCATAGCTCGTCGGCTTGCGAAGCCGCCGCGAGGGCCTCGTTCCAACTGTGGACGAGCGTCGCGCCCGGAGTCGGATCGGGCCGCCGCGAGAGCACGATATTGAGGCGACCCTCGAGCGGGCGGAAGCGCGGCGGCACCGAGTCCCAGGTCGCCCGTCCCATGAGGACGGCGTTATGGCCGCGGCCGACGGTCAGCCGCCTGAAGCGCTTGAGATCGTCCGGGAGGTGCCAGGGCAGGTCGCCACCCTTGGCGATACCTTCCTGGAGATCGGCCGCGAGGATGAGCGTGATGGGCGGCGGCGGCATGGTCAGACGGCGACCGGAAACTTGATGAACGCCTCGTGGGTGTAGCCCTCGAGGAGCACGTCGTCGGGCGTGAGATCGATGCCCGGGCGCCCCTCTGGACGGAAGTCGGGGCGCTTGGCGAGCCGCACGCGCGGCAGGGCGTGGGGCGTCCGCGCGAGCTGCGTGCGAACGCCGTCAACGTGGTTCGCGTAGATGTGCGCGTCGCCGATGGTGTGGACGAAGACGCCGGGCGTGAGGTCGGTGGCGGCGGCGACCAGCGCGAGCAGGAGGGCATAGCTGGCGATGTTGAAGGGCACGCCGACCGCGAGATCGGCCGAGCGCTGATAGAGCTGGAGGTCGAGGCGATTGCCGGCGACGTAGAACTGGAAGAGCGTGTGGCAGGGCATGAGCGCCATCTGCGC
>SXIE01000188.1 GCA_005772945.1 Pseudomonadota bacterium
GCGCAGCCGATGCAGCCACACGAGCCCCGGCGTCGCGCTGCGCAAGCTGCGGCGGCTCGGGCGGCTCGAGGGCGAGCTCGAGCTCGACATCGACGAGTCGATCGAGCGGACCTCGAAGAACGCGGGCTGGCTCGATCTGGCGTTCCGTCCGCCGCGCAAGAATCAAGCGAAGGTGCTCCTGGCGATGGATGTCGGCGGCTCGATGACGCCGTACACGCGGCTGGTCGAGACGCTGTTTTCGGCCGCATCGACCCAGAACCATTGGAAGAAGTTCGAGTCGTACTTCTTCCACAATGTGCCCTATTCGCGGCTCTTCACGTCGATGACGAGCGGCGAGTCGGAGCCGACCGCGGAGATCCTGAAGGCGCGCCCGCCCGACACGTTCCTGCTCTTGGTGGGCGATGCGTCGATGGCGCCGAGCGAGCTCCTCAGCGAGCACGGGGCGATCGATTGGTTCGAGCGCAGCGAGACGCCGGGGCTCGTGTGGCTGCATCGGCTGCGCACGCACTTCACGCGCAGCGTGTGGCTCAATCCGATGGAGCCGCATCATTGGCGCGGCTACACGGTCGATCTGATCGCGAAGCTCTTTCCGATGTTCCCGCTGACGGTCGAGGGGATCGGGCAGGCCATCGAGCATCTGGTGCGCAAGACGGCGCCGCCGCCGCCGCCCGATCTGGACCCGCGCGTCCTGCGTTCGGGCTGGTAGGCGCGGCCGGCGTGGCCAGTGTGCGAAGCGGAGGAACGATATGAAGCACGCAGCGGCGATTGGCTTTCTGGGCGTTATTTGCATGGGCATGCAAGCGCGAGGAGCAACCCCGATCCCGCGCGGGCTCGACTGCCTGCCGAGCTGGGAGGACCCGGATGGCGAGCGGACGCTCGTGCTCGGGAACGTCGGCGGCGCGTTGGCGCTCTGCGCGGTCGACACGTTCGCCGGGCCGGTGGCCTGCTGGGCGCTCGATGCGGCGAGCGGCAAGCTGACCGCGCGCGCCCCCAAGCCGTTCCCGGGCGTCGGGATCCCGATTCGCGACGACCGCTGCTACGAGGGGCTCTGCTGGCCCGCGCCGCCAGGCGGCGAGCCCGACGCGCCGGGCGTCGCGTATCTCGCCTACCACCCGGACGGCAAGCGCGCGGCCGTGCGCGTGGGGGAGACCGTCCTCATCTTCGATGTCGCCGAGAAGAAGCCGACCCGCACGTTCAAGCTGCGCGACGGTGAGAGCGTCGGACCGAAGGAGATCACCAACGCCCCGGGGCCCATCTGGTTTCTCGGCGAGACGGTGTTCGTGCTCGGCTACGACGCCGGGCCGGCGGCCGCCGTCTTCGCGTACTCGGCGCGTGGCAAGGCGCTCGGCGCGGTGGACTGGGGCGTCTTCAACGGCGCGGTGGCGGCGCTCGACGAGGCGCAGCTGGGCGTGAACTCGGTCGGTCTCTCGGAGTTGGTCATCGCCGCTGGTAAGACCGGCAAGGTCGTGAAGCGGGTGAGGCGCGCGGTTGCCAAGGGGCCGTGCCGCGTCAAGGACCAGCCGGAGTGGAGCGCGGAGGCGATGGGGGACGAGAACAGCGCGTGCTTCAAGTACCTCGCCGAGGTGTTCGGCGGCTGGGCCGGGGTCCAGATCGTGCGCCACGGGGAGGGGTTCGTGGGGCTCGCGATCGAGCGCGGGGAGATCGTGACGCTCGATGCGCGCCTGCGCGAGAAGGGGCGCGTGGCGCTGGTGCGCTGCCGCTGATCACGCTTCGCTGGGAGTCGCGTGGCGGATCCTGTAAGACGGCCTGCATGGGACTCCGAAAATCGTTGGTGTGCGTAGGATTGTGTGTCGCCGGCTGCGGGTCCAACGAGGAACGCGTGGAAGGCAACATCGACGTCGTCTTCACGGGCGATGCGCCCGATACGCAGGAGACACAGTCGAGCTACACGTTCGTGTCGCTGTGCGACGGGCTCGCCCGGACCTGCTGCAAGATCGATCAGTGCATCGTCCCGGGGCAGGTGCCGCCGGACTGCTTCGAGCAGACCCGGACGCTGTGCGAGGACACGGTGCGCGGGCCGCTCCTGACCCACCTGGAAGGAGGCGAACTGGCCTTCCACGACGACGCCGCGAACGCCTGCTACGGCGCGTTCGAGGCCGTGAGCTGCGAGGACCTCGGGACGTTGACGGGCGCGCCGCCGGCCGGGTGCAGCGCGGGGTTCAGCGGGACGATCGCCGAGGGCGCGAGCTGCGCGTTCGACGCGGTCTGCGCGGCGGGGCTCTTCTGCAAACCGGGCGCGGACGGGACCTGCCCCGGGACCTGCCGGCCGCGCCAGGCGCTCGGTGCGGCGTGCGACGAGGCCGATGCTTTGTGTGCAAAGGATCTGCTCTGCGTCCGCCAGCAGAGCGGTCAGGACGGGGTCTGCGCGGCCGCCAAGGTCGCGCTCGGCGAGGCATGCCTTTCGTACGAGCAATGCCCCGAGGGTACGGCCTACTGCAGCAAGGCCACCGGCCGATGCGAGACGCGACGCCCGAGCGGCGAGCCGTGCCCCGAAAAGAACGAGTGCATGTTCGCTGACGGCCTGGTGTGCGCGGGCGAGGCCGGTCAGGGGACGTGCGTGGCGGCGCCCGGCGAGGGCGCGGCGTGTACGGGTTCGTGCGCCGACGGGCTCATCTGCGGGTTCGAGAAGAAGGTCTGCGCCAAGCAGCCGGCGCTGGGCGATCCGTGCGTCGATCCGATCACGGGCTGCGGCCCGTTCAATGGCCTCCAGTGCGATCCGGCGACTCAGCGTTGCGTCGCGTGGCTCGCGCTCGGGGCGGTGTGCGGCGGGCCCAATGGGCTCTCGCGCTGCCTCGGTAGCTACTGCGACGGCGACTTCGAGAAGACCGGCCACTGCGTGGCGAACAAGCGCCTCGGCGATGCCTGCACCGGCTTCAAAGAGTGCGGGCGACTCGCGTGCATCGAGGGGCATTGCGCGTCGTACCAGCACGCGTGCCGCGGGCCCGGGCGGCTCGACGCGTGCTATCCTTGAGGGTGCGTTCGTCCGCGTTCACTGCAGGCGGCAGTACGCGAGCCAGCTGCGGACCTCGCGCGTGGCGCGGGCGTCGCGGGCCTCGCGTAGGGCGTCCTCGAACCAGCCGATCGCGTCGCCGTAGCGCTCGGCGCGCGCGTAGAGCTTGCCGACCTCGTAGGCCGGCGTCCACTTGAGCGAGGTCGGCCAGGTCCAGCGGTCGAGGTTGGCGGCGGCGGCCGTGAAGCTCACGAGCGCGTCATTGGGGCGGTCGCGCTGCAGCTGGAGCTTGCCGAGGCGCCACAAGGTCGTCGGGACCGGCGTCTCCTTGACGGCCTGCTGATAGAAGGCGATCGCCTCGTCCGGGTGGTTCGAGGCCTCCGCGATGGCCCCGAGGTTGTGAAGCACCGCGGGGTCGTCGGGGCCGAGGAGGCGCGCGCTCTCGGCCGTCCGCTGCGCCTCCTGCACCAGGCCGCGGTGCTTCTGGATCGCCGCCAAGAGGTTGAGGCGCCGGCGACGCGCGTTCGGATCCGATCCCGTCATGCCGAGCGCCTGCCGCGCTGCGTCCTCGGCGGCCAGGTGCTCGCCCAGCTCGTCGAGTGCATCGGCGAGCCGCTCCCAGGTTCCCGATTCGGCCTCGAGTCCGAGCGTCAACGCAGTCTGCAGCGCCGACACCGCCTCGCCCCAATGCTCGGCCGCCAGCGCCGCCTCGCCGCGCACGCGCCACGCGACGCCCATGTCGGGTAGCAGCTCGACCGCGAGATGGGCCGCATCCAGGGCCGTTCCGGGGTCTCCGATCGCGATCGCGAGGCGCGCCGCGAGCAGGTGCCCCGAGCCGCGCGTCTCGTCGCTCGCGAGCAGATGCGCGACCTTCTTCTCGATGCGGTGGACGATCTGCATGCGCGTCTCGGCCTCGCCGGGCAGCGCGAGCGCCCGCACCGCACCCAGGGCCGGCGCCATGGCGTCCACCCGCAGCTCGATGGCGCGCAGGTAGTGCTCGCGCGCGGCCTCGAAGCGGCCCGAGTAGGTCGCCGCGTCGCCGCGCCGCATCTCCTCGTCGAAGAGCCCGACATCGGCGGGCGAGGCGCTCGGCTCCTGGCGGCCCTCGGTTTCGGAGGGTCGACGCGGCGCGCCGCCCGCTGTTCCCGGGCCCACGCCGTCCACTAGGGCGGGGCGCTCGCCCCCGTGGTCGCCGCCGCAGGCCGCCACGAACGCGACGAATGCGACAAACCGCATACGCCAGGTGCTCACCGTAGGCTCACGGACACGTGGTGCGAAGGACGACGTCGTCGATGAAGACGCCCTGGCCGTTATTGCCTTGGCCGTCGACCGAGTCGAAGACGAAGCGCACCTGAACGTCCTGCCCGAGCGCGTCGGGCGGGAGCGTGACGCTGATCGGGATCCACGTCCGATATTGATCGTCCGAGAGGCTCGTTCGCTCCCACAGGATGACGTTCTGTCCGTCGCCCGTCAGGAGGCGCACGCGGAAGTAGTCGCGCTGCGGGTCCGCGTCGACGTCGACGTAGGTCCAGAAGTCGAGCGTCGCGCTGCTCACCTCGGGCGGGATCGCCACGGTCGGGCCGGTGCCGCGCCCACTGACGCGGTCGTTGTTGTCGTAGTCCTTGCCGCTCGCGTCGCCGAAGCGCAGGGCGTTCTTCGGCGATTGGCTGCGCACCTCGTCGACGCGCCAGCGCATCGAGCCCCCGCCCTCGATCGTGATGTCCGGCGTCTCGCCCGGCTCGAACGTGCGCACCCACAGCTTCTGCTCTTCGCAGCCGCAGCTCGCGGGGTCCGGCTTGTGGACGCAGCCGACGCTCCGGTCGCACGCATCGATCGTACACGGATCGTTGTCGTCGCAGCCGACGCTCGTATTGAGGCAAACGCCGAACTGGGCGAAACAGAAGTCGTTCGTGCAGGCGTCCGAGTCGTCGCAGTCGAGCGACGACTGGCAGCATCCGAAGATCGGCTCGAGGCGGCACTGGCCATCGACGCAGCCCACGTTCGTGCACTGGCTTGCGCCGGAACAGTCGGCTGCGGTCTGGCACTCGGTCGTTTGGCAGAGAGGGATGTCGAGGCGCGCGTGCTTGCAGGTATTCTGCTCGCACGTGTCGCTGGTGCAGAGGTCGCCATCGGCGCACTGCGAACCGCTCGTGCAGCAGCCGGCGACCGAGGTGTGCGAGCAGACGCCGCTGGCGCTGTCGCAGTTGTCGGTCGTGCACGGGTTGCCGTCGTCGCAGCCGGTGCAGATGGGGCCGCAGCCTGGGATCGGCAAGCGTTCGTGCTCGCAACCGGTCAGCGGGTTACAGCGGTCGCCGGTACAGGGATCGCCGTCCGAGCACGACACGGTCATGCCCGCCATGCACACGCCATCGCTACAGACGTCACCGACGGTGCATGCGCTGCCATCGTCGCAGGGGAAGCCGCTCCTCGCTAGGTTGTTGCACACCCCGGTGGCGGTGCACACGTCGCGCGTGCACGGGTTGCCGTCGTCGCAGCCGTTCGCACACGCGACGCTGCAGCCGGGAATGAGCTCGTTGATGCAGCGCCCGTCGGTGGTGCATCCGTCCTTGGTGCACAGGTTGCCGTCGTCGCAGCCCGCGGCCGTGCAGGTCGTCCCGCAGTTGGGGATGCGCACGTACACGCAGCCTAGCGCCCGGTCGCAGTAATCGCTGGTGCAAGGGTCGCCGTCGGACGCGCACGATACCGGCGCGCCCCCGTAACACTCACCTGCGAAACAGGCGTCATCCGACGTGCAGGGGTCATTGTCGATGCACGGAGTTCTGTTCGGTCTCTCCCAATGAACGCAGCCGAGGACGAGGTCGCACGAATCATCCGTGCACGGGTTGCCGTCGTCGCAGGCGGGATCGTTTACCCCATAGCACAGGTAGCATCCCGGGATCGTCGGGTCGAAGTCGTTCGCGCAGCTCCCGGAGGTGAGGCACGTGTCGCGCGTGCACGGGTTGCCGTCGTTGCAGCTCGCGGCCGTGCAGGTCGTGGCGCAGCCGGGGATGCGCTGGTAGAAGCAGGTCCCGTCCGCCAGGCACGAGTCCTCGGTGCAGCTGTTATTGTCGTCGCAGTCGCGCACCGAGTGGCATCCGGGACCGCAGCCGGTGAGCGCGGGGTCGTACGTGTGCGTGCAGAAGGGGCCTTCGCAGGCGTCGCGCGTGCAGGGGTCGTTGTCGCTGCAGAGCGCCGGGTCGCAGACGTTGCACATCGGGTCGTCATAGAAGTAGCAGAGGCCGGCGCCTGTATCGCACTTCTCGAGCGTGCACGGGTCGTTGTCCGCGCAGTCCTGCGCGGTCTGGCAGCAGTTGGGCACGGGCGGGTGCGAGCAGCGGCCGCTCGCGTCGCAGAGGTCCTGGGTGCACGGGGTGCCGTCGCGGCAATCCTGGTTCGAGAGGCACTCCGGGAGCTGGCAACCCGGGAGCGTGGGCACGTAGAGGTTGATGCAGACCGGGCCGTCGTCAGGGTCCGGACTCATCGGGCAGAAGTCGCGGGTGCAGGGGTCGCCATCGTCGCACCACGCCGGGTCGCAGCCGGTGCAGCCGGGGATGCTCGGATCGAAGCTGTGCATGCAGAACGGGCCGTCGCAGTCGTCGCGTGTACACGGGTCGTTGTCGTAGCAGCGCGTCGGGTCGCAGACCGAGCACAGCGGATCCTCATAGTAGAAGCAGAGGCCCGCGCCCGGGTCGCATTTCTCCTGGGTGCACGGGTCGTTGTCGGCGCACTCCGCTTGGGTTTGGCAGCAGTTCGGGAGCGGCGTGCGAACGCAGTGCCCGGCGCTGTCGCAGGTGTTCTGGGTGCAGGGCGTGCCGTCGCGACAGTCCTCGTTCGTTTGGCATTCTTGCGTCTGGCAGCCGAAGAGGTTCGGGTCGTAGACGTTCGAGCACATCACCGCGCCCGCCGGGGACGTGCCGCAGACGTCGCGCGTGCAGGGGTTGCCGTCGTCGCAGTGCATCGGGTCGCAGCCGCCGCAGAACGGCGCGACCGTCGGATCGAAGACGTGCGCGCAGCGGTCCAGGTCGCAGAAATCGCGGGTGCACGGGTCGAAGTCGTTGCAGTCGGGCGGGTTGCAGCCGACGCAGAGACCGCTCGTGTCGTAGCGGCAGAAGCCCGACTGCAGGTCGCAGCGATCCGCGGTGCAGGGGTTGCCGTCGGCGCAGGCCTCGTCCGATTGGCAGCAGCCCGGCAGCGACTTGTGGACGCACTGGGTTCCGAGGCAGCGGTCCTCGGTGCAGGCGCTCTGGTCGCGGCATTCGTCGTCGTTGTGGCAGCCGGGCTGGCAGTTCGGATCCTGCGCATAGCCGCAGGTGCCGCCGTTGCAGAAGCCGCGCACGCATGGGTCTTCGGAGGGGCACTCGGCGTCGCTGCCGCAGGTCTGGATGCTGCAGCCGGCGCGGACCTGGAGGTCATCGAGGAAGATGCCGAAGTGGGTGACGTCGGTGGCGGTGACGCCGTCGAACTCGGCGACCAGCTCCCAGGGGCCGACGCTGGTCACGAAGAAGACGCGCTTCACCGGCTGCCAGAGGCCGAGTGCGGCGTTGACCTTGGTGAGGACCAAGCGCTCTTCGCCTTGTGCGGAGCGGAGGATGACGCGGAAGCGGTCGACGTCGAGCGGCGCGCGGATGTCGAGGTAGGCTTGGAACTTGACCTCGATGTTGGCGTTCGGGGTGACCGGGCCGAGGTCGAAGTGGACGTCGGCGCGGATGGGGCCTTCGGCCGAGACGAGCTGGAGCTGGATCGGATTGCCGAGGTACAGGGCCGCGGGTGGGGTGGGCGTGAAGGTCGTCGCGAGCGCGCTCCAGCGGACGTCGGTGACGCTCGAGCGGGCGTCGAAGTGCGGCGCCGGCGCGAAGCTGGTGTCGAGGACCGGCGCGGTCGTGCAGCAGCCTTCGCGCCCGGTCGTGTGGTAGCGGCAGACGCCGCCGGGGTCGCAGGTGGCGTCGGTGCAGGGGTCCGCGTCGTCGCAGTCGCTCGCGTCGACGCAGCAGGTCGGCACGGGCTCGAACGTGCACTGCCCCTCGCCGCAGCGCCCGCGGGAGCAGAGCGGGGCGGCGCTCTGGCACTCCGAATCGAGTGAGCATCCACTGCAGATGTCGGTCATCTGACAGCTGCCGCCGGGGGTCGGACAGGTGAAGATTTGGCAGCCGGGGTCGCTCACCGGGCGGCCGGGGGCCTCGCCCGGTTGCGCCTGACAGTCGAGCGCGGACTCGCAGCAGTGGTCGCGGCGGCGCGTGTCGCAACGGTGGACGGCGTTGTCGCAGAAGGCGACTTCGCAGGGCGAGAGCTGGCTCGCGAAGAAGGCGACGCAGGCCTCGTCGGTCGAGCACGCCGGCCCGACGTGGACCTCGGCCGTCTCGTCGCCGGAGTCGGCCGCGCTGTCGGGCTCGGTCGCGTGGAAGCCGTCGCGGTCGGGCTGGCCGGCCAGCTCGGAGTCGGTGCAGGCCCAGACGGGGCAAGCGAGGGCCGCGAGAATCGACGGAAGGCGGACGACGTGACGCATGGGGTACCCCGCACAACGATGCGCCGGGAGCATATCATAAGAAGGATCTGGTTTGGATGGGCTCGCGTGGGTTCCGTGCTTCGAACGTTCGCGGGCGGACCGGGGTGGTGGCAGGGGCGCACCGGGGAGGTGGGCTCGACCGCGGAGCGCGGCGGTGGTAGGCGAGGGTCGATGTCACTCTCCGAGCTCATCGACGCGACCGAAGACCGTCGCTCCGCGTTTGCCGAGGAGCGGGCCCGCCTCCGCGAAGAACGTCGACGTCACGAGTCGGCGGCCGAGGAGGCCGAGCGGCTCCGCGCGCGCAACGGCGTCGAGATGGCGGGTTACCTCTTGCCGGACCTCGACGACGAGGACCTCGCGGCGCTCGAGCGGCGACTGCACTACCCGTCGCTGATGGTCGAGAAGCGTCGGACCGAGGGCGAACTTGCGACGCTCGATGCCGAGCGGGCCACGATCGAGGCCGATCCGCGCTATGTCGAGCGCGAGGTCCGGCGGGTCGAGATCGACGAGCAGCTCGCCGAGATCGCGGCGGCGGCAGAGAGCTTCAAGCAGGACCGCGCGGTGTGGGAGGCGTCCTGGCAGTTCCAGGCGCTGCTCGGCCGCGGGTGGTTCGCGGACGACTACGATGGCGGACTCTTCGACTGGCTGCGCGATTGGCGGGCCTGTTCGCTGCTGATGGCCGAGCTCGAGAAGGGCTTTCCGGGGCGCCAGTTTCCCGATGATTCGGATGTGAAGCGGGGCTGGAACGAGCTCTACGCGCAGTCCGAGCCGGTGCTGGGCTTGCAGCGGGATCTGGTGGCCAAGCAGGCCGACATGGACGCGCTCGAGGCGCGGCACGCGGCCATTTTGGCGGCGCCGGGGGAGCTCTACCAGGCGCTGTGGCACCGGCTCGCCGGGCTCGTCGTCGACCACTTGCGCGCGGCGCCCGAGGACCACCTCGTCGAGCTCGGCACAGGCGACGAGACGCTGGCGACGTTCCTCAAGAAGGACCACGGCCTCAAGAAGCAGGCGGCGTATCTGCGCGAGCTGGCCGTGGCGCGTCTCGATACCCAGATCCAGCGCTTCGCCGACGAGGAGCGCAAGCTGGCGCAGAAGGCGCAGAAGCTGCGCTACAAGCGCAGCCGCGGCAAGTACGTGGGGTACTCGGAGATGGACATCGAGCGCCTGCGCGATCTGCCGTACGCGAAGTGGGAGGCCCGGCGCGCATCGTACGGCAAGACCCGCTGCCGCATCGCCGAGTTCGATCGCTGGCACCACGGCAGCTTCGTCAGCGACTTCCTGTGGTGGGATTTCATGACGCACGGCGCACGCGGCGACGACCTCTACGAGGTACGCACGTTCCATGCGCATCACCCCGGTTGGTCGGTCGACACCTTCGTCGATCCGGTCGGTTCGAGCGGGGGCGGGCACGAGGCGGCACTCCTCAGCGACGCCAACGACGCGAACGATCTCGCCGCGGACGCCGCCGTGGACGAGATGATGTCGACCGACAGCGGGATGGGCGACCCATCCTAATCCGAGGTCGTCCATGGCACGTCCGCTCCGCATCGTCTGCTATGCCGTCAACGGCTCGGGGCTCGGCCACGTGACGCGGCTCCTGGCGATCGCGCGGTGGCTCAGGCGGCTCGAGACGATGCTGTCGGGGGTCGCGCCCGAGGTGATCTTCCTGACGTCCACCGAGGCGACGAGTCTGCTCGCGGACGCGCGCATGGCGGCTTTCAAGCTGCCGTCCAAGGGGGTCGCGCGGCAGTCGGGGCTGGATGTCCTCGAGCATCGCCGGCTCGCCAAGCACTTCGTGTGGCAGACGCTCGGCGTCCTGGCGCCCGACCTGTTGGTCGTCGACACGTTTCCGCAGGGCAGCTTCGACGAGCTCTTGCCGGTGCTCGACGGGCCGTTCAAGAAGGTGCTGGTCCTGCGCGACGTGAAGCCGGAGTTCGGGATGCGCCCGATTTTCCAGGCGGCGATGCGCCTCTATGATCGGATCATCGTGCCGCATGCGCCGGGGTCGGCGCCGGAGCTGACGCGCGTGCTCGGGCCCGAGCGGCAGGCGGCTTGGGTCGGGGACGTGCTGGCGGTCGAGGCCGTGTCCGGCCTGGGTGTGGGCGGCCCTGAACGTGACGCGTTGCGTGCCGAGCTCGGGCTTGGGGCGGCGGGACCTGGGGCGCCGCGGCTCGTCTATCTGTCGGCCGGCGGGGGAGGGGACGCGGGCAGCGAGGCCGCGCTGGGTGCGCTCGCGGCGCCTCTTCTGGGGCGCGCGGACGTGCATCTCTTGGTCGGTGCTGGGCCACTCTACCGTGGGCGGCGGCTGGTTGGCGCGAACCTCACGTGGTTCACCGAGCCGGGGGTGTCGCGCTTCTTTCCGGCGCTCGATGCGGCGCTTGCGGCGGGCGGCTACAACACGGTGCACGAGCTATTACATCTGGGCGTGCCGTCGGCATTTTTTGCGCAGGACAAGATCGCCGATCAGCAGGAGGGGCGCGTGGGGCGCGCGTGTGCGGCGGGGGCGGCGCTGGCGCTGCGGGGGCTCGACGCGGCGACGATCGACGCGGCGTTGGCGGAACTCTTGCGCGATGGTGCAAGGTTCGCCGCGGCCGCACGCGCGTTCGTGCCGGACAACGGTGCGCGTTTCGCGGCGGCGCAGGCGCTCGCGGTGCTGCCGGGGCGTGACGCGGAGCTGGCGCTGGGGGCCGCAGAGTTGCTGGGCCCGCGGCTGGCAGCGGCGCTGGAGCAACTCGGGGCGGTCGGGGCCGAAGTGCTCGCAAGCGGCCTCGGCCAGCTCGATCCGAGCCCGCGGCTGTCGGCGACCGGCGCGCGCGCGACGCTCGAGCCGCTCTTGCCGCAGCTCTCGGCCGAGGCGCGCGCCGAGGTCGTCGAGGCCCTACGGGTGCAGGCGGGCGACGACGGGCGACGCGCCGTGCAGGACGCCCTTTTGGACCTCATCGGGGCCGCGCAGGAAGCGGGGGAGGTGGGGCTCCTGCCGGGCCTCCTCGAAGCCGCGTTGCGCAAGCATCCGGCGGCGCAGGAGCCGCGTCACGGGGCGACTGGTGACACCGCGGCGTGGGCGGTCGGGCTCCTGACGGCGCTGACGGCGCTCGTGCGCCTGCCGGGCCCCTTCACCGTGAGCGAGCGCGCGCAGCTCTATCGCGCCTTTCCGCGTCTGGCGGACGCGTCGCTGGCCGAGGCCAACGTCGCCTTTCGTGAGGCGCTCGCGGCCTGTAGCGGCGACCCGGTCGAGGCGTTGCTTGCGCGCTTCCGGATCCTCAAGATGCAGCGGCGTGTCTTGCGCGCGAACCTACCGGCGGCCCTCCTGGCGGCCAGCTCATGACGGCCTCGCGCCGCCTGCGCCTCGAAGGTCTCCTCGCCGGACGCCCGCGCGTGGGCCCGCAAACGGTCCACTTCGATCTCGCCAACGCGTGCAACACCCGCTGCACGACGTGCTGGCATCACAGCCCGCACCTTCTTCCCGAGCACCGCCCGAGCGCCGCCTGGAAACGCGAGACCCTCGGCGTCGACGCCTTCCGGGCCGCGCTCGCCGACCTCGTCGCGCTCGGTGGCCTCGAGGCCGTCATCCTCTCGGGCATGGGCGACCCGACGCTCAACGATGGCCTCTACGACATGGTCGCGGCGGCGCGCGCGGCGGACCTCCACGTCACGATCATCACGAACGCCCTCCGTCTCGACGTGCCGCGCCTCATGGCCGCCGCCCAGCCCGAGCCCGCGCGCCACCTCGACATCCTCGCGTCGGTCTGCGGCGTCACCGAGCCGGTGTGGCAGCGCTTCCACGCGCACCCGCGCCCCGACGGGTTCGCGACGATGCTCGCGCGCCTCGCCGAGTTTCGCGCCGCCGGTTTTCGGCCCAAGCACGTGCAGGTCATCAACGCCGACAACGCCCACGAGCTCGTGGCGATGGTCGACTTCGCCGACACCCACGCCGCGAAATCGGTCGCCTTCAAGTTTGCGTCATTGGCGCACGGGACCGAGGCCGTCGGGCTCTCCGAGGCGCAGAAATCGGAGCTCGTCGAGGTGCTGGTGCCGGCCGCCATGGCGCGCGCCGAGGCCCTCGGGGTCGAGACCGATCTCGCCGCCTTCGTGCGCCAGGTGCATCCGGGATCGACACGGACGGCGCCCATCGAGGACATCGGCTGCTTCATGGGATTTCTCTATGCGCGCGTGACCGTGCTCGGCGAGGTCCTCTTTTGCTGCAATACCCAGGTCGGCGTCGGCCGCCTCGCCGGGCCTGAGCGTCCGGATGGGCAGTCCTTTGCCGCGCTCTGGAACGGGCCCGCCTGGCAGGCGCGTCGGGATGCCGTGCGCGCCGGCCAGTACTTTGCGGGCTGCGATCAGTGCGGCAAGCTCAAGCAGAACCTCAAGTGGTCGGACAAGCTGCGGACGACCCTTGGCGAGGCGCGCTTCCTGCCGCTCATCGGCCGGGGGACATCGTGAGCGCACCCGACCGGATCACGCCGCCGTTTCCCGATCTCGTCCCCACCGTCGAGTGGCAGGTCGCCGGTCACTGCAACTACGACTGTAGCTACTGCATCCAGTCGCCGAAGACGCGCGTCGGCCAGCCCGACGAGGCGACGCTCGCGGCGATCGTTCGCGGCTTCGCGCGCCTTCCGGGCGTCTGGGAGATCAAGATTTCGGGCGGCGAGCCGTTCGCGGCGCGCCTCTTTCTCGAGCTCGCGGTGCCACTGCTCATGGCCGAGACGCCGCATCGGATCTCGGTCCTCACGAACTTCTCGGCGCCGCTCAAATCCCTCGATCGCTTCACGCAGCTCACCGCCGATCGCCTGCGCATCACGAGCGCGTCGCTGCACCTCGAGACCGTCGCGCCCGCCGAGTTTCTGGATAAAGCTGTCGCGTATCGGGCCCTCCGCGCGCGCTACAATCCCCACAGCAGTTTCGTCGTCAACTCGGTCCTGACGCCCGGCACGTTGCGCGGCCTCTTCGCGGTGCGCGACCAGGTCGAGGCGGCCGGCTTCCGCTGGTTCCCGCAGCTCATGAAGGTGAAGGGCGGCGTCCATCCCTACGACGTCGACGAGCGCGTCTTGCTCGAGCGCCTCACGCGCCGCTCGCACGACCCGCGCGAGGTCAACCGCGCACCGTCCTACGAAGGGCTTCATTGCGAGGCCGGGGCTTGGTACGTCGTCGTCGATCAGCGTGGCGAGGCGCACGCGTGTCGAACGGCCAAGCGTTTTCAGGCGCCGAGTCTCGGCAATTTGGTCGATGGCACATTCGCGTTGCGCACCCACGGCGGCATCTGCCCCTATCCGATCTGCCCGTGCACCGTGCCGCCCAACCGCGGGATCGTCCGCTTGGGAAGCCGTCCCGCGCCGATTTGCGAGGATGCGCCTGCGTCGGCCATGCTCTCCGAGCGCGCCGATGGTCGGTGAACTCGAGCGCGTCGTCCAAGCGGCGATGGCACATCCACCGGAGCCGCGCGTCCTCGGTCGGGCCATTCACGGCGTCGTCTCGTGGAACATGAACGACACGTGCAATTATCGCTGCTCGTACTGCACGCAGCGCTTCATGCCCGATCGCTCCGGGCACCTCTCGCCGGCCGAGGTCGAAGCCCACGTCGCCGCCTTCCGCGATCTTCCGGGAGCCTGGGAAATCAAGCTCTCGGGCGGTGAGCCGTTCCAGCAGCCGGGCCTCGTCGACATCGTGCGCCAGCTCGTCGCCGGCGGTCATGTCCTCTCGGTGCAGACGAACTTCTCGGCGTCCGATCGGCGATTGTCGGAGTTCCTCGAAGCGACCCGCGGGAGTTTGCACGTATTTGCCGCGAGTCTCCACCACGAATATGCCACGCCGGAAGAATTCATCGCGCGCTACCAACTCGTGCATCCCTATGTCGTCGCTCACGGCGTGTCGTTTTGCGTGACGAGCGTCGCGACGCCCGCACGCATCGCCACGTTGCGCGATGTCGTCGCACCTGTGTTCGCGGCGGCCGGGATCCGGTTCAAGGTCCAGCCCGAGAAAGTGCATGGCGTCATGCGTGCGTATTCCGAAGCCGAGAGTGCCACTCTATTGGCACTCGGCGGGCACAATGGTCTCGGCACGCTGGCGGCCGAGTTCCAGGGGCGACTCTGCTGGGCCGGGTCCCGCTACCTGGTCGTCAAGTCGACAGGCCACGCGTTTCGCTGCTACCCCGCGGCCCGTCACGGCGGGCGCCACGCGGCCCATGGCCATATCGCGGACGGGTTCGCGCTCGCCGACGGGCCGCGCCCCTGTCCCTATCCCCATTGCCACTGCACGGTTCCCATCGAGCGTGGCATGATTCAAGGTGTCGATGTCGCGCGCGCCAAAGCGTATCTCGCGCAGGAGGAAGAGTGATGGCCTTCGTTCGCTATCAGACGGTGCGCAATGTCGGGATCGGCGTCCTCGGTGCGGGCGCGATCGCGGGCATCGTCGTTCTGGCCACGGGCTCGGGATCGCCACCGCCGGCGCTCAGGGAGCCGCCCGCGCGCGTCGTCGACCCGAGCCCGAGCCCGAGTCCGAGCCCGAGTCCGAGCCCGAGCCCGAGTCCCGCTGCCGCGCTCGACGACGCCGCGATCGTCGCACGCGCCGATCAACCGGCGACCCCCGGCGAGAAGATCAAAGACGCCTTCAAGGGCAACGCGACCAAGGTGAACCTCTACGAGGAGACCAACGATCGTATCTACGATCGTCTCAAGATCGACACGAACCGTGACGACACCTGGGACATCCAATGGAACCGCACGCCGGGCGGTCCGTGGCAGCGCGAGGACGGCGCGACCTTCGTCGGGGGCGCCTGGCACGCGGCCGGGCGCGACACGGCCGCCAAGGACCCGGTCGTCGCTCCGCCGATCGAAGCGGGCAAGGTCGAGACCCCGCCGGCGACGACCGATCCCCACGCCGAGCAGCTCGCGCTGGTGTTGAAGACGATGCTCCAGGGCAAGGCCAAGGGCGGCAAGCTCAAGGACCTCTTCCGCGGCAGCGGACCCAAGGTCAACCTCTACGACGACAACAACGACGGCCAATGGGACCGCGCCAAGATCGACTACGACCGCGACGAGATCGACGACGAAAAGCTGACGCTCAAAGGCGGTATCCTCGAGCGCAAGAACGAGAAGTCGGGCGTCGTGCAGGTCTTCGATCACGGCGCCTGGAAGCCCAAACCCTGAGCCGCCCGTGCGGCAAGCGGATCCGCTTGACAGCGCCACGCCAGCGAACCAAGTTCCTCCCGATCGCGCGGGCTCGCTGGGGAGCTCGGCGTCGACGTGTGCCTCGCGACATCGCGACAAGGGAGTGCGTCCATGGCCAAGGTCCTCATCATCGGAGCCGGCGGCGTCGGCGGTGTCGTTGCCCACAAATGCGCGCAGGTGAAGGAGACCTTCACCGAGATCATGCTGGCGAGCCGCACCCTTTCGAAGTGCGACCGCATCGCCGCCGAGATCCAAGAGATGCAGGGGCGCACCATCCAGACGGCCGCGGTCGACGCGGACCAGCCCGCGAACACCATCGCGCTCATCGAGCGCTTCAAGCCCGAGCTCGTCATCAATGTCGCCCTGCCGTACCAGGACCTGGCGATCATGGACGCGTGCCTCGCGACCGGCGTCCACTACCTCGACACCGCGAACTACGAGCCAATCGATGAGGCCAAGTTCGAGTACAAGTGGCAGTGGGCCTACCAGGAGAAGTTCAAGGCGGCCGGACTGACGGCGGTCTTGGGCTGCGGCTTCGATCCCGGCCAGACCAACATCTATTGCGCCTGGGCGATGAAGCATCACTTCGACGAGATCCGCACCGTCGACATCATGGACTGCAACGCCGGCAGCCACGGCAAGCCGTTCGCGACGAACTTCAACCCCGAGATCAACATCCGCGAGATCACCCAGCGCGGGCGGTTCTGGGAGAAGGGCGACTGGCGCGAGACCGATCCGCTGAGCGTCCATGCGCCGTTCGACTTCCCCGAGTGCGGCGAGAAAGAGATGTATCTGATGTACCACGAGGAGCTCGAGAGCCTCGTCTTGCACCTGAAGGGGCTCGAACGCATCCGGTTCTGGATGACGTTCGGCAAGCCCTACCTCACGCACCTCGAGGTGCTGCAGAACGTCGGCATGACGTCGATCGCACCGATCATGTACGAGGGCCGCGAGATCGTGCCGCTTCAGTTCCTGAAGGCCGTCCTGCCCAAACCCGAGAGCCTCGGCGAGAATTACACCGGCAAGACGAACATCGGCTGCTGGATCGAGGGCACGAAGAACGGCGAATTCAAGCGCTACTACATCTACAACGTCTGCGATCACGCGGCCTGCTATCGGGAAGTGCGCTCGCAGGCGATCAGCTACACGACGGGCGTCCCGGCCATGCTCGGGGCCAAGCTGCTGCTCGAGGGCAAGTGGCGTCAGCCGGGCGTTTGGAACGTCGAGCAGCTCGATCCCGATCCGTTCATGGCGCAGATCGGCCAGTACGGACTGCCGTGGGTGGAAGTCACGCCGAACGGCCCGCTTCCGATCTGAGCGCGACATGAGCGGCGAAACAGCGATCACCGATCTCGACTGGGCGCGCGTGCCGAGCCCGTGCTTCGTGGTCGACCGGCGACTCCTCGCGAAGAATGCGCGTGCCTTGGCGTACGTGCGGCAGGAGGCGGACTGCAAGGTCCTCCTCGCGCTCAAGGGCTTCGCGATGTGGTCGACGTTCGACGTGCTCGCGCCGCATCTCGACGGCTGCTGTGCGTCGGGGCCGATCGAGGCGCAACTCGCGCGCGACAAGTTTGCGCCCCTCGGCGGGCTCTTCGCGAGCGAGGTCCACACCTACTCGCCAGCGTTTTCCGACTCCGACATCGCCGAGACGCTGCCGCTCACGGACCACCTGGTCTTCAACTCGCCGTCGCAATTGGCGAGGCATCTGCCGGCGGTCCACGCTTACGAGCGCGCGACCGGACGCTACATCGAGGTCGGGCTCCGCGTGAATCCGGAGTATGCCGAGGTCGAGGTCGAGCTCTACAATCCGTGCGCGCTCGGCTCGCGCCTCGGGTCCCGCCGCGACGTGCTCGGCGCCGCGCTCCCTGCGGGTGTGAGTGGCCTTCATTTCCACGCGCTCTGCGAGCAGGGCGCGGACGTCTTCGCCCGCGTGCTCGCCCACGTCGAGGCGAAGTTCGGCGACTGGTTCCCGCAGATCCGCTGGCTGAACTGCGGCGGCGGTCACTGGATCACCAAGCCCGACTACGACGTCGCGCTGCTTGTGCAGACGCTGCGCGATCTCAAGCGCCGCCACCCGCATCTGACGGTCTATCTCGAGCCAGGCGAGGCGGCCGCGGTCGACACCGGCGTCCTCGTCGCGACGGTCATCGACATTCACGCCAGCGGGATCCCGCTCGCGCTGCTCGACGTGTCGGTCACCTGCCACATGCCCGATGTGCTCGAGATGCCGTACCGCCCGACCATCCACGGCGCGACCGATCCCGGTGTCCTTCCGTATACTTACCGCCTCGGCGGCCCGACCTGCCTGGCCGGCGACGTTATCGGTGACTGGTCGTTCCCGCGGCCGCTCGTGCCTGGCGATCGCGTCGTCTTCGCCGACATGTCGCACTACACCATGGTCAAGACGACCATGTTCAACGGCGTGAAGCATCCGTCGCTCGCGACCTGGGACGGCGACACGCTGAACGTCGTCCGCCGCTTCGGTTACGCCGACTTCCGCGATCGCTTGTCGTAGCCGTCGGACGTCGCGCCCCGCCTCAGCGGGGGCCATCGACGGCGCAGCGAAAGCCGATATCGGGCAGCGCCCGCGCCGGGTCGTCGGCCGTGCGGGTGTGGGCGGTGCTGACGTGGTCCGCTTGCATGATCCAGCTCGCGCCGCGGTTCACCTTGCCGCGCGTCTCGGGATCGACCTCGCCGCCCGGGTAGGCGGCGTAGTCGGAGGCGGTCCATTCGCGCAGGTTGCCGCCCAGGTCGAGCGCGCCGCTCCACGCGCGGTCGGCCTCGCGCGCGCCGGCGAGCTGCGGTCCGCCGCTGCCGCAGCCGTTCGCGATGACGGCGCGGTCGCACGTGGCGGCCTCATTGCCCCACGGGAAGTCGGGGTGCGCGCGCCCGCGAGCGGCCGCCTCCCATTCGCCTTCGGTCGGGAGCCGCCACCCGCGGAAGCGGCAGTAGGCGCGCGCGCCGTCCCAGGTCACGCACGCGACCGGCAGCGCCTCTTTGCCGGCCTTGCCGTAGCTGCACCCGGTGGGGGCGGTCGCCGGTGCGGGACAGCGACCGGCCGTGACGCACTGCGCGTACTCGCCGTTGGTCACCTCGGATTCGCCGATCGCGAAGGCGCCGATCAAGGTGAGCCGTCCCGGTTTTTCGTCCGGCCAGCAGCCCGCGTCGTCCGCCTGGCATCCGATCGGATAGCGGCCCGCGCGGACCAGGACCATGCCGGCGGGCGCGTTCCATGCGGACGCCGCGGCATCCGCAGGTGTCCCTACGTCCGCGACGCCGACATCCGGCGTGTCATGCGTCGCGGCGGTCGTCGCGCCCGCCATCGTCACCGCCGCGAGCCCACCGGTTGCGTCGCTGCCTTTCGCGGTCGTCGTCGGGTCGGGCCCCGAGCCCGAGCCGATCGCGATCGCCAAGGCCACCCCGATCCCACCGACGCCGACGAGCGCGCCCAAGAGCAGCGGGCCGCGCCGTGAGCCGCTCGCTCCGCCCTGCCGATGCACGCCCGGCGCCGCGCTCACCGATTGGGTCCCCGTCGTGCCACGTTCGCGCGCGTGCTCCCGATCGGCATCCTGCGCGAGCGCCGCGACGGACACCGACGCGAGCGACCGCGCCCCCGCGTGATCCGGCGACCCGTCGAGCGCCGCGACGGCGCGCGCGAGCCCGTCCCGGAACTGCGGCGCATTGCGAAAGCGCGACTCCGGATCCCGCGCGAGCGCCCGCCGGAAGAACGCCAGCGTCGGCTCGGGGAGCGCCAGATCCGCCAGCAGCGTCGTCGGATCGTAGGCCGGGTCGAGCTTGCGCGCGAGCAGCTCACGCTGCGTCCGACCCGAGAACGGCCGCCGCCCGGTCATCAGCTCGAAGGCCATCACCCCGACCGCGTACCAATCGGTCCACGGACCGAGGTTGCGCCGATCGAGCTGCTCGGGCGCCATGTACACCGGCGTCCCCATCGCGACCGAGGTCTCGTTCCCCTCGGCCAGATCCTTGGCCAGCCCGAAGTCGACGATGCGCACGAAGCTCGGGTTGCCCGCGACGCGCTGCAGCATGATGTTTTCGGGCTTGATGTCGCGGTGCACGATCCCCTTGTCGTGCCCGGCCTCGAGCCCATCGATGACCTGCCCCAGGATCCGGCGCGCCTCGCCCGCCGTCAGGACCTGCCCGCGCGCCGCGCGCTCGGCGATCTCGTCTTTCAACGTGCGCGCGTCCTCGACGAACTCCATCACGAGGAACGGTTGGTCCTCCGCGAGCCCATACTGCAGCAGGCGCACGATGTTCGGGTGCGACAGGCTCGCCAGCGCGCGCGCCTCGCCCTCGAACTTCTCGAACATGCGCCGCGCCATCTCCGGCCCGCCGCCGTGGGCGTGCAGCAGCTTGAGCGCCGCGCGCAAGAGGATGGGCACCTGCAGCGCCAGGAAGACCTTGCCGAACCCGCCGGCGCCAAGGACCTTCACGAGCAGCCAGTTGTCGATGCGCGTGCCGACCTCGGGCTCGGGCTGCCCCTCGGCGTACTTCGCGGGAACGAAGTGAACGCCGCGCTTGCGGCACCCGCGCTCGGGACACGGCTCGCCGACGAACCCCTGGAGGTCGCAGCTCGGACACACGCCCGTTTCGGACGAGGCTTGCATGCAGCTGGCTTAGCAGAGCGGCCCCCGGCACGCCAGCAGCGCCTCTGCGCCACCCACCACCACGCCCGCCACCACGCCAAACAGCCGGATTGCGCCAGCGCCCCATGCGGCGCACACTCCGCGCCGATGTGGCCCTACCTCGATGTCGGCACGCCCATCCGCACCTGGGCGTTGGTGGTCACGGCCGGCGTCCTCGTCTGCTGGGCGCTGTTCATGCGCCGCGCGCGCCGTCTCGGTCACGACCGCCTCCGCACGTTCCTCTGGCTCCTGACCGCCTTCCCGGTCGGCGGCGCCTCGGCCGCACTCGCCGCGGGCGCCGTGCGAGCCGCCTCCGGTGCGCCCGCCGCGCTCGGGGTCGGCAGCGCGGCCACCGGTATGACGGTGCTCGGCGCCGTCGCGCGCGGCCTCCTCGATAGTGTCGCCTGGGCGCGCTGGGTCCTCCGCACGTCGCCCTGGGCGCTCCTCGACGCGGCCGCCTTCACCTATCCGTTGGCGCTCGCGTTCGGTCGCATCGGCTGCCTCCTCAACGGCTGCTGCTTCGGACACGTCACCGACACCGCCCTCGGCCCACTGACCGTGCCGCTGGCCTCGTACGCCCCCGGAACCCTGGCCAGGACCTACTACACCGGCGCCCCCACCGACGCGCTGCTCGTGAACCTGCCGCTCGCGCTCTTGGCCGGTGCGCTCGTCACGCTCGTCGTCACCGAGCGCCTTTGGCGGCGGCGTGCGGCGCTCCGGTTGCTGCCTGGCACGGTGCTCGTCGTCGCACTCGGGACGGACGCGGCGACGCGCTTCGTCGCGGAGTTCCTGCGCGAGGACCCGCTCGCGCGCCTCGGCCCGAGTGCCCCGAGTGGGCACGCGCTTGTCCCGGGCCTCAACCCGTGGCAGACGTGGGTCGGCTGCGTGCTCGTCCTCTGCGCGGCGCTCCTCGTCTGGCTCTGGAAGCGGCGGACGCCCATGCCCACCGAGGTGGCAGCGCCATGAAGGTCGTCTTCGTCAACCCGCAGATCCCCGCCGCGGCCATGAACTTCGCGCACGCGATGGATCTCGTCGGCGCGCGCTTCGCGCACATCCCGCTCGGCCTCGCGACGCTCGCGGCGCTCACCCCGCCTGGGATCGACGTCGCCATCGTCGACGAGAACGTCGAGCCGATCGACCCCGCGCGCCTCGACGCCGACGTCGTCGCCATGACCGGTATCTTCTGCCAACGACGTCGCCTCTTCGAGCTCGCGACCGCCTTCCGCGCGCGCGGGATTCACGTCTGTATCGGCGGCCCCATCGCGAGCGACGCGCCCGACGAGGCCCGCGCCCACGCCGACTCGCTCTTCGACGGCGAGGGTGAGCGCACGTGGCCGCGCTTCTGCGCCGACTTCGCGGCCGGCCATCCCGCGCGCAGCTACCATCAGGCTGCGCCCATCGACATGGCCGAGTCGCCCGCGCCGCGGCTCGATCTCCTGCACTGCGCGCGCTATTCGTCGGCCTGCATCCAGGCGACGCGCGGCTGCCCCTACCGCTGCGAGTATTGCGACGTCCCGAGCAAGCTCGGCAGCCGCCCGCGCACCAAGCCCATCGCTCAAGTGCTGGGCGAGGTGCGCGCGATCGCCGCCCACGGCTTCGAATCGGCCTTCTTCGTCGACGACATGTTCATCGGCGATCGCGCCTACGCCAAGGAGCTCCTGCGCGCCCTCGCGCGCCTCCTGCCGACCCTCCCGCGGCCGCTCTACTTCTATACGCAGGTCACGCTCAACGTCGCGCGCGACCTCGAGCTGCTCGGCCTCTTCCGCGCCGCCAACTTCAAGCGCTTCTTCGTCGGCGTCGAGACCTCGGACGTCTCGCAGCTGCGCGCCCTCGACAAGCGCCAGAACACCGAGCTCGACATCCACGACGCGATCGCCCGCATCCACGCCCACGACATCATCGTCTGGGCGGGCCTCATCGTCGGCCTCGACGGCGATGACGGCGACGCGTTCGACGCGCAGGTCCGCCTGGTCGCCGAGACGGGGATCGTGCCGACCCTCGTGGGCCTGCTCCAAGCGATGCCCGGTGCGCCCCTCTGGGATCGCGCGCGCCGCGAGGGGCGCCTCCACGACCTCCCCGACATCGTCGGATCGGCCGCGCACGGCGGCGCCGACGCGATGGCGACGACCAACCTCGCCCACGACCGCCTCGCGACCGCCGAGCTCATGACCCGCTTCGCGCAGCTCGTGCGCACCATCTACCACCCCGACGCCTACGGCGACGCGCTCCTCTGCGCGACCGGCCGCGCCTCGCGCCAACGCCTACCGCCGCTCGCGCTCCTCAACGCAAAGACGGCGCGCATCGTCGCGCGCACCCTGGCCTGGTACGTCCGTCACCCGGATCCGGCCGTCCGACGCCTGCCGCGTCGCCTCCTCGGGGCCTGGGCCCTCGGCCGCGCCGGGCTGCTCGACGAGCTGGTCTTCCACCTCGCGCTCTACAAGCACCTCAGCATCTTCTACGCAGACGCCGCGCGCGCCTGCGCCGCCGCCGCCCGCGTCGCGGTCGCGGCCTGACCATGCAGCGCGTCACGCAAATCGACCCCACGGCCGCGCCATGAAGATCGACCTCGTCAATCCCCGGTATCCGCTGTCCCTCTGGGACTTCTCCCTGTGTCGGGACCTCGACGGCTACGCCTACCCGCACGCCCCGCTGTCCCTGCCGACGCTCGCCGCGCTGACCCCACCGCCGCACACGGTGCGCCTCATCGACGAGAACGCGACGCCCGTCGACCTCGCGTCCACCGCGGACATCGTCGGCCTCACCGGCTATTGGATTCAACGGCAGCGCGTCTTCGAGCTCGCCGATCACTTCCGTCGTCGCGGCCAGCGCGTCGCGATCGGCGGCCCGATCGTCGAGCGCTCGACCGTCGCCGAGGTCGCGCGCCACGCCGACCACGTCTTCCTCGGCGAGGCCGAGCACACCTGGCCGCGCTTCCTCGCCGACCTCGCCGCCGGGCGCGCCGAGCCCCTCTACGAGCAGCCAACGCTCATCGACATGGCGGACTCGCCGACCCCCCGCTTCGATCTCCTCGCGCCCGGCGCCTATGCGGCCGCGACGATCGAGACCTCGCGCGGCTGCCCGTACGCGTGCGAGTTCTGCGAGATCCCCGGACGCCTCGGCGCGCGCTCACGCACCAAGTCCGTCGCGCAGGTCATCGCCGAAGTTCGCCTTCACCACCGGCTCGGCGCCACCACCGTCTTCTTCGTCGACGACCACTTCATCGGCAACAAGAAGCGGGCGTTCGCGCTGCTCGACGCGCTCGCCGACTTCGTCCGCGCGATCGACCATCGCATGTTCTTCTCGTGCCAATTCACGATCAACCTCGCGAACGACACCGAGCTCCTCGAGCGCCTCGCCGCCGCGAACTTCCGCCGGGCCTTCGTCGGTATCGAGACGCCACGCCGCGACGGTCTCGCGCTCGCTCAAAAGAAGCAGAACCTCGTCGTCGATCTCGCGTCGGCGGTGCGCCGCCTCCACGCCTACAACATCGTCGTGTGGGCCGGCCTCATCGTCGGCTTCGACACCGACGACCCCGCCGTCTTCGACGACCAGCTCGCGCTCTTGGACGCGGCGTCGATCCCCGTCGCGATGATCGGGCGCCTCCAGGCCATTCCGGGCACGCCGCTCCACGACCGCATGGCGCGCGCCGGGCGACTGCGCGACGAAACGGCGCTCGCCGGCGTGCGCGGCGCGTACGAGTCCCTCATCGCCTCGAACATCGAGCCGACCTGCATGCCCGAGCCCGACCTCGTGCGCGGCTACCAGCGGCTCGTCCGCGCGGCGTATGCGCCCGAGGCCTTCGGTCGTCGCGTCGTCGCCGCCCTGACGGCGGGCACGCGCCCCATCGCCCGCGCCCGCACCGGGGTGACAGCGAGGCACCTCGGCGTCCTCGCGCGCCTCGCGCGCTGGTACCTCCTCGACGGCGACCGCGATCGTCGCCGCATGTTCCTCGCCGTCGTCGGGCCGATCCTCCGGCAGCGCCCCGAGCAACTTCCGACGGCGCTTGCGCACCTGGTCGTCTACAAGCACCTCGCCGCTTTCTACGCGCGGGTCGCGGCGCTGGACGTGCCTTCCCACCCGCAATCGCCGCCGCTCGACGGAGGCTTGACACCCCAGGCCCTCGAGCGCTCAATCGCCTCGGGTGCCGCGTCCGTCTGACGACCCCACGGAGAGGACCGATGTTGCGACATACGATCGGGAGCGTGCTGCTCATCCTGGTCACAGTCGGTGTGGTCGGCGGGACTGCGTATGCGGTCCTCCTCGGCTGCGGCGGCTCGGCCCCTCCCGTGCCCACGGTCTCGGAGCCGGTCGCGCCAGCGGCGCCGGCAGAGGTCGGCCTGGCCACCGGCGGCGGCTACGGCAAAGCGGTCTTCGTCGTCTACCCGTCCGTGCCGGTCGGGGCCGACCACGTCTGCTACGTCACCGTCCCGACGGCCGAAGGCTCGACGCGCGTCGACTGCGACTCGCAGTACATCATCGTCTGCGACCGCGAGATCCCGACGGATCGCCCGTTCTGCACGCTCGTGAGCGAGATCGGCTCCGACCGCGAATCGGCCTACCCCAAGCACAAGAGGCAGTGAGCCATGCGCACCTCCACGCTGTCGTCGCTCGGGCTCGCGGCCCTCGTGTTTGCCGGTTGTGTCGAAGGCCAAGCGGTGATCGTCCGCGACAGGCCGATCTATGAATGGGAGCGCGTCGTCGTCATCCCGAAGCTCGACGCCGAGACCATCTCCTCCAAGACACGTCAGGCGGCCGGCGAGCGCGGCGAGGGCGCGACCGGCCCCACCGAAAAAGAGAAGACCCAGGTCATCACCGGGACCTGGCTCGCACGCTACCGCTGGTCGCCCTACACGGCCGACAGCGGCCGCCAGTACCGCTACCTCTCGACCATCGAGATCATCTTCTGCCCGTTCGATCAAGCCGACTTCACCCGCTGTCGCGTCGGCGTCGCCTATTCGGCGGCCGCGCACCCGCTCGGGTCGATGCAGGTCGAGAAGCTGCGAACGCAGTGAGCGGCGCGGCCGGAACACGCGCCGCGTGAGCGGGCTTTATGCGCTTCCATCGGAAGGGTAGGCTCGCGTCATGGTCGCTCCCCGGTTTCGCCTCCTTGGTTTCGTGGTCGTCGTCGCCGCCGTCGTCGTCGTCCTCGTGGGCGTGAGGGGTCCCGCGCAAGCGGAGCCTCCGCGTTGCAAGCCGCCGCGCATCCTTCATAAGGACGAGTGCCTCTACCCGGAGGACGTCGAGAAGCTCGCGGCCGCCGCGCGCGCGAAGCGTCCCAAGGCCGCCCAGCGCACGCCCGCGAACCAACCGACCACGCCGTTGCCGCCCGAGCCCACCCCGCCTGGGGGGCCGCAGCTCGCGTCGGCCGCCCAGCTCGCAGCGCTCGGGTTGCGCTGGGTCGACTTCGCGTCGGGCACGTTTCCGATGGGCTCGGACTACGGCGATCCCGACGAGCGTCCGGTCCGCACCGTCAAGACCCGCACCTACCGCCTGGCCGCCACCGAGGTGACCGTCGCCGCCTACCGCGCCTGCGCGGACGCCGGCTGGTGCGAGCCCGACAACGTCGACGGCGAGCAGTGGCTCGACCACGCCTTCGACGCGTCGCGCTTCTGCAACTACACGCAGCCCGAGCGCGGCTCGCACCCGATGAACTGCGTCAATTGGTGGCAGGCGGAGCAGTTCTGCGCCTGGATCGGCGGGCGGCTGCCGACCGAAGCCGAATGGGAGCGCGCCGCGACGGCCGGGTCGCGCATGTACCCCTGGGGCGATCAGCCGGCGACCTGCACGTACGCGGCGATGAACAATGGGGTCGACGGCTGCGGGGCGGCGATGACGGCGCCGGTCTGCGAGCGCCCGCCCGGGCGGACACCCGACGGGATCTGCGATCTCGCGGGCAACGTCTGGGAGTGGGTCAGCGACTGGTACGGTGCCGGCCACTACGCCGAGAACGTCGCGGACGACCCGCAAGGGCCGGCCTTCGGGAGCGCGCGCGTCAGGCGCGGGGGGAGCTTCCGCGACCAGCCGGGCGATCTGCGAGGGACCAACCGCTGGTATCTCGGCAGCGTCTACCGCAGCGCCCAGACGGGCTTCCGCTGCGCCTCCGACTAATCAGGGGCGCGTCGCAGCGCTACTTGCTGCAAACGTGGGCAGCGAGCTTGGCGCGCAGCGCTGCCGGATCGGGGGCATGTTCGACGACCGCGTTCAGCAGCATCGTGGTCTGCGTCACGTCGTCCATGGCCTTCGTGTCGTCCGGTGCGGCCTTGGCGACCGCCACGTGCTTCTCGAGGTTGCACTTGTGTACCTTCGCGTTCTCGAAGGTCTCGTCCTTGCCGCAGGCGCTGCCGAGCAGCAGTGCGGCGCCGATCGCCCACCCGATTTTTTGCATGGCGCGAGTGTAGGACCAGCTCTTGACCCGGCACAAGCCCTCTGCGGTGGGCGAATTGGCACGCAGCGGACGGCCGCGCGGCGAGCCGGTTTTTTCGTGCAAGCGCGTACGCGCACGGTGCGCGGCGGCGCAGAACGAGGGCGCCCGTCCGCCGTGTCTGGAATCCCCGATCAGCCGCGTGGCGCCGTGCCGGCCTTCGACACGCGAACGCGCGCCCGGCTGAAGTCCGCCGCCCCGCTCAGCGCGTCGAACTCCGCGTCGTTCGTGAGGTCGTTCGTGAGGTCGTTCGTGAGGTCGTTCAGGCTCGCGCTGGCATGCGCGGTCCAGACGGACCGCGGCCTCGGGGCGCGGCTAGAGGACGTGGCCGGTGCCGGTGGTGACGCAGACGCCGACGGTCGACCCGGCCGCGATCTCGCACTCGCCCACGCACGTCGCGAAGGAGCTGCACAGGGCACCGGTCTCACGCGGCGGGGCGCGGGTTGCGGCGTTCGTGGTCGGGGTGCAGACGCCGACGCACTCGGCGAGGGCGCCATCGAGATCGCTGCAGTCGACGACGCAGGCCAGCTGGGCCGCGCTCAGCGAGGCGAGCGAGGACCGGCAGGCGCCGAGGCCGCCCGAGACGCCGCCATTGGCCGGATTGCAGAGCCGCGCTTCGATCGAGGTCCGACTCGCGCTGGCGCTGACCGTGCCGCTGAGCGCGCGCACGGACTCGACCGGGGCCGCTCCGGCCTCGCTGTGAACGTCCATGCACCCGGCCATCCACAACCCCGCGACCACCATCGGCGCCAACCAAGCAACTGACTTCATCGTTCATCCTCCAGCTAGTGATGGCGGCGCTCGTCATGCTCGACGGTGGGTTCACTTGACCCCAGGGGACGCTGCCGGCGCGACGTAACGCATGAAGGATGCCGCGCCTTGCGACGCGCCGCGACGGTCGACGCGCGCGCCCGGAGATCGCGCCAGTGGCCCGTCCGGCGCTAACTTGGGCCTCACGACCGAGGCCCGTCACGGCCACCTCCGGTGGGGACGCCAGACCCCCTGCAACCGGCTTGGACGCGGGCACCATCCAAGCGCGCGTGATTCCCTGGATGCCCAGCGGTTCAGCGGCTAGCGCCTGCACGGGGTTTCACGTCGCGGCGGAGCAGGAGACAGAGGCGCGTGAGCTCGGCCCACTCGCGCAAGCGCGCCGAGACTGCGTCGGGGGCCATCGACACGGCCTGCGGCCCCGGCCTCCCGGCGAGCGCACGACTCGCATCGGAGAGCGCGCGCAGCCGGTCCGTCAACGCCTCAGGGCTCATCGTCACCATGGTGGGCCTCCGCGAGCCGTTGCAGATCCCAGAGGTCTTGCGGCCGGCCGGCCGCAAGCTTCAAAGTCGTCAGCCCCGCGCGACTGACGACGCTCAGCTCGCCATCGAGGAAGTCGGCGCGCATGCGGGTCGACCAGGGGCCCGCCAGCGTCTCGTCCGCATGGACGAGGTCTAGGACCAGGGGATGTCCGTCGACGAGCTTGGAGACCCGCGTGATCGAGACGCCGCTCGCGGAGAACTTCATCGGCTGCGCCACGAAGATGAAGCCGCAGCGACGAGCCGCCACCAGGACCTGGGCAAGTGCCTCGGGCGGCACCAGCAGGTCGATGTCTTTGGTGGCGCGCGGAGCTCCATGAATCGCGACCGCCAGAGCGCCGCAGATCGCATATGGGAGCTGCGCGCCTTCGAGTTCGCGAAGCAGCGTCTTCAGCTCATCATAGAGGTCCATTCGCGGCGAGCGTGCCAGATCAGCGGGCGTCTGTCATCGAAGGTGACCAGCATGACCGCGAACGGGATCGACCGGCTCTCGTAGAGCGCCGCCAGGCACGGGTCTGAAATCCCCGATCAGCCGCGTGGCGCCGCGCCGGCCTTCGACACGCGAACGCGCGCCCGGCTGAAGCCCGCCGCCCCGCTCAGCGCGTCGAGCTCGGCGTCGTTCGTGAGGTCGTTCAGGCTCGCGCCGGCATGCGCGGTGGCGACCGCGAGCCGAGTGCCGGGCCGATCGTGGCCCCAGCCATGGGGAAGGCTGACCACGCCCGGCATCATCGCGTCCGAGACCTCGAGGGGCACGTGGATCGCGCCCACGGCGGAGCGGACCTCCACGCGCACGCCGGTCTCCAGGCGGCGTGCGGCCGCGTCGCTCGGGTGCATGAGGAGGGTGCAGCGCTCCTTGCCTTTGACGAGTCGCGGGCTGTTGTGGAGCCAGGAGTTGTTGCTGCGGAGCTGTCGACGGCCGACGAGCTCGAGCTCATCGGCGGCGTCCGGGCCCGTCGAATCGGAGCCGAGGCGGCGCGCGAGATCCGCTTCGAGGCGCGCCACGTCCTCCATGAAGAGGCTCGGCGCGAGTGCGATGCGCTTTCGCCGCGTGAACAATCTCTCGGGCAGGCATGGCACGTGCGGTCCGAGATCCACACCGTGCATGTGCTGCTTCAGCTTCGCGAGCGACAGCCCCTTCGAGAGCGGATTCCAGCGATCGCCGTGGGGTCCGCTGCGGATGAGCACGTTCAGCAGGCGTTGCGGCGTCAGTCGCCCTTCGATCCAGCGGCGGATTCCGCTTTCGATCGCCGCCAACACGCGCCCGAGCTTTCGCGCCCGTTTCGCCCGCCGAACGCGCAGCGCCAGCTCGGCGAGGATCTCCCAGTCGTGGCGCGCGTCCGCGGCGCGCGGAAAGGCGGCCGGTGCGAACTTCGCCGCATTGTGAACGGCATACACATAGTAGACGAGGTCGAAGTGCTCGCGCTCGAGCGGCCCGCTCGGCGGCAGGATGAGGTGTGCGTGACGCGTGGTCTCGTTCAGGTACATGTCGATGGCGACCGCGTACGCGAGACCCGGGAGCGCGCGCTCGAGGCGGGCGCCGCCCGGGGCGCTCAGCACGGGGTTGCCCGCGACGGTCACGAGGCCGCGGATTGGGCCCGCGAAGAGCGCGGAGCGCTGGCCCGCGAAGCCCCTGCTCGCGAAGAGCGCGGAGCGCTGGCCCGCGAAGCCCCTGCTCGCGAAGAGCGCGGAGCGCTTGCCCGCAATCCCTCCGTTCGCGCCCGGCGTCTCGATCTCCTCGGCGAGCGCCGCCGCGGGCAGCTCGCCGTCGAACTCGGGCAAGCCGCGCACGCGACTCCGCCAGCGGCCAAAGGCGCCGCGATGGCCCGTGCGTGCCGCGCCCAGCGCGAGATCCACGGCCGGGCGCGAGAACATGGCACCGCCCACGCGGTCGAGGTTCCCGCTGACCGCGTTGAGCGCCGTCATCAGCCAATGGCAGACGGCACCGAAGGCCTGGGTCGAGACCCCCATCCGGCCGTAGCACACCGCCGACGGCGCCGCGGCGAACTCGCGCGCCAGCACGCGGATCTGCTCCGCCGGAATCGCTGTGGCCTCCGCGACGCGCTCAGGCGGGAAGCGCCGCGCGAGCGCCTCCAGCGCCGGCAGGCCATCCATCCGCGGCGCCAACCGCCCCGGCCGCGCCAGACCCTCGTCGAAGAGTACCGCGAGTATTCCGAGTAGCAGGAACGCGTCGGTGTTCGGTCGGATGAAGACGTGGCGGTCGACGTGGGCGGCCGTCTCGTGACGGCGCGGATCGACCAGGACGACCGCGCCCCCGCGCCCGCGGATGGCGGCGATGCGGCCCATCACCCCGGGTGCGGTCATCGCGCTGCCGTTGGACGCGGCGGGGTTCGCGCCGAGGATCAGCAAGAAGTCGGTGCGATCGATGTCGGGCACCGGGGCGAGAAACCGATTGCCGAACATGGCCCACGAGGTCAGCGAGAGCGGCAGCTCGTCGAGCGACGAGGACGAGAAGCGGTTCCGCGTCCCGAGCGCCCTGTCGAGTCGCCCGATGACGAGCGCGGTCGCGAAGTCGTGGGCGATGGGATTGCCCGTGTAGAGCGCGACCGCGTCGGGGCCGTGTGTCGCCTGGAGCTCGGCGATGCGCCCGGCGGCCTCGTCGAGCGCCTCGTCCCAGCCGATCTCCTCCCAGCCACTTGCAGTTCGGCGCAAGGGTCGTCGCAGGCGATCCGGATCCTCCTGGAGATCCGCGAGCGCCACCGCCTTCGGACAGATGTGTCCGCGGCTAAAGGGGTCGTCGGGGTCGCCGCGGATCGCGAGCACCGTCGTGCCTTCGAGCTCGACCGTGATGCCGCACACGGCCTCGCACAGGTTGCACGTTCGATGGTGGAGGCGCGGCATGCGCTTGCCGATACCACGGGGAGCGCGCACGCGCTCGCTCGCTCGGAACGCACCTACTCGACCAGGCAGTCGACGGTCCAGGTGCTCTTGCCGGGTCCTGCAAACGCCTCCGCGATCGCCTTGCCGATAGGCAGGTACCGCGGCGTGGCCCCGTTCCGCCCGGTCAGATCGATCAAGAAGAGGCGTGAGAAGATCACCGTCGGTCCGCCACCCTGATTCACCGAGCACGACGTGCTCACGAGCAGGTGCTGGTCGTCCCCGCAGAACGTCGGGTAGTTGAAGCTCGCGCCGCCGCACTGCGCGAACGCTGCGTCGACCGCGCTCAGCGCCGCGGGTGTCGCGTCCGGGACGTACAGGCTCACCGGGCCGAGTGCGCCGTTCGCATAGTCGCTTCGCAGCAGGCCGCCCGCGCTCACGTTGTCGCACAACGTGAGGTCGCTCGCGCCGCCGAACGTGCAGTGGCCCGAGCGCTCCGTGTACGTCGCGGTCTGCCCGGTTCCCAGGTCATAGACGGTGCCGGTCGCGGTGCCGCTGCTCGTGTCGTGGAACACGACCGCCGTCCCGAGCGGCGACACACTCGGGTCCTGCTGCCCCTCGCTGCCCGTCAGCGGCGTCCCCGATCCCCAGGCAGGGCTCCCGTTCACCAACGGCACCTTCATGATGATGCCCTTCGCGGTCGTCACGTACAGCGCGAAGTCCCCGCGCGGGCTCACGGTCGGCCACGCCGCGTGGGTCAGCACGGTGCTGGTCGCGCCGGTGCCGACGTCGACGGCGCCGACATCCTTGTCGGTCGGTGACTTCAGGATCGTGAAGTAGACCTCGGCGCCGCTTGGGTTCCAGGCCGGGTAGGATTCGCTCTGCGTCGTGTCGGTGAGCTGCGCGACGTCGCTGATCGCGCCGGTGTCCAAATCGATCGTCGCGCGGAAGAGGTTGCAGTGATCCTCGGCGCCGTGGTCCGCGCAGCCTTCGTCGTTGTCGAGGTCGCCGGCGAAGACGAGCTTGGCGCGGCGGGCCCCAGCCGCGTCGGCGTCGGAAACCTCGAGGGCCGTGTCGGCGCCGGTCGGCTGCGCGGTCGTTTCGGTCGCCGCGACGGTGGTGTCGAGAGGAGGGGCGGCGCTGTCGGCGCCCAGCGGCGCGGTGTCCGGCGACGCGGTATCGGGTGGACTGCTGGCAGTGTCGCCGCCCTGCGACGCGGAATCGGGTGGACTGCTGGCAGTGTCGCCGCCCTGCGACGCGGAATCGGGTGGACTGCTGGCAGTGTCGCCGATCGCGCCTTCGTCGTCCGAGCTGCACGCCATCAGCGCCCCGGCCGCGACAACCACCCAGAGCCCGGCAAGTCGTTGTGTCATGATCTCACAGCGCCGCTCGGGATCACGGAGCGGAAACTCGACTTGCACCTGAACGTGTGATCCAAGGAGGTCTGCCGGGTCAGGAGGCCGTATGACACAAGCTCTTTCTCTCGATCTGCGTCGTCGGATCGTCGAAGTGTA
>SXIE01000189.1 GCA_005772945.1 Pseudomonadota bacterium
CAGCACCACCGCCTGCCCCGGCACCCCCACCAGCAGCGCTCGCGTTCGCCGTCGCGGAGGCCGCCTCGGCGCGCCCGCGCCCGGAGCCGCCGCTAGCACCACTTCCGCTATAGCCGGTATAGAGGTGACCGCCCCCAGCTCCGGGGCTGTCCTCCGGGAACATCGTGACGAGATCCGCGCGGATATTGGTGAACTCGGCCGCGGCCGCGGGCGCATCCGCGCTGTTCTGCAACGCCGCCACACCCCAGCGGTGGTACCAGTCACCCTTCTTCGCATCGAAGGTCCCGACCTGCGCCGGCGTGCCGCCACGGGCCGAGATGTTGCCCTTGACGGTATTGAAGTTCGCCCCGTAGCGGCCCATCGACTCGGTGAACTGCTCCGGCGGATCGGTCGCCTTGAGAGCCGGCGTGACACTCGTGCGCCCGCTCACGCCGCTCAGCGCCCCGGTCCCGCCGCCGCCACCCGCCATCGACGTGCCCGCACCCGCACGCTGGACCGCCTTGTGCTGGACCGCCTTCTGCTGCGTGGCCTCGCCGCCGCCGCCGCCGGTCATTTGATTGAGGATCGGCTCGGCGGACTTGCCCGAGACGACCGCATCCGCGACCTGGTCGGCGTGCTGCTCGTACGAGTCGCCGACCTGGCCGACGCCGCCCGAGAGCGACACGCCGTGCTCCTGCTGGATGACGTGGGCGGCCTCGTGCGCGGCCGTGTGGACGTCGGGCGCCCCGGCGAACGCGATCTTGTCGCCGGTCGCGTAGGCCTCGGCCCCCATCGCCTCGTTCGCCTGCGTCGCTGCGCCGCCGGAGTACGACTGGACGCCGCTGACGTCGTGCGAGCCAAAGGCGGCCTGGATCCGATCGAGATGCGGCAGCGAACCGCCGCTGCCTTGGGTGCCCGCCTCGGCCGCCTGGTGCACGGAGTCCGTGTCCTCGCCGCCTCCGCCATGCATCTGCACTGCGCCGGCGTTCGGATCGAGCATCGACATCTGCACGCCGTACGTGTGCCCCGAAAGCGCGCGCTTCAGCTGGACGCGGCTTCCGGACGGGGCTGCGCTGCCGCCGCTCGAACTGCCCCCGCCGGGCGTGTTGCTCGGTGCGGGCTGCGAGGGGGTCTTGTCCGCAATAGAGGTGGATGACGACACGATGCGTGCTCCTTGCCGACCCCTCGGCGCCTCGGGCGACATTGCCCCGTGAGGCCGCGCGGGTCAAGCTCTCGCCCGCGCCGCGTTCCCGCCCGCGCCCCGCTCATTGGCGCGCGGCGTGCGGACCCGCTTGACGACCCGACCGGCGCTCGGCTAGACCGCCCGCGCACTGGGAGGTCGTCGTGAACCACGCGCTCAAGGTATTCGCCGGTCGTTCGCACCCCGAGCTCGCCCAGGAAATCTGCCGGCATCTGGCAATTCCGCTCGGCAAATCGCACGTCACGCGCTTCTCGAACGAGAACCTGATGGTGCAGATCGACGAGAACGTGCGCGGCGCGGACGTGTTCGTCATCCAGACGTCGTGCCCGCCGGTCAACGAGCACCTCATCGAGCTGCTCATCTTCATCGACGCGCTCAAGCACGCCTCGGCGGGGCACATTACCGCGGTAATGCCGTACTTCCCGTACGTCCGCTCCGATAAGAAGGACAAGCCGCGCATCTCGATCACGGCGCGCCTCATGGCCGACCTGCTCCAGACGGCGGGCGCCGACCGTGTCGTGACGATGGATCTCCACTCGGCCCAGTCGCAGGGCTTCTTCCGCATCCCGGTCGACCACCTGCAGGCGACGCCGATCATCGCCGATTTCCTGAAGCGCCAGGATCTGTCGAACTGCGTGCTCATCGCGGGCGACGCGGGCGAGGCGAAGGAGGTCGGGCGCTACGCGAACCGCCTCAACCTGCCGATGGCGATCGTCGACAAGCGCCGCTACGACGACAGCGAGACCGCCAAAGCCACCAACATCATCGGCGACGTCGAGGGCAAGCACGCCATCATCGTCGACGACGAGGTCGCGACCGGCGGGACGCTGTGCGAGGCCGCGAAGTTCCTGCGCGAGAAGGGCGCGGCCAAGGTCACCGCGGCCTTCACGCATGCGGTCCTCTCGGGCAGCGCGGTCGAGCGCCTCAGCACCTCGGCGATCGAGAAGCTGACCTTCACGAACACGATCCCGCTGCAGCACAAGAGCTCCGCGCGCTTCGAGGTCCTCTCGGTCGGCGAGCTCTTCGCGCAGGCGATCCGCCGCATCCACGACGGCGACTCGCTGTCGGCGCTGTTCCGCTGATGCGCGTCCTCGTCACCAACGACGACGGCATCCACGCGCGCGGCATCGAGGTCCTGGCGGACTGCGCGCGCCAGGTGTTCGACGAGGTCGTCGTGGTCGCGCCGTCGACCGAGCAGAGCGGCGTCTCGCAGAAGATCTCGCTGCACGCGCCGCTGCGCCTCGATGCGCACGGCGAGGACCGCTACTCGGTCGATGGCACGCCGGTCGACTCGGTGTTCGTGGCGCTCGCGCATGTGCTCAAGGATCGACGTCCCGATCTGGTGCTGTCGGGCATCAACCACGGGCCCAACGTCGGCTACGACGTCTATTACTCGGGGACCGTCGGGGCCGCGCGCGAGGGGCTGATCCACGGCGTGCCGTCGGTCGCGTTCTCGCTCGTGGCGCGCGCGCCGCAGCCGTTCGATGCGGTTCGGCCGATCGTGCTGGAGATCCTCCGGCGCGTCCGCGACCAAGGCCTTCCGCCCGAGGTGCTGCTGAACGTGAACATCCCCGGGCCGCGTGAGGACGAGCCGGCCGGATGGCTCGGGGTCCCGGGGATCCTCGGGCTCAAGACCACGACGCTCGGGCGCCGCTTCTACACGAACGAGATCGTGTTCCGCGAGGACCCGCGCGGGCGGCCCTATTTCTGGATCGGGGGCGCCTGGCCGCGCATCGAGCACGTCGAGGGCACCGACTGCGAGTCGGTGCGACAGGGTTGGGTGTCGGTCACGCCGCTCGGCCTCGACCCGACCGACCACGGCGCGCTCGCGGCCGTCGCGCCGCACTTCACGGACGCGCCTAAGACGTAGCAAAACAGGGGATTCGCGATGACCACCGCTGCTCCATTGGATTGGTTCCAACGCGTTGTCGACGTCCCCGACTATCCCAAGCCCGGCATCCTCTTCAAAGACATCACGCCTCTGCTCGCCGATCCGGCGGCCTTCGGCGCGGTGATCGACCTATTCGCCGCGGCCGCGCGGCCGCTGGCGCCGACGCAGATCGTCGCGATCGAGTCGCGCGGGTTCATCTTCGGCGGCGCGCTCGCCCGGGCCCTGGACGTGGGGCTGACCATCGTGCGCAAGCCCGGCAAGCTGCCGCGCCCGACGCGGCGCGTGTCGTACGCGCTCGAGTACGGGACCGACACGCTCGAGATGCACGCGGATGCGCTGACAGCCTCGGACCGCGCGCTGATCCTCGACGACGTGCTCGCCACGGGCGGGACGGCCGGGGCGGTCGGCGAGCTGGTCACGGCCACCGGCGCGCTTGTCGCGGGGTATGCGTTCCTGCTCGAGCTCGGGTTCCTGTCGGGCCGACAGCGCCTCCCGCCGGGTGTTCCCGTCGTCGCGCTGCGGACGATCTGATGGCTCCGGCCCCGGCGTCGGCGGTCGTCCTCATCACCGGCGCGGCCAGCGGGATCGGGCTCGCCACCGCGCGCGCCTGCGCCGCCCGCGGCGCGTCGATCATCGCGTGCGATATCAACGCCGACGGCCTCGCAGAGCTGCGGGCCGAGCTCGGGACGCGCCTCCTCCTCGCCGAGCAGGTCGACGTCGCGGACCGCGCCGCGATGGCCGCGTTCGCGGACCACGTGCATGCCCTGGTACCGGCGGTCGACATCCTCGTGAACAACGCTGGCGTCGCCCTGAGCGCGACGTTTCTCGAGACGCCGCTGAGCGACTGGGATTGGGTCGTCGGCATCAACCTCATGGGCGTCGTCCACGGCTGCCATTTCTTCGTGCCCCCGATGGTCGCGCGGAATGCCGCGCGGGCAAGCGCGATGCGCTCTTCGCGAGCGAGGGCGGGCTACGTCGTCAACGTCTCCTCGATGATGGGGTTCATCGCCTTTCGGCAGCTCGGCGCGTACGCGGCGACGAAGTTTGCGGTCTTCGGCCTCTCCGAGGCGCTGCGCGGCGAGCTCGCGCCGCACGGTATCGGCGTCGCCACGATCTGCCCCGGGATGATCGCGACGTCGATCGTCAAGGGCTCGCGCGCGCGCGGCAAGCTGGCCGACGACCTCGCGGCCAACGACGCCTTCTGGCAGAAGCGCGGCGTCCCGCCCGAGCGCGTGGCGGCGGCCATCGTCGACGCGGTCGACCAAGGACGCACGGTGGTCCCGGTCGCGGCCGAGGCGGTGGCGTTCTGGGGCCTGAAGCGGCTCGCACCCGATCTGGCGGTGAGGCTGCTCGACGGCCTCGCGCGCGCCCGCGAGGCACTCCGGCGCAGAGGGAGTCGCGGCAAGTCGGCACCCGCGCTATAGCGCACGCATGGAGGACGTCAGCAAGTCGGCGCTCGAGCGCCGCTCGACCGCGCTCGGCGTGGTCGACGCCGATCTGCAGCCGGCGCCGAACGGGACCATCGCGGGGCCGCGCTCGGAGG
>SXIE01000190.1 GCA_005772945.1 Pseudomonadota bacterium
GGGACCCGCGCCCGGTGCATCGGCGCGCTCGGGGACGGGGGGAAGCGGAGGCGCCTCGGCGGCGCCGAGCTCGCTCCACTTCGTGGCGTTGCCGCGCGCGCGCTCGACCGGGTACTTGGCGGCGTTGAGCGCGAGCTTGGCCTGGGCGGCGTCCATCAGATCGACGTCGACCTTCTGGGCCAGGTTGACGAGGCAGATGAGCACGTCACCGAGCTCCTCGCGCAGGCGCTCCGCGGGCGGGAGCTCGGCCGACTCGGCGCGCCAGAGGAACAGCTCGAGCACCTCGCCGACCTCGACCGAGAGCGCCATCGCCAGGTCGCGCGGCGTGTGGAACTGGCCCCAGTCGCGCGCGTGGTTGAACGCAGCGAGGGCGGCGCCGAGCGCCGAGAGGGGGGTGGAAGCGTCGTTCATGGTCGGAGTGGGGTCGGGTGTAGCAGGGTTCGAGGCGGCGGAGCAAGTCGGGTGCGCGGGTGCGCGCGGTGCGCGGGCGTCAGAGGCGCGTGAGGAGCACGAGGTGCTCGTTCTTGGCGGGTCCCTTGGGTTGCGACGGCCCGAAGGTCGGACGCGGCTGGGTCGCGACAGCGCGGAGGCGCATGCCGCCGAGCGTCGCCGCGACCTCGATGAGCGGGATGACCGGAAGGGCGCGCGTCCCGATCTGTCCGTCGCCGACGACGAGCGCGGCGAAGCCGCCCGGCGCGAGGGCGCGGCCCCAGGTCGCGAGGGTCTTGCCGAGATCGGACGCATAGCGCGCCATCGCCTCGGGCCCGCCCAGACGCTTGGCGTCGCGGCGGCTGCCGATCTCGCCGGTCGCCAGCGGGCCCGGATCCAGGTCGAGCACGGCACAGCGCAGGAGGTGGTGCTGCAGGTAATCATAGACGCCGGGATAGGGCGGCGAGGAGATGACGGCCCCGAGCGGGGGTAGCGAGGCGGGCGCAACGCGTGCATCGCCGAGCAAGAGTCGCGGCTCGGGGGCACCCGCGGGAAGCGCCTTGGCGAACTCGCCGAGCTGGCGCGCCAGCTCGTCGGTGCGCTTGACGAACCAATGCCAGACGGCGCCAGGGCGCCAGACGACCTCGCTGCGGCGGTCGATCTTGGTCACGGAGTCCGAGACCTGGCGCGAGACCTTGACGATGACCGACGAGAGCGCGGCGCCGAGGATGCGCGTGGCGGTCGCGTCGATCGCGTTCGGCGCGCCGCGCGCGCGGGCATCGCGCAACGCGATGACGAGCGCAGCGACCTCGATGAAGGCCGGCGGATCGAACCAGGCGCCGATCCGTTCGTGGAGGCGGACGTCGCGCCGGCCGCCGTCGTTCACGGCGCGCGCGGCTTTGACGAGCGCCTTGGCGCGGGGCAGGAGCGACTGCAGGAGAGCCGGCGGGCCGCGCCGCGTGCGGGTCCAGGCGACCTCGAGCGCGACGGGGTTGAGGTCGCTGCCGACCGCCATGCGCCCCGCGAGCATCGCCTCGAGCACGATCGTGCCGCCGCCCATGAACGGGTCCGCGATGGCCGCGCCGGCGGGCGCCCCGGCGACGAGCACGCGCGCCGTGTGCGGATGGAGGCGCGCCGGCCACGCGTGGAAGGCGTGCGTCAGGAGGCGCCCGTCGTCGCCGGGGGGCGTGGTCATGGCGTCGGTCAAGAGCGCGCGGAAGGCGCTCTCACCCTCGAAGCGCGTCGGCCCGCCGACGTTGGTCAGGGACTTGCGCTTGCCGCGCGTCGGGTCGTGAGAAGGCGGACGCGGGCGGTTCGGCGGACTGGACATCGCGCGCGACTCTAGTCATACGACGGACGCGATGTCGACGCTTCGCCTGGACGCCTACGTAGCCAAAGCCCTGCCGTGTAGCCGTGCGGATGCGCAGCGCTATATCCGGGGCCGCCACATCGCGGTCGGCGGCGAGGTCGTTCGGGATTTTGCGCAGCACGTCGCGGACGGCGCGGACGTGACCATCGACGGCACGCCGCTCGCGCTCCCCACGCTGACGCTCCTCGTCATGCACAAGCCGCTCGGGGTCGTCTCCTCGACCGCCGATCCGCGCGACCGCACCGTCATCGACCTCGTGCCCGAGGCGCTCGCGCGCCCGGGGCTGGCGCCGATCGGGCGCCTCGACAAGGACGCGACCGGCCTCCTGCTCCTGACCGACGACGGGCCGCTACTCCACGCGCTGACGCATCCGCGGCGCCACGTGCCCCGCACCTACGAGGTCGTCCACGCGCGCGCGCTGGTCGACGACGCGGCGGCGCGGGCGGCAGCCGGGCTCGTGCTGGCGGACGGCACGCGCTGCAGACCGGCCGAGGTCACGGTGCTCGGTCCCGGACGCGCCCGGGTGGTCGTCCACGAGGGCAAGCACCATCAGGTCAAGCGCATGATCGGCGCGCTCGGCGGGCACGTCACGGCGCTGCATCGCTCGCAGTTCGGGGCGCTCGCGCTGCCCGCCGATCTTGCCGAGGGGGACGTGCGTCGCCTGACCGACGCCGAAGCGGCGCTCGTGCTCGGGAGCGTCGCGGGCGGCCCGGACGAGCCCAACGCGACCTGACAGCGCCGGAGCCCCCGCGACTTCAACCACGGCCGACGATGTTCAATCGGGGGCCATCATCTCGGTGAGGGCGCTCATGACACTGGCGTCCTGACCGCACGTGGTCATGCCGTCCATCATCTTCTTCTGAATGGTTTCCATGGCGCCGTTCTTGGCCAGCCACTCGCTTAGCTTTTCTTGCGCGGCGGGGTTGCGCTGCCACTTCTGGGCTTCCTGGAGGAAGTCTTTGTTTTCGGCGGTGACCCTCTTGATCGCGGTGGCCATCACGGCGCAATCCCGCGCATTGTTGGAAATGGCGTCGCCGAGCTTCACGAACATCCCCACGAGCTTGGGGCCCGCGGCCTCTACCTCGGCATCGGTCGGAACCGGAGCCGCGGTGGCAGGCGGCGCCGCCGCGAGCTCATCCGTCGGCGCAGGGGCCGGGGCCCCGGCAGGTACGGCCGGAGGCGGCGCAGGTGCGACCGAAGGCGGCGCAGGTGCGACCGAAGGCGGCGCAGGTGCGTCGCCATCCGCGGCGTTGGTCGTGGCGGGAGCAACCGAAACCGTCTTGTTGTCGGCGGCTTCTTCTTTCTTCGTGCAGCCGGCCAGCAGGATGGTTGTGGCGATCGCAAGACAACCGGTGCCCTTCATTCGAGGTCCTTTCAGGAACGCATACGTGCAAGAAAATCTGTTTTGACGCTGGAGTCCAGCCGACTGGACCGCGCGAGCGCTACTCCGCGTGGACCGCGGTGCCGTCGAGCTGCCCGCACGCCGCGCCGATGTCGTCGCCCTTCGAGTAGCGCACCGTCACCGTATAGCCGTGGTCGAGCAGCACCTGGCCGAAGCCGTCGACCGCCTGCGGTGTCGGGCGCGCGTACTGCGATCCAGGCCACGGGTTGAACGGGATGAGGTTCACCTTGCAGCGCAGCCCGCGCAACATCTTGGCGACGCGCTCGGCGTCGTCGCGCGTGTCGTTCACGCCCGCCAAGAGAACGTACTCGACCGTGATGCGCCGCCGCGTCGCGAGCGGGAACGCCTTCAGGGTCTTGACCAGCTCCTCGATCGGCCAGGCCTTGTTGATCGGGATGAGCGCGGTCCGCTGCACGTTGTGCGACGCGTTCAGGCTCACCGCGAGCTGCGGCTGGAGGTCTTCCTTTGCAAGTCGCTGCAACTTCGGAACGACCCCGCTGGTCGATACGGTGATGCGCCGCGGCGAGATCTGGATGCCGAGCTCGTCGGTCAGAATCCTGAGCGATCGCATGACGTTGTCGTAGTTGTCGAGCGGCTCGCCCATCCCCATATAGACGATGTTCGCGACGCGCGTCGGGCCGTCGCCGCCCGCGCCCGCCTCTTCCGCGAGCACCTTCTGTGCCCACAGCACCTGGTCCACGATCTCGCTCGCGGCGAGGTTGCGCCGAAGCGGCATGCGCGCCGTCAGGCAGAAATCGCAGCCGATCTTGCACCCGACCTGCGACGACACGCACTGCGTGATGCGGTCCTCCATCGGGATGAGGACCGACTCGATGCGGTCGCCGTCCGCTGTCCGAAAGAGCAGCTTGCGCGTCCCGTCCTGCGACCGTTTGACGTCCTCCAGCGCGAGGCCGCCGAGGCGCGCGACCGCCTCCAGGCTGGTCCTCAGCGGCTTGTTGAGGTCCGTCATCTCCTCGAAGGAGTTGACCCCGCGCATGTGGATCCAACGGAAGATCTGGTCGGCGCGGAAGCGTGGCTCGCCGAGCGAGGCCGTCACCCATGTCGTCAGCTCGGCGCGCGTCATCGCCTTCAGGTCGGCCTTGGCAACCACGGCGAGCGGCGTCGCGTCGGGTCGGATCGGGTCCTGGGGGGCGAGCGTCATGGCCCGGGGCTCTTACCGAAAGCGGGCATGCCTGGCCAGCTTCCGGTATTGTGCGCGCCATGTTCGGAACCAACGTCGTCACCGTCGTCGCTGTCGTGGTCTTGTCGCTCGGGCTCGCGCCCGCTTCCTACGCGGCCGCGCCCACCCCGAAAGCGGTCGAGGTCTACAAGCAGGGCATCGCCAAGAAGGCGGCCGGCGACGTTGCGGGGGCCCAGGCGCTGTTCGAGCAATGCCTGACGATCGACAGCACCTACGGCCGCTGCCACTTCTCGCTCGGCGTGCTGCTCAAGCAACAGCAGAAGCTCGACGGCGCCGAGACGCACTTCCGCGCGGCGGTCGCGGCGTACCCGACCTGGGGTCAGGCGCATCTCTCGCTCGCCCACACGCTCGTCAAGAAGGGCGACACCATGCACGCCCGCGTCGAGATCGAGGCCGCGCTCGCCGACCCCGACCTCGAGCGCGACGACCGCGCCCAGGCCTGGAACACGCGCGGCGTCCTCGATCGCAAAGAGGAACTCTGGGCGGACGCGGTGCGCGCCTACGACAAGGCGCTCGAGATCGACCCGAGCTCGGCCATCTTCACGCAGAACAAGGCGCTCGCGCTCGCGAAGCTCGAGGGCCAGTTGGAGGCCGCCATCGCGA
>SXIE01000191.1 GCA_005772945.1 Pseudomonadota bacterium
GGCTTCTTCTTCCGCGGCAAGGAGATCATCGTCGTCGGCGGCGGCGACTCGGCGGCCGAGGAGGCGAACTTCCTGACGCGCTTCGCCTCCAAGGTCAGCCTCGTGCATCGGCGCGACACGCTGCGCGCATCCAAGATCATGCAGGAGCGCGTGCTCGCGAACCCGAAGATCGAGGTGCTCTGGAACCGCGATATCGACGGCTACCTCTCGGCCGACGGGCGCGTCATCTCGGGCGCGCGCCTCCGCAACACGAAGAACAACGAGCTCAGCGAAATCCACGTCGATGGGATCTTTCTCGCCATCGGGCACGAGCCGAACACCGCCTTCCTCGGCGGCCAGGTCGCGGTCGACGGCGGCGGATACTTGCAACTCCAAGGAACGCGCACGTCGGTCGACGGCGTCTTTGGCTGCGGCGACGTGGCCGACACGCGTTATCGGCAAGCGGTCACGGCCGCGGGCATGGGGTGTCAGGCGGCCATGGACGTCGAGAAGTGGCTCGAGGAACACCACCTCGGACCGTGAGCGACGATGGGCCCGAGGACGACGCGGCCACGACGATCGCGAAGGCCGCGAAGCGGCTGCCCATCGATCATACGGACGACACCGCGGTCCGCGTCGAGGTCGCGGGCGTCGGGCGCGGGCGCGCGGTCATGTTCGCGTTCCGACGCGACGGCGCGCCGCTCGGGGGGATGGTCGTCGTGGACGGCGACGGGGCGCTCCACGTCTACGTCAATCGGTGCCCACACGTCCCCTACTCGCTCGATCTCGGCGACGGCAACGTGCTCGATCACGACGGGCTCACGGTGGTCTGCGCGAACCACGGCGCGCGCTTCGAACCCGGCAGCGGCCGCTGTGTCTGGGGCCCCGCCCGCGGGGGCGCGCTCGAGCAGCTGCCCTTTCGGCGGGACGGCACGGCGATCGTCGTCACGATCACCCCCGAGCCGGACGACTGGCGGCACATCCCCGATACCGAGGATTGAGGGATGATCGACGCCGAGGGTTGAGTTAAGACCGCCCTATGCAACCACGCCCCCTGTCGTGCACCGCCACAGCCCTCGCCTTTCTCCCCCTCGTCGCCCTCGCCGCCTCGTCGGCGCGGGCGCTGCCTTCGGACGATGACACCGCGGCGAAGGTAACGATCGTCGCGGTCTCGGATTTTCAGTGCCCCTTCTGCGCACGCGCCGACGCGACGCTCGATCAGCTGGGAAGCCTCTACGGCGGCGCGCTCAGCGTGCGCTTCATGCACAACCCGTTGCCGTTCCATGCGAACGCGAAGCCGGCGGCGATCGCGTCCGAGGCCGCCCGCAAGCAGGGTGCGTTCGCGGCCTACGCGACCAGGCTCTTCGCCAATCACAGCACCCTCGATGCCCCGGATCTGGAGCGCTTCGCCAGCGAGCTCGGGTTGGACCTCGGGCGCTTCAAGGCCGATCTCGGCGACACGCTGATCGCCGACAAGATCGCGCTCGAGCAGCGTATCGCGGCCGCCTTGGGTGCGACCGGCACGCCGTGCTTCTTCATCAACGGGCGCGAGCTCCGCGGGGCGCAACCGATCGACCAATTCCAGGCGATCATCGATGACGAGATCGCGCTCAGCGATAAGGCCGGGCGTCGCGGTCCCGCCTGGATCGCCGAGCGCACCAGGGCGAACAAGGCCGACCTCGCGGACTACCTCGCGGGGGTCAAGCAGCCGCCCGCGACCGCACCAAAGGCGAGTACGCCCGAGGACACCGCGGTCTATCGCGTGACGGTCGACGAGGCGCGCGATGCGATCCGCGGCCCGCTCGCGGCGCCCGTGACCTTGGTGGTCTTCAGCGACTTCCAATGCCCGTTCTGCGCGCGGCACATGAAGACGCTCGACGCGCTCCGCGCGCGCTACGGCGACAAGGTGCGCCTCGTCTATAAGCACCACCCGCTGCCCTTTCACAATCGCGCCGTCCCGGCCGCCCACGCCGCGCTCTGCGCCAAGGACCAGGGCAAGTTCTGGGAGATGCACGATCGGCTCTACAGCGACATGAACGCCCTCGGCGACGCGGAGCTCGAGGCGTCCGCGAGCGCGCTCGGGCTCGATGTCGCGGCGTGGAGCAAGTGCGTCGCCGGTGCGAAGCACCAAAAGCAGCTCGACGCGGACAGCGCGCTCGCGGGGGACGTGACGGCGCGCGGAACGCCAACCACGTTCGTGAACGGTCGCAAGTACGTCGGCGCGCGGGCCTTCGAGGACTTCGTTGTCGCGGTCGACGATGCGCTCAAAGAGGCCGAGGCCAAGCTCGCGACGGGCGTCGCGCCGGCCACGCTCTATGCGACGCTGGTCAAGGACGGCAAGGTGTTCGAGGTGCTCGAAGCGAAGGTCGAGGCCTTCACGGAGAAGGGCTCGCCGATCCTCGGCAAGGCCAGCGCCAAGGTCCACATCGTCGTGGTCGGCGACTTCCAGTGCCCGTTCTGTGCGCGTGCCGCGCCGGTTCTGCCGGAGCTCGTCGCGAAGTACCCGGGCAAGGTCGCCGTCATCTGGAAGAACTACCCGCTGGGCTTCCATGATCAGGCCGTCCCCGCCGCTCGCGTGGCGTTGTGCGCCAACGAACAAGGGAAGTTCTGGGCAGCCGCGGCATGGCTCTACGAGCGGTCGTCACAGCTGGAATCGGAGCTTCCTGGCCTGGCCGAGGCGATCAAGCTCGATCGGAAGAAGCTCGACGCCTGCCTCGCATCGAAGCGTCCGGACGCGATCCTCGAGAAGGATCTCGCCGAGGTCCAGGCCGCGGGCGTTCGCGGCACGCCGACGCTCTACCTCAACGGCCGCAAGCTCAATCTCCCGGGCGGCTACTCGCTCGAGACGATGTCGCCGATCATCGAGGAGGCCCTCCGGAAGTAGCGCGCGCGCGGCGCGGGCCTTCGTCAAACGGCCGCGGCGAGCGCCTCGGCCAGCCGCGCGATCTCGTCGCTGGTCGTGAGCTCGGTCGCCGTGACCAGCAGCGCATGGTCGAGCGCCGCATCGAACGTCCCGAGCGCGAGGCCCGGCGCGATCCGCTGCGCCGCCAGCCGATCGACCAGCTGCTCGGCCGGAATCGGCGTCCGCACCACGAACTCGTTGAAGGTCGGTCCGCCGAACAGCGCCGCGAACCCCGGCAGCTTCGTCAGCGCCGCCTTCGCCTCCTCGGCCCGCA